>NZ_AJQE01000214.1 GCF_000261685.1 Bradyrhizobium genomosp. I (2014) | reverse complement strand
CCCCCCCGGCCATGACGGAGAATGTGGCGGTATCGATAACTTCGACGCGGCACGTTGACGTCGCAGGCATCGCGCTGCACGCCGACCTCTCCGGCGCATTGTTCTGGGAAGAGCAGCGCCTGCTCGTCGTCTCCGATCTGCATCTGGAAAAGGGCTCCAGCTTCGCCACCCGCGGCGTGCTGCTGCCGCCTTACGACACGCTGGCCACGCTGAGCCGTCTCGCCGCCGTCATCGCCCGCCATGATCCCCGAATCGTCATCGCGCTCGGCGACAGTTTTCACGATCGCACCGCGCATGAGCGCCTGTCGGCGCAGGACCGCGACGCGGTCGCCGCGCTCCAGAGCGGCCGCGACTGGATCTGGATCTCGGGCAATCACGATCCCATGCTGCCGCGCGATCTCGGCGGCACCGTCGCGGACGAAGTCATGATCGGCCCGATCACCTTCCGTCACGAGCCGACCGGTGCAAGCGGCGAGATCGCCGGCCATCTGCATCCGAAGGCGCGCGTCTCCGCGCGCGGACGCTCGATGGAGCGCCGCTGCTTCGCCTCCGACGGCGCACGGGTGGTGATGCCGGCCTTCGGCGCCTATGCCGGCGGCCTCAGTATCCGCGATGCTGCCTTCGCCAAGATCTTTCCGAAGAACGGCTTCGTCGCTCATCTGCTCGGTGACCGCCGCGTCCACGCCATTGCGGCCTCGCGCTGCTATTGAGACGCCGGCCGAAACTAGGACAGCACTCCATTCAGTAGTTTTCCGGAATCGCCCAAGCCTGTCGCCGGCTCTAACCTCACGCTCGCCGGGGCTGGATTTCTCATCCCGAACAAGATTGTAACCGGCAAGGGGTCGCTGCGAGGCGGCCCCTTTCGATTCCGGCAATCACAGCGGGCCCTGGTCGGACGGGGATCCTTGATCGCCTCAGAACAAATTAAGAACAATTTAGCAAGTCTTTGATATATCATTGTGATTCGGCGCATCGCCGACACAATATCTAGCGGCTGTCAGACTTTGCGAGGACTAGATGTCCACCATCGCCTTCGATCAATTTGCCCTCACCCGGATCGCCGATTTCGCGCGATCGCTGTCGCGGCTGCATCAGGCGGCGCGCCGTTATGCCGTCGACGACGACCAGTTCGATCGCGAGTTCAACGCGGTGTGCCAGTCGATCTGGGGCTACACCATCGACGACGTCAGCGACGATCTGTTCTCGACGGAGGACCATCTGTTTCTCGACACGCTGGACGAGGCGCATGCGCGCATCTTCGCGGCCGAGCAGGGTTATGACCTCGTCGACGAAGCGGGCATGCTGACCGATTGGTGGGGCTTTTGCTGGATGATCTTGGCCGAGAAGCGTGGCCTCTTGACGCCGGAAAACCGCGCCGCTGCGCGCGCGGCGATCGAGGAGAAATATCTGGCCGCGCCGAACGTGATCGGGGTGATCATCGGCAGATGATCGCCGTGCCCCGGACAAAGCGCAGCGCTCCCGGCGATGCGAAGCATCGTCCGGTGCGATGCGCTGCAGAGCCGGGGCCCATCTCGCGGCATTCTATGGGTCCCGGCTCAGCATCGCATCGCTTTCGCGCTGCGCCGCCGTCCGGGACACGAGATCAATCCAGCCCCGCCCGCTTCGCCGGCTTCGCGGCCGTCTTCGGCACCGTCACATCGGGCAGCGCCTCGCGCACGATCTCTGCGGCCGGCGCATCTGCCGACATCGTCTCTGCCCGCACCGGCGCCACCTTCATTTCACCGAGGCGTGCGCGGACCTGCGCGGTAAGACCGGGATAGGAGGCAACCGGGGTGAAGTCCGCGGCCTGGTCGTTGCCGACGCGGATACCGGTATAGGCGACGAGGCCGTCGGTGGTGGCGATCACGTCGCCGGCCTTCAGTGAAGAGTCCAGCGCGAGATCGACCGGGGCGAGGCCGACCGGCTCGCGGCCGTTACAGGTGCAGTCGGCGCGCAGCGCCTTGCGATAGGCGAACGCGTTCTCGCTGTCGGCATAGCGCTCGCCGGTCTGCGAATAGGCGCCGTCGATGCTGGACCCGAAATAGACCTTTGTCGCGGTGGCGGGACAGAACGCCTGACACATCTGCGCCGGTGACACGGTGCCTCGCATCAGCGGAAAATACTTGCCATCGCAGCTGCGCACGCAGAAGGCCGGGCCCGAGCCGGCTGCGGCCGAGCGTGTCGGCGGTACATATTGCGGGTTTGCCGGATTCTGCTGGCCCGTGAAGGGATCGGAGGAGGTTGCCGGCTGTGGCCGTTGCATTCCGCCGAACAGGAAGTCGAACAGGCCCTCGGCCGAAACCGGGGTCGAGGCCGCGAGCACAGGAACCGCAACCATGACAGCTACGAGCATCGCACGACGCAGCCGCCGCGTATGGGATAACTCTGTACGCAAGGCTCACTCCACCCGACGCTACTGAACCGGCCGGGACCGTTCGAGGTCTCAGCACACGATTCACCTTAGTTCGCGATGGTAAATGAGCAGTTGCGTGGAGGCGGTTTCAAGACGAGGCGGTGATCTCTTTAAGGCCGGGCGCAGCTTTCACGGACGGCGTTGCTTCCGGGGCACGCTCAGGCATGTCGACCGAGAATGTCTCGTTTCGTTCTCTTACGCCTTCAGGAATTCCGACGCCTTGTACAGCGAGCGGAACGGCAGGCCGGCCGCACCGAACGTGTCGGTGGCGCCCTCCTCGCGGTCGACCATGGTCAGCACCAGCACCACATTGGCGCCGGTCTCGCGCACCGATTCCACCGCCTTCATCGCCGAACCGCCTGTGGTGGTGACGTCCTCGACGATCACGACGCGCTTGCCTGCCAGCGTCTCGCCCTTGGGCAGGCCCTCGATCGCGAGCTTGGCGCCATGCTCTTTCGGCTTCTTGCGCACGAAGAAGGCCGCGATCGGATGGCCCTTGATCCAGGAGATCTGCGCCAGCGCGCCAGCCAGCGGCACCGCGCCCATCTCGAGTCCGCCGATGAAATCGAGCTGGTCGTCCTTCAGTGCCTCATAGGTCAGCTCGGCGAGCAGGGTCGCGCCTTCAGGGTCGAGCATGGTCGGTTTGAGGTTGAAGTAGAAATCGCTCTTGCGGCCCGACGCGAGTGTCACCTCGCCGCGGCCGAATGAGCGCCGGCGGATGATTTCGAACAAGCGGGCGCGGGAGGCTGATTTCGACACGGCGGTCCCTCGAACAGCGTTTTTGGTGGAGGCGGAATTTATCCGGCACAGTCGCGACATTCCAGAGGTGGCGTCTCCCGTCAACAGGGATCGGCCATCCCGAACCGCCGGTTGTGAGGGCGCAACCTTCTGGAGTAGTTGAGGGGCAAGCCTCTTGGGGAAGGAAACGGGAATGACCATCGAGCTCTACACCTGGAACACGCCGAACGGCCGCAAGATCTCGGTCGCGCTGGAGGAGATGGGGCTGCCCTACAGGGTGATCCCGGTGAACATCACCAAGGGCGAGCAGATGGCGCCGGAGTTCCTCAAGCTCTCTCCCAACAACAAGATCCCGGCGATCGTCGATCCCGAGGGGCCGGACGGCAAGCCCGTCAGCATCTTCGAATCGGGCGCGATCCTGCTTTATCTCGGCGAAAAGACCGGCAAATTCCTGCCGAAATCGCTTGGCGAGCGGATCCCCGTCTACGAATGGCTGATGTGGCAGATGGGCGGCTTCGGCCCGATGCCGGGCCAGGTGCACCATTTCATCGCGCTGGAGAATGAGCTGGATCGCGCCTACGGCCTGAAGCGCTTCATGGCGGAGACGCGCCGGCTCTACGGCGTGCTGGACCAGCGGCTCGAGGGGCGCGACTTCGTCGCCGGCGGGCTCTCGATTGCCGATTTTGCCATCCTGGGCTGGGCCTGGCGCCATCCTCGCCACAAGGTCGATCTGGCCGACTTCCCCAACGTCAGGCGCTGGTACGAGGCGCTGATGGCCCGCCCGGCGGTGAAGCGCGGCATGGATGCGAAGCTGGATTGATGGCGCTCTTACCCTCCCCTGGAGGGGGAGGGTCGATCGCGCGTAGCGCGAGCGGGGTGGGGTGATCTCTCCACTCGGACACTGTTGGACGGGGAGGGGCCTTACACCCCACCCCGTCACGCAATCTCGCTTTGCTCGATCGCGTGCCGACGCTCCCCCTTCAGGGGAGGGTGAAGAAAAAGCTCACACCTTCTTCGCTTCCACCGCCATCCGCACCGCGAGCCCGGCCAGCACCGTGCCCATCAGCCAGCGCTGCACCAGCATCCAGCTCGGCCGGCTCGCCAGGAACAGCGCGATCGAGCCTGCCGCGAGCGCGATCATCGCATTCACGCTGACGCTGATCGCGATCTGGATTGCCCCTAACACCACCGACTGCGCCAGCACGCTGCCGGCGGCGGGATCGATGAACTGCGGCAGCAGCGCGAGATAAAGCATCGCGATCTTCGGGTTGAGCAGGTTGGTGACGAAGCCCATCGCGAACAATTTGCGCGGGCTGTCAATCACGAGCTTTCTCACCTGGAACGGCGAACGCCCGCCCGGCTTCACCGCCTGCCAGGCGAGCCAGAGCAGATAGCCGGCGCCGGCAAAGCGCAGCGCGTCATAGGCAAAGGGAATGGCGAGCAGGAGCGCCGTGATGCCGAACGCCGCGCACAGCATGTAGAACACGAAACCGAGCGCGACACCGCCGAGCGAGACGATGCCCGCCGCCGGCCCTTGCGTGATCGAGCGCGAGATCAGGTAGATCATGTTCGGGCCCGGCGTGAGCACGAGGCCGAGGCAGACGAGGGCGAAGCCGAGCAGGGCGGGAGTGTGGGGCATGGGTGAACCGGTGCGGGAGATGGCACGGTTCTAATATGCGGGGCGTGGTGGTGCCATGACGCAATTGCTCGGAGGACAATTGAGGTCCCCGCATCAATCAAACGAGGCGGGGTGCGAGATCCCGACGGTCGAGAAGACCTCCCATAAGTCTCGCAACGCCCGCCTCGACCCCACAATACGCGAGGCACCCAAACTTACGACCCATAGCCCCAGGGAGAAGTTTGACGCGAGATCGTCATGGGCAATCGTCGCCAAACCCGATCCTGTGGTTATGGGTCCGGCGTTCGCCGGGACGACACCGTGCTGGTGGAGAGATCAATGCGCCTCGTCCCAATTGTTGGCCGCGCGCGCGTCGACATGCAGCGGCACCGAGAGCAGCACGGCCGGGAACGGCGCGTCCTGCATCACGTGCTGCACGACGGGGAGGGTCGCATCGACCTCGGCGTCCGGCACCTCGAAGATCAGTTCGTCGTGCACCTGGAGCAGCATCTGCGCCGACAGCTTCCTTGCCGCCAGCGCATCCTCCACCCGGGTCATCGCGCGGCGGATGATGTCGGCTGCGGTGCCCTGGAGCCGAGCGTTGATCGCGGCGCGTTCGTTGAAGGCGCGCACCGAGGCGTTGGAGGCCTTGATGTCGGGGTAGTGGCACTTGCGGCCGAACAGCGTGGTGACGTAGCCATGGCTGCGGCAGAAGTCGCGCGTCTCGTCCATATAGGCGCGGATGCCCGGAAAGCGCTCGAAATATTTCTTGATGTAGGCGGAAGCCTCTTCGCGCGCGATGCCGAGCTGGTTGGCGAGGCCGAACGCGGAGATGCCGTAGATGATGCCGAAATTGATCGCCTTGGCGCGGCGGCGGATTTCGCCCGGCATGCCCTTGATCGGCACGCCGAACATTTCGGATGCCGTCATGGCGTGAATGTCGAGCCCGTCGCGGAACGCCTGCTTCAGCACGGGAATGTCGGCGATCTCGGCGAGCAGCCTGAGCTCGATCTGCGAATAGTCGGCGGAGACCAGCTTGTGCCCGGGCGTCGCGATGAAGGCGCGGCGGATCTTTCGGCCATCCTCGGTGCGCACCGGAATGTTCTGAAGGTTCGGCTCGTTGGACGACAGCCGCCCCGTCGTGGTCGCCGCCAGCGCGTAGGTCGTGTGCACGCGATGGGTTTGCGGGTTGACATAGGTCGGCAGCGCGTCGGTGTAGGTCGATTTCAGCTTCGAAACCTGGCGCCACTCCAGAATCTTCTTCGGGAAGTCGTGGCCCTGCTCGGCGAGCTCGTCCAGCACCTGCGCGGTGGTCGACCACGCGCCTGTCTTGGTCTTGGTGCCGCCTGATAGTCCCATCTTGCCGAACAGGATGTCGCCGATCTGCTTCGGGCTGCCGACATTGACCGGCTCGCCCGCGATCTGCTGGATCTCGGCCTCGACGCGGGCGGCAGTCTGGGCAAAGTCGCCGGAGAGCCGCGACAGCACCTGGCGGTCGATCGAGATGCCGCGCCGTTCCATCCGTGCGAGCACCGCGACCAGCGGCCGCTCCAGGGTCTCGTAGACCGCGCTCATGTGTTCGGCGACGAGGCGCGGCTTCAGCACGCGCCAGACGCGCAAGGCGATGTCGGCGCCTTCCGCCGACAGTGGCGCGGCCTTGTCGATCGGCGCCTGGTCGAAGGTGATCTTGCCCTTGCCGCTGCCGAGCAGCTCGCTTTCCTTCAGCATGGCATGGCCGAACCAGCGCTCGGACAGCGATTCCAGCGCATGCGAGCCACGGCCGGCGTCGAGCACGTAGGAGATCAGGAGCGCATCGTCGATGTTGCGCAGGGTGATGCCGTGCTGTGCCAGCATGACGGCGGTGAACTTGACGTCGAAGCCGATCTTCAGGATGCCGGTCGATTCCAGCACCGGCCGCAGCGCTTCGATCGCCTCGTTGTGCTTGACCTGGTCGGGCGCGAGGCCGGCGTCGAACAGGCCGGCACCACCGCCGGACTGCTTGTGCGCCAGCGGCACGTAGCATGCCTCGTTCGGCGCCAGCGCCAGCGCAATGCCGCAGAGATCGGCCTGCATCGGATCGATGGAGTTGGCCTTGATCTCGATCGCGACATGGCCGGCATCGTGGATGCGCGCGACGAAGGCGTCGAGCTCTTTCAGCGTCTTGACGGTCTGGTATTTGCTGCGATCGACCGGCAGCTTGCGCAGCGCTTCCTCGCGCGCCGCGGCGAGCGAGATCGGCGCACCCTTCGGGCTCGCGGCCTTGTCCTCCTTGCCCGCCGACTTGTTGCGTTCGCCCGGCGCGGTTCGCGCCGGTGTGCCTGTCCCTGGTGCGGGCACGACGTCCGAGGGCGGCAGCGGCGAGAATACACTTGCGCCCTTCGCGTAGCCGGGATCGGCGTCGACGTTGGCCGGATCGATCTGTGAATATTCGGCGACGCGCCGCGTCAGCGTCGTGAATTCCATCGCCTTCAGGAAGGCGATCAGCTTGCGCGCGTCGGGCTCGTGGACGGCGAGGTCGTCCAGCGGCACCTCCAGATCGACCTTGTCGTCGAGCAGCACGAGCTGGCGCGAGATCCGCGCCTTCTCGGCATTCTCGATCAGCGCCTCGCGCCGCTTCGGCTGCTTGATCTCGGTGGCGCGGAACAGGAGCTGCTCGAGGTCGCCATATTCGACGATCAACTGCGCGGCGGTCTTGATGCCGATGCCGGGGACCCCGGGCACGTTGTCGGTGGAATCGCCGGCCAGCGCCTGCACCTCGACCACCTTCTCCGGCGGCACGCCGAACTTCTCGATCACCTCGGGGATGCCGATGCGGCGGTCCTTCATGGTGTCGTACATGACGATCCTGTCGTTCACGAGCTGCATCAGGTCCTTGTCGGAGGACACGATGGTCGTGGTGGCGCCGCGCTCGCTCGCCTGCCGTGCATAGGTCGCGATGAGATCGTCGGCCTCGAAGCCGCCTTGCTCGAGGCAGGGCAGGTCGAACGCGCGCACGGCCTCGCGGATCAGCGCGAATTGCGGGATCAGATCATCCGGGGCCGGCGGCCGGTGCGCCTTGTAGTCCGGATAGATCCTGTTGCGGAAGGTGATTTCCGACTTGTCGAAGATGATCGCCAGATGTGTCGGCCGGTTGTCCTCGGGCATGTCGCGCAAGAGCTTCCACAGCATGTTGCAGAAGCCGAGCACGGCGTTGACCTGGAGGCCGTCGGATTTGCGGTTCAGCGGCGGCAGCGCGTGATAGGCGCGGAAGATGTAGGAGGAACCGTCGACCAGGAAGACGTGGTCGCCCTTGCCAGCCGCCTTCGTTGCGACCGGTTTGGCAGCAGCTGTCGCAGCAGCGGCCTTGGCAGCGGGCTTGGTGTCGGCAGCTTTCGGCGCGGCCTTGGTGTCAGCTTTGGCGGTGGTCTTCGGGGAGGTTTTGGGCATGGCCGCAATGTATGGATTTTTGCGGCCTTTGACAGCCTTTGGAGGCGGATTTTTGAGCCACTATCCCCACTGTCATTCCCCGCGAAGGCGGGGAATCCAGTACGCCGCGGCCTATCGGTCGACAACAACTGTCTCTGGAATACTGGATGCCCCGCCTTCGCGTGGCATGACGAGTCACTCCGCCGCCTGCAACACCGGCGCCGCCTTCTTCGGCGCAATCCAGAATGCATTGGGCCGCTCGAACAGGAAGTGCGCGTTGAGTCGCAGCGCTACCCGCCAGATCGCGAGCGCGCCGAGCACGCCGGCGATGGTGACCATCAGCGACATCGTTCCGATGTCGGGAATGATACCCTTGCGCAGCAGCAGCGTCCGCGTTGCCGCCATCGGCAGGAAGAAGGCGAGGTAGATCACGATCGAATGCTCGCCGCAGAAGCGGAGGAAATTCATCCACCGGGCGCGCGCGAGCAGCGTGCCCGTCGTGATGATGGCGCAGGCGCCGGCAAAGCCGAGCACGAGCGAGACGAGCTTCCATTCGCTGGCCCCATGCGCGACCAGGCCGGCATTGATCAATGCCCAGGCCGCGAGCGCTGCGAGCGCCAGCGCGGGATGGTTGCGCGCGCGATCCGAAAGGGCGAACACGTAAGGCGCGAACAAATAGCCCGAATAGAAATAGACGAAGCGCGCACAGAACTCGTCGATGACGGTCCAGCCGGTCGTGATCCGCGCCGTCTCCAGTGCAGCGGCGAGGAGCCAGATCGCGAGCGGCGGGAGTTTGCGTGTCAGTTTTGTGACGACGAAGAAGATCGGCAGCAGATAGATGAACCACAGCGTGCCGAACGGCTCGATGAAGGATTCCAGGTACAGGAGCCCAACCTCGCGCCAGCTCGTCTCGGCCGCGAAGGCGGGCGCCTTGAAGCCGAACTGGATTGTCACCCAGACGACATAGAAATAGGCGAAATGCACCACCTTGCGGTCGAGATAGGTTCGCCAGTCCCGATCGATCACCAGAGACAGGAACAGGCCCGAAATCAGGAAGAAATCCGGCATCCGGAACGGCTTTGCGAAGGCCACGACGACATGCATGAAACCGGTCTGCCCAGCGGCGAGCTCGACCCCCAGCACCGAATGCATCATCACGACCATGACGATGCAGATGCCCTTGGCATAATCGACCCAGTCGACACGCGCGGCAGAAGGGGCCCTGGAAGGCCCGGCCGCCGCGATTGTGCCTGATCGTGCCATGATGTCCCCTTTCGAGGCGTGTTCCGCCCGTCCCTGTATGGGTGCGGGGCAGTTTGGAGCCCAGTGGTTTCCGACTTCTTTACCGGTTCAAATCGCGGGCCGGTTTTTGCGTGCGGACTGTTCCATGACCTCGGGAAAATGCTAAACCGCCGCGAATTGGGCTTCCGTTAACCACGCTGGAACAGGATTTTTCATGCGCATCGCGATGATCGGCACGGGTTATGTGGGACTGGTTTCCGGAGCCTGCTTTGCGGATTTCGGCCACGACGTCACCTGCGTCGACAAGGACGAGAGGAAGATCGCGGCGCTTCATCGGGGCGAGATCCCGATCTATGAGCCCGGTCTCGACGAACTGGTTGCGACCAACGTCAAGGCCAGGCGGCTGGAATTCACCACCGATTTGACCAGGCCGGTTGCCGACGCAGATGCCGTGTTCATCGCGGTCGGCACGCCCTCGCGCCGCGGCGATGGCCACGCCGATCTGTCCTACGTCTACGCCGCCGCCCGCGAGATCGCGCAAGCGCTCACCGGCTTCACCGTCGTAGTGACCAAGTCGACCGTGCCGGTCGGCACCGGCGACGAGGTCGAGCGCATCATCCGCGAAACGAACCCTGCGGCCGACGTCGTCGTCGCCTCGAACCCCGAGTTCCTGCGCGAGGGCGCGGCGATCCGCGACTTCAAGTTTCCAGACCGTATCGTGGTCGGCACCTCCGACGAGCGCGGCCGCAAGGTGATGGGCGACATCTACCGCCCGCTGTCGCTGAACCAGGCGCCGCTGATGTTCACCGCGCGCCGCACCGCCGAGATGATCAAATACGCCGCCAACGCGTTCCTCGCGACCAAGATCACCTTCATCAACGAGATCGCCGATCTCTCCGAAAAAGCCGGCGCCAACGTCCAGGAGGTCGCGCGCGGCATTGGCCTCGACAACCGCATCGGCACCAAGTTCCTGCACGCCGGGCCCGGCTTCGGCGGCTCGTGCTTCCCGAAGGACACCAAGGCGCTGATCAAGATCGCGCAGGACTACGACGTCTCCCTGCGCATCGTCGAATCCGTGCTGGCGGTCAACGAGAACCGCAAGCGCGCGATGGCGCGGAAAGTGAGCCAGGCGCTCGGCGGCAATTTGCGCGGCAAGACCATCGCCGTGCTCGGCCTCACCTTCAAGCCCGACACCGACGACATGCGCGATGCGCCGTCGATCCCGCTGGTGACTGGCCTGATCGACATGGGCGCGACGGTGAAGGCGTTCGATCCCGTCGGCATGGAGCAGGCCAAGGGCGAGCTGCCCAGCATCACCTATTGCGAGGATGCCTATTCCTGCGCGCAAGGCGCCGATGCGCTCGTCATCGTCACCGAATGGGTGCAGTTCCGCGCGCTCGATCTCGACCGGCTGAAGAGCGTCATGGCGCGGCCCGTCGTCGTCGATCTCCGCAACATCTATCGCCCCGAAGACATGGAAGCCGCCGGCTTCACCTACGAGAGCGTCGGCCGGCCCCCTGTGCAGGGCTGATAGCTGCATTTCTCGTTGAAGGAAGCCGTCATGGCCGGGCTTGCCGTCTTCACCTAAGCTTCGCCGGCCCAATACCTGTAAGCCCGGCGAAGCGTTCGCGGAGCCGGGTCCCGGCCATCCACGTCTTGTTCACTCTCGCCTGAAAGAACGTGGATACCCGGCACGAAGACCGGGCATGACGAGTGGATTGACCTTGCCTCGCAGCTTCGACACGCCCCTCCCGATCGATGCCGTGCTCGACGATTTGTCGCGCACGCTGGAGACCCATAACGCGGCCGTGCTGGTTGCGCCGCCCGGCGCCGGCAAGACCACGCGGGTGCCTCTTGCGCTGCTCGATGCGTCCTGGGCGAGGAACAGGAAGATCATCGTGCTGGAGCCGCGCCGCATCGCCGCACGCGCCAGTGCCGATCGCATGGCCAAATCGCTCGGCGAGCGCACCGGGGAGACCGTCGGCTATCGCGTCCGCTTCGGCTCGAAGATCGCGCGCGCGACGCGCATCGAGGTGGTGACCGAAGGCATCTTCACCCGCCAGATCCTCGACGACCCCGAACTCTCCGGCGTTGCCGCCATCCTGTTCGACGAATTCCACGAGCGCTCGCTCGACGCCGACATGGGCCTGGCACTGGCGCGCGATGCGCAAACCGGCCTGCGCGAGGATCTGCGCATCCTCGTGATGTCGGCCACGCTCGACGGCGCGCGCGTGGCAAGATTGCTCGGCGACGCGGCCGTCGTCGAAAGCGAGGGCCGCGCCTTTCCGGTCGAGACCCGCTATCTCGGCCGCAAGGCGGATGCGCCGGTCGAACGGCAGATGGCGGATGCGATCGCGTCCGCGCTCCGCGCCGATAGCGGCTCGGTGCTGGCGTTCCTGCCGGGCGCCGCCGAGATCCGCCGCACCCAGAATTTTCTCGGCGAGCGCGTGCACGACGCCTCTATCGAGATCGTGCCGCTGTTCGGCGCGCTCGATGCCGCCGTGCAAGACCGCGCCATCGCGCCCGCGCCAAAGGGCACGCGCAAGGTGGTGCTGGCGACCTCGATCGCCGAGACCTCGCTCACCATCGAGGGCGTGCGCATCGTCGTCGATTCCGGTCTCGCCCGCGTGCCGCGCTATGAGCCCGACATCGGCCTGACGCGGCTCGAGACCGTGCGCGCCTCGCGCGCGGCGGTGGACCAGCGGCGCGGCCGCGCCGGTCGCACCGAGCCCGGTGTCTGCTACCGGCTCTGGGACGAACCGCAGACGGCCTCGCTTGCGCCCTACACCCAGCCGGAGATCCTCAGCGCCGATCTTTCCTCGCTGGTGCTCGATCTCGCGCAATGGGGTGTCAGCGATCCCGCCGCACTGTCGTTCCTCGATCCGCCGCCCCAGCCGGCCTGGAAGGAAGCGAAGAGCCTGCTGACGGAGCTCAACGCGCTCGATGGCGACGGCCGCATCACGGCAGAGGGCAAGAGCCTGCGTTCGCTGGCGCTGCCGCCGCGGCTGGCGCGCATGATCGTGGATTCGCATCGCGCAGGCAGCGGCGAGGCCGCCGCCGAGATCGCGGCCATCATCACCGAGCGCGGGTTAGGGGGCGACAGCGTCGATCTCGAGCACCGGCGCGACCAGCTCCGCCGCGACCGCTCGCCGCGCGCGGCGGGCGCGCGCGATCTCGCGCGGCGCTGGGCCTCGCAGGTCGCCGCTTCGGAGAAGGCAGGGCAGCAGGAGGATCTCTCGACCGGTCTGATGCTCGCCTATGCCTTTCCGGACCGTGTCGCGCGCAACCGCGGCAATGGCAGTTTCGTGCTGGCCAACGGCCGTGGCGCTTCCGTCGAGCAGACTTCCTCGCTCGCCCGCGCGCCCTACATCGCGATCGGCGAGATGACGGGGACGGCGGCGAGCGGACGCATCCTGCTCGCCGCGCAAATCACCCAGGACGAGATCGAGCGGCATTTCGCCGAGCACATCGAGACCGCGGACGAGATCTCCTTCGATCGCGGCGCGATGGCGCTGCGGGCGCGGCGCAGGCGTGCGCTGCACGCGATCACGCTGTCCGAGGCGACACTTGCCGTCTCGCCCTCGGAGGACACCGCGCGCATCTTCGCGGACGGGCTGATCGCAGCCGGCCTCGACCGGCTGCCCTGGTCGAAGGCGGCCAAGCAGTGGCGCGACCGCGTGATGTTCCTGCGCAAGGCCGAGGGCGGGAGCTGGCCCGATCTGTCGGACGATGGGCTGATCGCGCGGCGCGACGACTGGCTGGTGCCGGCGCTCTACGACAAGATCGCGCTCAAGGACATCTCCCCCGGCGATCTCTCCGATGCGTTGATGGCGCTGCTGCCGTGGGAGATGCGCGCGCGGCTCGATCGCGAGGCGCCGACGCATTTCGAGGCGCCGACCGGCAGCGCGCTCGCGATCGATTACGAGGCCGAGCAGGGGCCGACCATCGCGGTGCGGCTGCAGGAATTGTTCGGCCTCGACACCCATCCCTCGATTGCCGCCGGCAAGGTGCCGCTGGTGCTGGAATTGCTCTCGCCGGCGCAGCGCCCGGTGCAGGTGACGCGCGATCTCCCCGGCTTCTGGCGCGGCAGCTACGCCGCGGTCCGCTCCGACCTGCGCGGCCGCTACCCGCGCCACCCCTGGCCGGACGATCCGGCGAACGCAGTGCCGACGCGGCGGGCGAAGCCGCGCGGGACGTGAGGTTTGTAGGCCGGCATTAACCGTCCGCTCATTCTTTTCGCCAAAATGGCGAAGCTCTGGCCGCCGCGGCGCTCGCGGGTGGAGCGGTTGCGTGGTGAAATCGGGCTTTACGGCTCGGAAGTGATGTGATGCGTAACATTATGATCTTCGCGGCCATCATGATCGGCCTCGGCACCTTCATGGCGCAGATGGCGGACAGGATGAGTTCGGCGTCCGCCACGTCCGCGCCGCGTGCGACGGTCGCGGTTGCGACCACGGCGCCGGCCGGCGGCCGCAGCCTCGCCATTTCCCGCGATGGCCGCGGTCACTTCCAGACCGAGGGCCGGATTGACGGCCAGCGCATCGGCTTCATGGTCGATACCGGCGCCTCCGTCGTCGCGCTGAACGAGACCTCGGCTGCTCGCTTCGGCCTGCGTCCCTCGCGCAGCGAATACAACGCCACCGTCTCCACCGCCAACGGCACCATCAAGGCCGCGCGCACCCGCATAGCCATGCTGGATGTCGGCGGTCTCATCGTGCGCGACGTCGACGCCATGGTCCTGCCCGACGAGGCATTGTCCGAGAACCTGCTCGGCCTTTCCTTCCTGTCCCGCCTGAAGCGTTTCGAATACGCCAACGGTCAGATGGTGTTGGAGCAGTAGGTCCCGCTCCAATTGGCCCAGCTGGGCCTACCTCAAGACCGGACGGGGTGCTAAATTCCGTCCATGAACGGACCCGACGCGATTGCCATCCTGCGACAGTCCGAGCCCGCCCTGCGCGAACGGGGCATTTTGCATGCCGCCTTGTTCGGTTCGGTCGCGAGGGGTGAAAATCATCCCGGGAGCGACGTCGATATCATGGTCGAGATTGATCCGGACGCGCGGATCACGGTCTTCGACTACGTCGAGCTCAAGGAATATATCGCCAACCTTTTTGACGGGCCGGTCGATGTCGTCAATCGCGACGCTCTGAAATCATACGTCGCGCCTGCCGCGACGGCCGATGTCGTGTATGCCTTCTGATCGCATCGACGGGACCCTGCGGGACATCTTGCATCACATCGATTTGGCGGCTGAGTTCGCCACAGGTCTCGACCGCGAGGCATTCGCGGCGGACCTGCGGGCGGTCTATGCTGTTACGGTGTTTGGAGATCATTTCAGAGGCATCTCGGCGTCTGCCAGAGGAGCTGAAGGCGAGGCACCCGGCGATCGCATGGAGGCAGATGGCGGCGGCGGGCAATGTTTATCGCCACAACTATGAGGATGTCGCTGCCCGTCTTGTATGGGAGACCGTTCAACAGGCCCTGTCACCTCTCAGGGCGGTCATCGAAGATGAGATGGCACGTCCATAGCCGATTTGGCCGGACATGCAGGTCTCTCCCGGCGCAGCATTTCCCGTTACCAAACTGCCGCAATTATCGGCCATAAGCCTTCATTCCCGCCTTCCGCCGTGGCCCGGCATTCGCTAAGGCTGCATCAATTCCTGCCTTTTCACGAGACCGTCTCAATGTTTCCGAAGCCGAAACCCGTCCTGCTGCCCAACACCTATGCCTTCGAATCCGAGCCGATGGTGAAGCCCACCGGTTTTCGGGAGTACGACGCGCGCTGGTTGTTCCAGAAGGAAATCAACCTGATGGGTGTGCAGGCGCTTGGCATGGGGCTGGGCGCGTTGATCGCCGAGCTCGGCGTCAAGCAGGAGATCGTCACCGGCCACGATTTCCGGGGCTATTCGGCCTCGATCAAATATGCGCTGATCTCCGGCCTGATGGCGGCGGGTTGCAAGGTGCACGACATCGGGCTTGCGGTGACGCCGATGGCCTATTTCGCGCAGTTCGATCTCGCCGTGCCCTGCGTCGCCATGGTCACGGCCTCGCACAACGACAACGGCTGGACCGGCGTGAAGATGGGCGCCAACCGCCCGCTCACTTTCGGTCCCGACGAGATGACGCGGCTGAAGGAAATCGTGCTCAATGCCGAGTTCGGGAACAAGGCCGGCGGCTCCTACCAGTTCCACGAGAACTATCCGGCGCGCTACATCGCTGATCTCACCTCTCGTCCGAAGCTGACGCGCAAGCTGAAGGTCGTCGCGGCCTGCGGCAACGGCACCGCCGGCGCGTTCGCGCCGCAGGTGCTGGAGGCGATCGGCTGCGAGGGGATCCCGCTCGACACCGAGCTCGACCATACCTTCCCGAAATACAATCCGAACCCCGAGGACATGGAGATGCTGCACGCGATCCGCGACGCCGTGCTGCATCACAAGGCCGATGTCGGTCTCGGCTTCGACGGTGACGGCGACCGCTGCGGCGTCGTCGACAACACCGGCGAGGAGATCTTCGCCGACAAGGTCGGCGTGATGCTGGCGCGCGACATGTCGGCGATTCACAAGGACGCGCATTTCATCGTCGACGTGAAGTCGACCGGTCTGTTCGTCACCGATCCCGTGCTGCAGAAGCAGGGTGCCAAGACCGCCTATTGGAAGACCGGCCATTCCTACATGAAGCGCCGCACCAACGAGACGGGCGCGCTGGCGGGCTTCGAGAAGTCCGGCCACTTCTTCTTCAACAAGCCGTATGGCCGCGGCTATGACGACGGCCTGGTCTCGGCGCTCGCGATCTGCGACATGCTCGACCGCGCCCCCGGCAAGTCGATGGCCGATCTGAAGAACGCGCTGCCGAAGACCTGGTCGTCGCCGACCATGTCGCCGCATTGCGCCGACGAGGTCAAATACGGCGTCATCGACGCCGTGGTGAAGCATTTCGAAGGCCTGCAGGCGAAGGGCGCCAGGATCGGCGGCCAGGCGATCCGCGATCTCGTCACCGTCAACGGCGTGCGCGTCACGGTGGAAGACGGCAGCTGGGGCCTGGTCCGTGCCTCTTCCAACAAGCCCGAACTCGTCGTGGTGGTCGAGAGCCCGGTTTCCGAGCAGCGCATGCACGACATGTTCGAGATGGTGAACAGCGTGCTGCGCACGCATCCCGAAGTCGGCGAGTACAATCAGAAGATCTGAGCGCCTGCGCGCGCTCAACCCCCGGGCGGGCCGAACAGGGCGCGGAGTTTCGCGCCCGCGCCCCGTGCCTTCCAGGCGTCGCCCAGCATCGCAATCCATTCGCCGAGCGCGATCCGGATCGGGTTGAATGATGGTGTGCCGCCGACGAGGCCGAAGCGGAGCGGCTGGTCGGAGGGCCGTTCGGCAAAGGTCCCGAACAGGCGGTCGAACACGATCAGGATGCCGCCATAGTTCCTGTCGAGGCACGGCTCGTTGCAGGCATGATGCACGCGATGGTGGCTCGGCGTGTTGAGCACCCATTCGAGCGCGCCGAGCTTCGGCGCGAAGTCGCTGTGGATGAAGAACTGGTAGAGCAGATTGATCCCGAGCATCCGACGATCGCAAGGGGATGGAAGCCGACCAGCGCGAGCGGCAGGAAGAACAGGAAATTGCCCGAAATGTTACCGGTCCAGCCGAGCCGGATCGCCGCAGTCAAGTTCAGTCGCGTCGTCGAGTGATGCACTGCATGCGTCGCCCACATCCAGCGAATGCGATGCGAGGCGCGATGCTGCCAATAGTACAGGAACTCGCTCCCCAGGAACAATCCGGCGAGCGCGAGCGGACCGGTCTGCGCGAAGTCGAACAGGCGGTGCTCGTACAGGAATGCGAACGGTATCGCGAGAATGCCTGCCTCGATCGCGCGCAGCAGGTTCTGTCCGAGGGCCACGCCGAAAGAGGCAACGCTCTCGCGCCAGTCGTGGGTGTCGCGATGGGCGAGCCGGCCGATGCCGTATTCGAGCAGCATCAGGCAGATCGCCGTCGCCAGGATCACGCGCCTGAGCGTCGGATCGAGCAGAAGTGAGGCGTAGCCCACGGCATCCTCCTATTTCGACGCGACGCCGGCGCTGGCGGCACTGTCCCGCAGTGCCTGGGCGCGCGGCAGCGCCTTCGCGCAGGATGGCGTGAGCCGGCCGGCATGGGATTGCAGGCAGGCGAGTATGCGTCCGCCGCCCGGGCTGACATTGGTGCAAAGGCTGTCATAGTCGCTGCGGCAGGCCTGCATCACGGCTTGCGCCTCGCTGCGCATCTGCGACGTGATCTGCGTATGAGTCTGGGCGAGCGCGGATGTCGAAGCCGCAACGCCAACGGCGGCGATGGTTGCGGCTTGCGCGAACGAACTGAGGCGGAGAATCGATTGCACGGCAATTGTCCTTTCCGTTATGGGGCAATGAGCCGCCGCCGCCCGGGGCAAATGCGGCGACGGCCCGGCCCGCTCAGCGAGAGATGGTGCCGGTGCGGGTGTAGGTGTTGCCGGCCGGGCCGGTGCGGGTGACGTTGCGCGTGCAGCTGCCGTTGGCGCAGCTTCCCGTCGCGGTGACGTGGGAGGTGCCGCGCGGCCCGGTCGCCGTCGCCGACCTCGTCCAGGCATTGGCGTCGGCCGCCGCTGCGACCGACAGGGTGCTGATGACGAGGGAGGTGAGGAAGAGCTTGGTCATGGTCGTCGTCTCCTTCTGGGGGCTGCCGTGAGCGGGAGCCGTGCGCAGGAGACTGGAGCCGCGGCGTCTGCGCCGCATTGCCGGGAGGAAACGATTGTTAGGGCCTTGTCGGCTCCATGTAACACTATGTAACAACGGCGCCGCTGCCCTTGCGCGGCACGCGCGGTCGTCCACAATGCGGGCGATGAACGCGCATTCGGCCACGATCCTCATGGTGGAGGACGATCCCGAGATCAGCCGCCTCGTTGCCGACTTCATGCGGCGCGAGGGGTTCGAGGTTGCTTGCGTCGCCGACGGCAAGGCGATGGATTCGACGCTCCAGCGCCTGCGGCCCGACCTCGTCATCCTCGACTTGATGCTGCCGGGCGAGGATGGGCTTTCGATCTGCCGTCGCTTGCGCGCCGACGACTCCCTCCCGATCCTGATGCTCACCGCCAAGAGCGACGAGATCGATCGCGTGGTCGGTCTCGAGATGGGTGCGGACGACTATCTCACCAAGCCGTTCGGGCCGCGCGAGCTGCTGGCGCGCGTTCGCGCCATCCTGCGCCGCGCCAACGGGGCTCCGGCAAAGCCGCTGGTCCGGCGTTTTGCCTTCGACCGCTTCGTAATCGATCTCGATGCCCGCAGTGTCGAGACGGTCGAGGCCGACACGCCGGTGCTGCAATTGACCAGCGCCGAGTTCGATCTGCTCGGCTGCTTCGTGCAGCGCCCGCGCCGGGTGCTGACGCGCGACCAAATCCTCGACTGGACGCGTGGTCGTTCGGCGGAGCCGTTCGACCGCACCGTGGACATGCTGATTTCGCGGCTGCGCCGCAAGCTCGACGGTGCAAGTCCCGGCTCCAACCTGATCACGACGGTGCGCAACGGCGGCTATCTGTTCACCGCGACCGTCAAGCAGGTGTCCTGATGCTGCGCGTGACGCTTGCCGCCCGGCTGGCGCTGATCGGACTGGTTGGCTTCACGGTGGTCGTCACCGTCGTCCTGGCGATCTTCTACCGGACCACGGTGCACGAGAACGAGCTCACGCGGCCATCGCCCGCGCGCCTCGATGCGCTTGCGACGCTGCTTGAGCGCACGGCCGGCGACGCGCGGCAGGCCGTCCTCGACGCGGTGTCGTCGCCCCAATTCGTTGCGCGAATCGTGCCGTCGGGCGCACCGGTCAACGGCGAGACGCCGGAGCAGCAGCGACAATTGCGCGAGACCTATGCGGCCGGCCTCGGGGGCCGCCCGGTCGAGATCGTGTCGCCGCCGAACCGTCGCGCCGGTCGATTGTTTCCCCGCCTCGCGCGGCTGATGGCCAATGCGATCGAATTCCGCATTGGCCTGCGCAGCGGCGATCTGCTGGTCATCGACGCCTATACCCGGCTGCCGGTGACCCCGTTCGGCCTGCCCGTCGGCTTCGGTGCGGGCCTGTTCGGCTCGATCGTGGCGCTACTTGCGCTGCTGGTCATGCAGCGCGAGACGCGGCCACTGGCGCAGCTCGCCGCCGCCGTCGATCGCGTCGATCTGTCGGCCGATCCGCCGCCGCTGCCGGATGCGCGACGCAGCGCGCCGGAGATCCGCGCCGTCATAGCCGCGTTCAACCGCTTGCAGCGGCGGCTTGCCGAGATGCTGCGTGCGCGCATGACGCTGGTTGGCGGCATCGCCCATGACGTCAGGACTTTTGCGACACGGCTGCGGCTGCGCGTCGAGCACATTCCCGACGATGTCGAGCGGCAGCGGGCGGTAGCCGATATCGACGACATGATCCGGCTGCTCGATGACGCGCTGCTGTCAACGCGGGCGGGTGCCGGCGGACTGTCACAGGAGATGGTCGAGCTCGCCGCGCTGGTTGCCGTCGAGGTGCACGACCGGCACGTTCAGGGCGCAGCGGTCGATCTGGTCGCGGACGAACGTGCGCGCAACGTCGTCGTCCTCGGCGACCGGCTCGCCCTGCGACGGGTCTTCGCCAACATCATCGACAACGCGCTCGCCTATGGCCGTGCCGCGCATGTGCGCACGATCCTGAAGGACGGTGCGGTCGTCGTGTCGATCGGCGACGAGGGGCCCGGGATTCCCGCCGATCAGCGTCAGACCGTGCTGGAGCCGTTCCACCGGCTGGAGAAGTCGCGCAATCGCGCGACCGGCGGCGCCGGTCTTGGTCTCGCCGTTGTTCGCAGCCTGGTCGAAGCCCATGGCGGGACGATCGCGATCGGCGCGGCCCCGGGCGGAGGCACGCGCGTCAGCGTCACCCTGCCGGTGTTTCAGCCGGCGTGAAGCGTTTTCGAGCGAAGTGGATACCGGTTCGCGTGAAGAAAACGCGTCAAAATGAGAATCGGCGTCAGGCCGCCACCACCGCCGGAATCGGCAGCGCGGTGACCGACTTGATCTTCTCCATCGCGAAGCGCGAGGTGACGTTCTTCAGCGGCACGGCGCTGATCAGCTTCTTGTAGAACACGTCATAGCTCTGCATGTCCGCGACCACAACGCGCAGCATGTAGTCGACGTCGCCGGCCATGCGATAGAACTCCATCACCTCCGGCATGGCGCTGACGGCGTCGGCGAACCGCTTCAGCCAGGCGTCGGAATGATCGGCGCTCTCCACCGACACGAACACGGAGATGCCGAGCCCGATCTTGTTCTGGTCGACGAGGGCCACGCGCTTGGTGATCACGCCGTCGGCCTCCAGGCGCTGGATGCGCTTCCAGCAGGGGGTCGAGGACAGGCCGACACGGTCGCCGATCTCGGCGACGGAAAGGGAAGCATCCTCCTGGAGGACCATCAGGATCTTGCGGTCGATGGCATCGAGGCGGCGGCTGGTCTCGGGAACCTGGACGGTGGAATCAGTCATTTGAAGAACTTTGTTTCATTTATGTGGCCGGTTTCCCTGATATATAGAATATCCTTCCACGACAAGCCTATATTGTTCGCGCAGCAGTGTAGCCGCACTAGGGCCGGGTACGTAAAAGCTCTTCAACTTCAACGCGTTGCGGGGCAGCCAGGCCGCCGCCATGGCGGGTGCATTTCAGCGCTGCGGCGGCCGCGGCGAATCGCAGCGCCTCCCGTACCCCCTCGCCCTCGGCGAGTCGGAGCGTGAACGCACCATGGAAGACGTCGCCGGCGCCGAGCGTATCGACCGCCTGGACCGGGAAGGCCGGTGTCTCCTCCAGCTGATTCTTTTCGTTCAGCCAGACCGTGCCATGCGGGCCGTCTGTGGCCGCGATGAAGGCCGGCGTCAGCCCGGCCAGAAGCTTCAGTGCCTCGCCGTCGCCGTCGACGCCGGCCGTCTCCTGCAGCTGCGCACTGGCGAACAGCAGATGCGAGGCCGTCGTGAGCAGGCCATCCTGCAACGCCATCATCCGGTCGACGCCGACGACGACGGGAATGCCGCGCTGCCGCGCCTCGGCGCAGAGGGAGCGCGCGAACGCAGCGCAGCGGCTTTCGACGAGGACCGCCCGGCAATCGACGAGCAATGCGTCGGCGTCGGGCAGCTTCACGCGCCACAGGCCGGGATCGCGATAGATGATGAGTGTCCGTTCGCCGGAGGGCTCGATCATGATCGCCGAGACCGGCGTGGTCATATCAGGCATGCGCACGACGTGCGTGATGTCGACGCCCTCCCGCGCCATCCGTTCGAGGATGAAGCCGCTCGACGTCTCGCCGGCATCGCCCATCGGCCCCGTGAAGGCGACGCGGCCGCCGAGCCGCGCGATGGCGATCGCCGCATTGAGCGCGTTGCCGCCGCAGATCTCGGCGAGATCGCCGGCGTTGGCCTTGCTGCCGCGTTCGGGCACGGCGTCGACACGAAAGATCAGGTCCCGCACCGGCATGCCGATGCAGAGGACGCGCGGCGCGATCCCGGCCATCGACGGCCCCAGCTCAGGCGCTGCTCTTGTCGTGCACCCAGCGGCCGAGCAGATGATGGGCGATCGCAAACGGATGCGGGCCGGCGAGCCCGTCGGGATGCGTCCGCGTCAGCATCAGGGCTGCCTCCTCGCGCGTGAACCAGCGCGCGTCTTCCAGCTCCATGCGATCGACGACGATATCCTCGCTCACGGCCCGCGCGCTGCAGCCGATCATCAGCGATGACGGATAGGGCCAGGGCTGGGTCATGTAATACTGCACGTCGGTGCAGCGAATGCCGGATTCTTCCAGGATCTCGCGGCGCACCGCGTCCTCGATGGTCTCGGCCGCCTCGACGAAGCCGGCGAGGCACGAATACATGCCCGGCGGAAACTGCTTCTGGCGGCCGAGCAGGCACTTGTCGCCGGAGGCCACCAGCATGATCACGACCGGATCGGTGCGCGGAAAATGCTCGGCCTTGCAGGCAGGGCAGTCGCGCTTCCAGCCGCCTTCCTTCATCGCACTGCGGGTGCCACAATTGGCGCAATAGCCGTGGCGCTGATGCCAGCTCACCATCGACTTCGCCATCGCGATTGCCGACAGCTCCTGTGGCGGAAGCGCGCCCTGCATCGCCATGCCACGCAGCTCGGTCACGGTGTAGTCCTCGCGGCCGACCAGTTTCTCGGCAGCGGCCTGCGACAGGCCCATGCCGAAGATGGCGGCCCCGTCGCGCAATCCCAAAAAGATCGTGCCCGGATTGGCGCCGCATTTCAGTGCCTCGTCGATCGAGAGCAGCGCGCGCGTCGTTTCGCCCTCGCGCTTCACGAGCAGCGAGTCGCGATAGACCACATAGGCGCGCGAGGACGGCTTCTGCTCCAGCGCGAACAGCTTTTCGTCGTCGCGGCGCAGATGCGCGGCGCGGTCGAGGATGTTGGTGACGAAGGCCGGCTGCCCCAGCGGAAACGCGTCGAATGCTGACATGTCTTGTTCTTTCAACCCAACCAGATCTTGCGGCGGAGCGCGCTGATGAAATTCTGCACCTCAGTGGCATCGTGCGCCAATGGCGGCATCACGCCCCAGACCGGCCGTGGCCAGGCTGCGTCACCGGTGCGGCGGGCGATGATGTGGACGTGAAGCTGCGGCACGAGGTTGCCGAGCGCGGCGATGTTGAGCTTGTCGCATCTGGTGATCTCCTTCAGCGCGCGCGAGACGCGGGAGATCTCCGTCATCAGCTGCGCCTGCTGCACCTCGTCCAGGTCGATGATCTCGACCGCATCGGGGCGCCGCGGCACCAGCAGCAGCCAGGGATAATGCGCGTCCTTGATGACCAGCACCTTCGACAGCGGCAAATCGCCGATGTCGATGGTGTCCTCTTTCAGGCGGGAGTGCAGCGACCAGGCGGGTTCGGGCATGAAGACTTCTCTGGATTGATTCTTACCGTCGCAGAGACCACGCCCCCAGACAACATCCGTATGCGCCGTGGTCCGTATGCGCCGGGTTGGGCAGGCCATGCGCTTCTGTCGATTGGAAACGGGTTCTGGGACGCGAAACGGAGCGGTTCGGGCCTGAGCGGACGCAACGGCCGTGGGAACAGCCATATACCCCGCTTGCTTTCCGGCCCTTTTAGCCCCAAATAGGGACCGGGAGATTGGCGGTGGACGAGCCACTCGCCAACCGGGTCAGGTCCGGAAGGAAGCAGCCCTAACGAGGTCCGGATCGGGTCGCTCGTCAGTCTCCTACCTGTTTTTCCGAGCGAATTGCGCCGGTGGTCGTCCCGCCAGCGCGCTCCTTTCCGCAAAAGCCGGCCACGAGACATTTCATTGCGGATCGACCGATGACCGACGCTGGCGCCCCTCCCAATCCCGACAGCGCCGGCAACACGCCTTACCGGGTGCTGGCGCGTAAATACCGCCCTTCCTCTTTTGACGACCTGATCGGCCAGGAGGCCGTGGTCCGCACCGTCTCCAATGCGTTCGAGACCGGGCGCATTCCGCAGGCCTGGATCCTCACCGGCGTCCGCGGCGTCGGCAAGACCACCACCGCGCGCATCCTCGCCCGCGCGCTCAACTACGAGATGCCTGATGCTTCGGTAAAGGGCCCGACCATCCACATGCCGACCCTCGGCGTGCACTGCCAGGCGATCATGGAAAGCCGGCACATGGACGTGCTGGAGATGGACGCCGCCTCGCACACCGGCGTCGACGACGTCCGCCAGATCAATGACAGCGTGCGCTATGCCCCCGCCAGCGCCCGCTACAAGGTCTACATCATCGACGAAGTCCACATGCTGTCGACGGCAGCCTTCAACGCCTTCCTGAAGACGCTGGAGGAGCCGCCGGAGCACGCCAAGTTCGTGTTCGCGACGACCGAGATTCGCAAGGTTCCGGTCACGGTGCTGTCGCGCTGCCAGCGCTTCGACCTGCGCCGGGTCGAGGCCGACGTGCTGATGAAGCACCTCGCCAATATCGCGGCGAAGGAAAGCGTCGAGATCGAGCCCGAGGCGCTCGGCATCATCGCGCGCGCCGCCGAAGGCTCGGTGCGCGATTCGCTGTCGCTGCTCGACCAGGCGATCGCGCATGCGGCAGGCCAGGTGAAGGCCGATGCGGTCAGGCAGATGCTGGGGCTCGCCGACCGCACCCGCGTCATCGATCTCTTCGATTCGCTGGCGCGCGGCGACATCGCGGCCGCCTTCAAGGAGTTTCGCGACCAGTACGACGTCGGCGCGGACCCGATCGTCGTGCTCTCCGACCTCGCCGAGTTCGTCAATTTCGTCACCCGTGTGAAGGTCGTGCCGGCGACCGCCGACAATGTCGCCTATGGCGAGACCGAGCGGGTTCGTGCGCGGGACTTCGCGTCCAGGATTTCCATGCGCGTGCTGTCGCGGATGTGGCAGATGCTGCTCAAGGGCATTACCGAGGTGCAGGCCGCGACGCGCCCCGCGGCGGCGGCCGAGATGGTGCTGGTGCGCATTGCCTATGTCGCCGACCTGCCGACGCCGGATGAAGCCATCAGGATGCTGGAGCAGAACGGCGGCGCCTCGCCGGTCGTGAGCGGCAGCAGTGCGGCGCGGAGCGGCGCGCCGGCCGCACCGATGGCCTCGGCGGCGCCGGTTGCTTCAGCCGCACCCGTTCGTATGCCGACATCGTCGCCGACTGCGTTCGGCGGCGCTGCCCGTCCGCAGATGGCGGCGCCCGCGCCGGATCCGCAAGGCGCGGCGCCGCAGCTGCGCATCACCAGCTTCACCCAGCTCGTCGCGCTCGCCGGGCAGAAGCGCGACCTCATGACCAAGGGTGCGCTCGAAGGCGACATGCGCCTCGTTCGTTTCGAGGAGGGCCGGCTCGAGGTCGCGCTCGAGCCCAACGCCTCCAAGACCATGATCTCGGAGCTTGCGAAGAAATTCGAGCTGTGGACCGGCCGGCGCTGGACCGTGATCGTCTCCAACGAGCAGGGCCAGCCGACGCTGCGCTCGGTGAACCAGGCCGCCAAGCAGGAGCATGCGCGTACCGCCGAAGCCGACCCGCGCGTGCAGGAGGTGCTGTCGCGCTTCCCCGGTGCGAAGGTCGTCGAGGTCCGCAGGCTTGCCCCCGAGGCGCCGGAATCCAATATTAACGCGGACTATGGCAGTGACGATCCGCCCGACGGTTCCGACGGCGACGATCTCTGAGCCATTCTTTCCAAGGACAGGCACCGATGGCTGATTTTCTCGGCATGATGAAGCAGGCGGCGCAACTGCAATCCAAGATGCAGGAGATGCAGGAGCAACTCGCCAATGTGGAGGTTGAAGGCATCTCCGGCGGTGGTCTCGTCGCCGTGCGCATGACCGCCAAGATGGACGTCAAGGGCATCAAGATCGATCCCTCGCTGATGAAGCCGGAGGAGCGCGAGGTGCTGGAAGACCTGCTCGTTACCGCGCTCGCCGATGCCCGCCGCAAGGCGGAAACGGCGGTGCAGGACAAGATGCAATCGCTCACCGGCGGGCTCGGCCTGCCGCCGGGGCTGTTCGGCCAGTAACATGGGTGCGGTTGCAGGTCCCGAGATCGAGCGGCTGGTCCAGTTGCTCGCGCGGCTGCCGGGCCTCGGTCCGCGCTCGGCGCGGCGCGCCGCGCTGCATCTGATCAAGAAGCGCGAAGCGCTGATGATGCCGCTGTCGTCCGCCTTGCAGGTCGCGCTGGACAAGGTCCAGGTCTGCAAGACCTGCGGCAACATCGACACGCAGAATCCCTGCACGGTCTGCACCGATCCGAAGCGCGATCCCTCCATCATCGTCGTCGTTGCCGACGTTGCCGATCTCTGGGCGCTGGAGCGGGCCAATGCGACCCAGGGGCGCTATCATGTGCTCGGCGCGACATTGTCGCCGCTCGATGGTGTCGGCCCGCAGGACCTCACCATCGACACGCTGGTGGCGCGCGCGCATGATCCGCAAGTGCACGAAATCATCCTGGCGCTGAATGCGACGGTCGACGGCCAGACCACGGCGCATTACATCACCGACCTGCTTCAGGATGCCAATGTGAAGGTGACGCGGCTCGCCCACGGCGTTCCCGTCGGCGGCGAGCTTGATTATCTCGATGAAGGTACGCTATCGGCTGCGATGCGGCAGCGCACCCTGTTCTAGCCATCCAGACTTTACGGAACGGACGACATGACGAAACCTTTCGCCACACGATTTGCCTTGGTCGCGATGATGACGATGCTGGTGAGCCCGGCCATGTCCGCGCAGCAGGGCGACGAGGCACCGCCGCCGTCCAAGCCCGGCAAGCCGATCAACACCGGCGACGTGCTCTCCGGCGAACTGAACGCGATGAAGGTCCGCGACGTCAGGAACGGCAGGCGTGTCGCGACCTACCAGATCACCTCCGAGCCGCGCCGCCTGCCGCCGCCGAACGGGCTGTGCAATCTCGAGACCGGGCCAGAGACGTTCCAGCTCGTCACCTCCACCGATGCGCAGGCTACGCAGCTGAAATCGTTCGTCGGCAAGGAGATCTCCGTGAAGGTCGACGAGATCGCCTGCGCCAGCGATGCCGGCCAGATGAGCGAGGCCGTGATCACCAAGTGGAGCCTGATCAGGAAGCAGTAGTGGGCGGGCGACGCTCTCTCCGTCGTCATTGCGAGCGAAGCGAAGCAATCCAGAAATCGTTCCGCGGAAAAGTCTGGATTGCTTCGTCGCAAGAGCTCCTCGCAATGACGAGGAGAGATGTGAGCGTCAAACCCTCACCGGCCCCAGCGTCTCGAAATGCCCGCGCTTTTGCAAGTACGCCAGCAGCATCAGGCTCGGGATCGCCACCAGCACGCAGATCACGAAGAACAGCGGCCAGCCCGTGCTATCCGCCACGAAGCCGGCACCGGATGAGAGATAGGTCCGCCCCACCGCCGCAAGCGCGGTGAGCAGCGCGTATTGCGTCGCCGTGTGCAGCGGGTTCTGGCAGAGCGCAGAGAGATAGGCGACGAAGATCACGGTGCCGATCGCGCTGGTGAAGTTCTCGGCCGTGATGGCGAAGGCGAGCGCCCATTGGCTGGTGCCGACGATCGCCAGCCAGGAGAAGGAGAGGTTGGCGAGTGCCTGCATAACGCCGCCGATCCACAGGCTGGTCGCGAGCGAATAGCGCCGCGCGACGAAACCACCGGCAAAGCCGCCGATCAGCGTCGCGGCGAGTCCAACGCCCTTCACGATCGCCGCATAGTCGTTGCGGGAGAAGCCGAGGTCGATCACGAACGGCGCCGTCATCGTGCCGGAGAAGGCATCCGTGAACTTGAACAGCACCACGAAAGCGAGTGCGGCGAGCGCGTCCTTCCGCGACAGGAATTCCGAGAAGGCCCCGATCGCGGCGTGCAGCACGCGCGCGAACGCGGTCTCGGCCTGTGTCGCGGCTTCGGCCCGCACCGATTGCTCGGGCTCGGTCGCGACCAGTGCCGTGATCGTCCCGATCAGCACCATCGCCGCCATCACCACGTAGCCCCACATCCAGGCCGATTGTCGCGCAATGCCGGTGCTTTCGAAACCCGAGACGATGAACAGCGCGCCCGCGGTCGAGACCAGCATGCCGATGCGATAGGCCGCGACGTATGACGCCATGCCGGCGGCCTGCTCGCTCTCCGGCAGGCTCTCGACGCGGAACGCATCGACCACGATGTCCTGCGTCGACGATGTCGTCGCCACCAGCAGCGCGCCGAGCGCGACGTAGAACGGCGACCGCGCCGGATCTGTCATCGCCAGCAGCACGATCGCGATGATCAGCAGCAGCTGCGAGAACACCAGCCAGCCGCGCCGCCGCCCGAAGGCGCGGGTGAACAGCGGCACATGCATCGCGTCCACCAGCGGCGCCCACAGGAATTTCAGCGTGTAGGGCGTGCCGACCAGCGCAAACAGCCCGATGGTCTTGAGATCGACCCCGGCTTCCCGCATCCACACCAACAGCGTCGAGCCCGACAACGCCAGCGGCAGGCCGGAGGAGAAGCCGAGAAACAGCACGATCAGCACCCGCGACTGCAGGTAAACGGCAAGGCTGTCGCGCCAGGAGGTCGCAGGGGCGGAGGTCGCGGCAGGAGAGGTCGCGTCGGGTGCGGTCATGGGGCGGTGTTAGCAGATTCTGGGGGCCACAAGTGAGGTGTCATCGCCCTCTCCGCTGTCATCGTCCGCGAAGGCGGACGATCCAGTAATCACCAGTGTCTCGGTTTAATTGCACCCGCCGCGGCGTGCTGGATGTCCCGCCTTTGCGGGGCACGACAGCGTGGAGGAGTATGGCGGTGTCATGGTGGGCCGGCAATCTCGTGATACAGATCATCCCAATTCGGGTTGTGCTGTTCGATCAATCGGACCTTCCAGGCCCTGTTCCACTTCTTCAGTCGCTTCTCCCGCTTGATCGCGTTATCAGGGTCGTCGAACTGCTCGAAGTAGACGAGCCTCGCGACATCGTATTTTTCCGTGAAGCTTTCGATCAGCTTTGACTTGTGCTCGGCTACCCGGCGGATGAGATCATTGGTCACGCCAATGTATAGCGTGCCGCCGATCTTGCTGGAGAGAATGTAGACGTAGTAGTGGCGTCCGCCCATCTGCCGCCTTCCCCTTCGCTGTCATCGTCCGCGAATGCGGACGATCCAGTAATCACCAGCGTCCCGGTTCAATCACCAACGCCGCGGCGTACTGGATGCCCCGCCTGCGCGGGGCATGACAGCGTGCTACAAACTCACTCCCCCGCCTGGAGTTTCCTCGGAAACAGCTCGCCCGCGGCCGTCGCCACCAGCCGCGGTGCCTCCGGCGCATCGCTCTTGCTGAAATCGAGCTCCTCGATGCGCCCTGCACGCTTCTCGATCTTGTCGGCGGAGATCAGGATCTGGCGGACGTCCTCGTTCGCATCGGAAAAATGCTTCTGCAATTTGACCACTCGGTCCCTGAGGCGTCCCAGATCGTCGCCGAGCTTGATCACTTCAGTCTGGATCTGGTCGGCGGCATCGCGCATGCGCGCGTCCTTCATGATCTGCTGCATCACCTGGATCGCGAGCATCAGGAGCGAGGGCGACACCAGCACGATTCGGGCGCGATAGGCCTTCTGGATCACGTCGTCGAAGCCATCATGGATCTCGGCATAGACCGATTCCGACGGCACGAACATCAGCGCCATCTCCTGGGTCTCGCCGGTGACGAGATATTTTTCGGCGATGTCGCTGACATGCTTCATCACGTCGCCGCGCAGCCGCTGCGTGGCAATGCGCCGCTCCTCGTCGGTACGGGCGTCGTGCAGCGCCGTCATCGCCTCCAGCGGAAATTTCGCGTCGATGCAGAGCGGGCGCTGGTCGGGCAGAAACACGACACAGTCGGGCCGCTTGCCGGTGGAGAGCGTGAACTGGAACTCGTAGGAGCCCTTCGGCAGCCCGTCCTGGACGATCGCCTCCATCCGCGCCTGCCCGAAGGCGCCGCGCGACTGCTTGTTGGCGAGCACGTCGCGCAAGGTGGTCACCTGGGTGGTGAGGTCGGTGAGGTTCTTGTGCGCGCTGTCGATGATGCCGAGCCGCTCGTGCAGGGCGCGCAGGCTCTCCATGGTGTTGCGGGTGGAATGTTCCATGGACTGGCCGACACGGTGGGTCACCGAATCCAGCCGCTCGTTGACCGCGCGCGCCATCTCGGCCTGGCGGCCGGCCAGCGCCTGGGTCATGGCGTCGACCCGGCCCGAGGCCTCGCTCTGGGCGCGCAGCACTTGGGCGAGGCGTTCCTCGAGCTCGTCGGCCCGGATCGCGTGCGCCGTGGCGAGTTCCGCGCCACGCCGCCCGGAGCGCGCGATCACCACCGCAATCACCACCAGCAGGATGAGGACGAGGGCACCGAAGCCGATCAGCGCATCGATGATGCGCACCGGCCAGTCGCCGGCCATGAAAATGATCTCGTTCATGCCTGCCCTTCTACCCGATTCGCCGGAATTCGCGAACGAAGAGGGAACGTCGGTGGTTGACAACCCCCTAATTTTTACGGTTAACGAAACCTGAAGTTTTATGGTTAGCGGAAGGTCAACGGCGTTCCTGGCCGCATTGACCGCATCCGGCGCGCGGCTTAAATCGCGGCCATGGCCCTACGAGAAATCATCATCCTGCCGGACAAGCAGCTGCGTCTGGTCTCCAAGCCGATCGAGAAGGTCACGCCGGAGATCCGCAAGCTTGCCGACGACATGTTCGAGACCATGTACGACGCGCCCGGCATCGGCCTCGCTGCGATCCAGGTCGCGCAGCCCTTGCGCCTGATCACCATGGATCTCGCCAAACGCGACGAGAGCGGCGAGACCAAGCGCGAGCCGCGCGTCTTCATCAATCCTGAAATCCTCGCCTCGTCCGAGGAACTTTCGGTCTACGAGGAAGGCTGCCTGTCGATCCCCGAATATTACGAGGAGGTCGAGCGCCCTGCGAAGGTCCGCGTGCGCTTCACCGATCTCGACGGCAAGGTGCACGAGGAGGACGCCGAGGGCCTCTACGCCACCTGCATCCAGCACGAGATCGACCATCTCAACGGCGTCCTGTTCGTCGACTATCTGTCGAAGCTCAAGCGCGACCGGGTGATGAAGAAGTTCGAGAAAGCCGCCAAGCGCGCCGGCGAATAGGCCACGTCCTCCGCCGTCATGCCCGGCCCTTGTGCCGGGCATCCACGTTCTTTGCCGCCGCGAGCAGGAAGAACGTGGATGGCCGGGACAAGCCCGGCCATGACGAGTACCTTGCTCGTTCTCGAGGATTGTCTCGTCACATGCCCCTCCGCCTCATCTTCATGGGCACGCCCGATTTCTCCGTGCCGACGCTGCTCGAGCTGGTCGCGCATGGCCATGAGATCGCGGCGGTCTACACCCGCGCGCCGAAGCCCGGCGGGCGGCGCGGCCTGCAATTGCAGCCGACGCCGGTCGAGGAGGTCGCGCGAAAGCTCGGCGTTCCCGTGCTGACGCCGAAGACGCTGAAGACGCCGGAGGCGCTGGAAGAGTTTCGCGCATTTGAGGCCGATGCCGCAGTCGTCGTTGCCTACGGCATGATCCTGCCGCAGGCGATCCTCGATGCGCCAAAGCTCGGCTGCTACAATCTGCACGCTTCGCTGCTGCCGCGCTGGCGCGGCGCCGCGCCCATCAACCGCGCGATCATGGCTGATGATGCCGAAAGCGGCGTGATGGTGATGAAGATGGATGTCGGCCTCGACACCGGCGACGTCGCCATGGCCGAGCGCATCGCGATATCGGACACCATGACCGCGCTCGATCTGCACGATCGCCTGTCCCGGCTGGGCGCCGACCTGATGGTGCGCGCGATGGCCGCGCTCGAACGCGGCGGGCTCCAGCTCAAAAAGCAGAGCGAGGACGGCGTAACCTATGCCGCCAAGATCGACAAGGCCGAGGCGCGCATCGACTGGACCAGGCCCGCGCGCGCCGTGCTGCGCCACATCCACGGCTTGTCGCCGTTTCCCGGCGCCTGGAGCGAGTTCGAGAATGCGCGTGTCAAGATCCTGCGCTGCGAATTGGCGAAAGGCTCCGGCACGCCTGGCGAAGTGCTCGACGATCGGCTCACCATCGCCTGCGGCGAGGGCGCAATCCGCATCCTCGAGCTGCAGCGCGAAGGCAAGGCCCGCATGCAGGCCACGGACTTCCTGCGCGGTGTGCCCGTCAAGCCGCCGATGCGGTTCGCTTGATGCCCCGCTACAAGCTCACCATCGAATACGACGGCGCGCCGTTCTTCGGCTGGCAGGTGCAGGAGACGCTGCCATCGGTGCAGGGCGCGCTGCAGGCTGCGGTGAAGGCGATGACCGGGGCGGATTTGCGCGTCCATGGCGCCGGCCGCACCGATGCCGGCGTGCATGCGCGCGGCCAGGTCGCGCATGTCGACGTCGAGAAGCAGTTTCCACCGGGTCGTTTTCGCGACGGGCTCAACGCGCATCTGCGGCCGCATCCGATTGCGGTGCTCGAGGCCGAGATCGTACCCGATACGTTCGAGGCGCGCTTTTCGGCCGTCAAGCGGCACTACCGCTATCGCATCATCAACACCCGCGCCAATCTCGCGCTCGACGTCGGCCACGCCTGGCGCGTGCCGCGCCGGCTCGATGCCGATGCCATGCACGCGGCGGCACAGCGCCTGCTCGGCAAGCACGATTTCACGACGTTCCGCGACACCGAATGCCAGGCCAAGTCGCCGGAGAAGACGCTCGACCAGCTCGACGTGCAGCGCGATGGCCGCGAGATCACCATTGTCACCTCGGCGCGCTCGTTCCTGCACAGCCAGGTGCGCTCGATGGTGGGATCGCTGGTCTGGGTCGGCGAGGGGCGCTGGACCGCCGATGATCTCTCCGCCGCACTCGCGGCCCGCAACCGCGCAGCCTGCGGCATCGTCGCCCCGCCGGCGGGGCTGTATCTGATGAAGGTGGATTACTGAGAGGGTGAGGCGCCCGCTCTCGCCGCGCCCACCGCTGTCATGCCCCGGCTTGACCGGGGCATCCAGTACGCCGCGGCCTCTCGGCTCAATCATGACTGTCTCTGGAATACTGGATCGCCCGATCAAGTCGGGCGATGACAGCTTCGTTTGTGGAGGCAACAGTGCCTCAAGCAAAATACCGCGTCAGTATCCCGCGATACACTTGCGTCAATTTCTCCAAATCCGCCACCGGCACCCGCTCGTCGACCTGGTGCATGGTCTGGCCGACCAGGCCGAACTCGATCACGGGGCAATAGCTGGAGATGAAGCGCGCATCCGAAGTCCCGCCGCTCGTCGACAGCTCCGGCTTGCGGCCCGTCACCTCCTCGATCGCGGACACCGCGAGATCGGTGAACGCACCCGGCTTGGTCACGAACACGTTGGAGTTGGACGGCTCCCAGACGATGCGGGCCTTGATGCGGTTGCCGCAGGCTTTTGCGAGGCGCCGTTCGACCAGCTCGCGCAGGGATGCCTGGGTGTGGTTGTCGTTGTAGCGGATGTTGAATTTTGCGCGGGCCTGGCCGGGAATGACGTTGTAGGCGCTGTTGCCGACGTCGACCGAGGTGAATTCGAGATTGGAGGCCTGGAACTGTGCGCTGCCATGATCGAGCGGCTCGTCGGAGATCGCCACGATCAGCCGCGAAATGTCAGGCACCGGATTGGACGCGCGATGCGGATAGGCGACATGACCCTGCACGCCATCCACGTAGAGCGTGCCGGATTGCGAGCCGCGGCGGCCGACCTTGATGGTGTCGCCGAGCACTTCGACGTTGGAGGGTTCGCCGAGCACGCAATGATCGAATGTCTCGCCGCGCCCGGCGGCCCATTTCAACAGCTTGATGGTGCCGTTGATCGAGACGTCTTCCTCGTCGCCCGTGATCAGGAACGAGATCGACCCTGTTCCGTCCGCACGCGGCTTGCCGCCATTGGCAGCGAGATGCCCCAGCACCGCGGCGACGGAGCAGGCGATGCCGCCCTTCATGTCGACCGCACCGCGGCCGTGCAGGACGCCGTCCTTCACTTCGCCCGAGAACGCGCCGACGCTCCAGGCACTCTCGTCGCCCGGCGGCACCACGTCGGTGTGACCGGCAAAGGTGATGTGCGGCCCTTCCGTGCCGATCCGCGCATAGAGATTGTCGACATCGGCAGTGCCGGGCTCGCTGAAGGTCACGCGGTGGCAGGTGAAGCCGGCCTCGTTCAGGGCTTTCTCAAGCACCCCGAGCGCGCCGGCATCGGTCGGGGTTACCGAGGGGCAGCGGATGAGGTCGCGGGCAATGGAGAGAGCATCGGTCATGCGCGTCGGATCAATCCCGCAGCAGCTCGTTGATGCTGGTCTTGGACCGCGTGCGTTCGTCGACGCGCTTGACGATCACGGCGCATGCGGTGCTCGGGCCGATCTGGCCGTTCTTCATCGGCTTGCCGGGCAGCGCGCCGGGCACCACCACCGAATACTCCGGCACTTCGCCCATGAAGATTTCGCCGGTCTCGCGATCGACGATCTTGGTCGAGGCGCCCAGGAACACGCCCATCGCCAGCACCGCGCCCTTGCGCACGATCACGCCTTCGGCGACCTCCGAGCGCGCGCCGATGAAGCAGTCGTCCTCGATGATGACGGGC
>NZ_AJQE01000213.1 GCF_000261685.1 Bradyrhizobium genomosp. I (2014) | reverse complement strand
TCGAGCACGCCGCCGATGCCGGCGCCGCCGGAGATGTGCACGCGCTTGCCGATCTGCGCGCAGGAGCCGACGGTGGCCCAGGTGTCGACCATGGTGCTTTCATCGACATAGGCGCCGAGATTGACGAAGGACGGCATCAGGACGACGTTCTTGGCAATGAAGGCCGAGCGGCGGACGATGGCGCCCGGCACCGCGCGGAAGCCGGCGTCGCGAAAGCGGTTCTCGCCCCAGCCCTCGAACTTCGAGGGCACCTTGTCCCACCAGGTCGCCTTGCCGGGGCCGCCGGGAATGACGCCCATGTCGTTGAGGCGGAACGAGAGCAGCACGGCCTTCTTCAGCCACTGATTGACCTTCCACTTGCCGTCAGCGCCGCGCTCGGCAACGCGCGCCTCGCCCTTGTCCAGGATCTCCAGCGACTGGTCCACGGCCTCGCGCACCTCGCCCTTGGTCGTGGTCGAGACGCCGTCGCGCGCGTCGAAGGCGCCGTTGATGGTGGATTCGAGGGCTGCAAGGGACATCGGGATTTCCTCTAGGGAGCGAGAATTTTGATGGATTGGGGCGCTTTTTCGGGATTTGGAAAGGTCAAGTCAAGCGCACATTCGTGGTTGCCGGGTTTGTCTCGGCCATCCTCCACGGTCATTCCGGGGCGATGCGGAGCATCGAACCCGGAATCTCGAGATTCTCCGGTGCGCAATCGCGCACCGTAGTTTGCCCTTCGGGCGCCCCGGAATGACGGTGGCCGCTACGGCCTCACCGCAGCGCCGCCAAGAACCGCGTCAGATCATCCGTGACGTGGTCGACATGGGCGGCGTCCCGGCCCTCCAATTCCCAATCCTCGCGCACCACCTCTTTCGTTCCATCCGGCACCACCAGCACCGTGGTCATGCCGAGCTGGTGCGGACGGTGAGGTTGCGGGCGAGGTCCTCGAACATGGCGGCGCGGGTCGGATCGACCGCATGCTGGCTGAGGAATTTCTGGTAGGTCTGCGGCGCCGGCTTGGGCTCGAATTCGGCGGCGATGATGTCGAACACGCCGTCGAAATGCGAGGCGAAGCCGAGCCGCGCCAGCACGGCGTCGACATGATCGACCGAGCCGTTGGTGAGGATCAGTTTTCGCCCCGGCAGCTTTGCGATGGCGGCGCCGAGCGCCGGGTTCGGCTCCAGCGGCGAGTGGTCGATCTTGTGGACGTAGGCGAGATAGTCGTCGGCGGAGACGCCGTGCAGGGTCATCATGCCGCGCATCGTGGTGCCGAAGCGGCGGTAATAGTCCTTCTGGATCGTCCGCGCGTCCTCCGGGCCGACGTTCAGCCAGTTGCAAACGAACTCCCCGATCCGCGCATCGACCTGCTGCCACAGATTGATGTGATGCGGATAGAGCGTGTTGTCGAGATCGAACACCCAGGTGTCGACATGGTTGAAGGTGCGGGGGGAGGTCATTGCCGGTCTCTATATCCCATAAGCGGACGTCGCCTCATTGCCAAATCTGGTGGCTATGGGTTCCTGCGTTCGCAGGGACGACAGCGGAGATTGTGGCGCATGCGCGCTCATCGAACCAACACCATCACGGCACGGCAAACCGCAGCGTCTTGCCGCCGCTCGACATGTCCACCGCGCCAAAACCCGTTGCCGAAAATCCGCGCGCGCCGCAATCGGTCTGCTGATTGGTCTCGAACTTGGTTTCGCGCGTGCAGAGCTGCCTGTCGCCGCCCCAGTTCAGCGGCCGGTCCTTCAGCTTGATGACCCGGTTGTCGGCGTCCACCGCTTCCGCGAAGCTGAAGATCTGCTTCGGCTGGCCGGTCACATCGGGGTGCAGGCAGGTCTTGGGATCGATGCGATACCAGCCGCGGCTGGTCACGGACTTGCCGTCGTCGGTCGCGATCGCCGCCATCACCTTGTGCGGCGTGTCGTTGCACCAGGTCAGGCCGGTCGCAGACGGCGTCTGCACGGCGTCGACCATGGCCTTGAAGAAGTTCGGCGAGGCCAGGATGTCCGACGATAGTCCGCGGCTCTTCAGGAAGGCGGCCAGGGCGGCCTGCGTCTTCGGCCCGTCGACGCCATCGATCGGCGCTGCATCGTAGCCTGCGATCACCAGCAGCCGCTGGATGCCGGCAAGGCGTGCCTGCTCGTCGTCATATTCGGAGTCCTCGGCGAGATAGGCAATGAGGTTGCCGTCCGCCCCTTGCGTCGGAGTCACTTGCGTGAAGGCGGCCTGGGTCTGGCCACTGCGGCATTGCCGCGCCGCGGCGATGACGAAATTGTCCTGCGCCACGCACAGCATGTCGCTGCCGCTTTGCGGGATCGGGGAAGCGCCGTAGACACCGAGCGCGCGGGCATTGAGCAGGATGCGGTCGGCGGTCAGCGTACCCTGCACCACCACGCGGCAACTGGCGGGATCGATCCTGAACCAGCCGCGCGTCGCGGTCGCCGCCTTGTCGTCGATGCCGATGGCGGCCTCCACGACATAGGACATGCGGTTGCAGATCTTGAGGTCGGCGAAAGCCGGCGCGGAGGAGAAGAAGAGCGAGACGATCGCCGCCGGCAGCGTCATGAGGAAGTGCGTCAGGAGCGAGCGGCGGTGTCCCACCCCCGTCATTCCGGGGCGATGCGAAGCATCGAACCCGGAATCTCGAGATTTCCGCCGCTCGCGTTCGCTCATCACTTGTGGATCAGCGTTCCCGTGCCCTGGTTGGTGAAGAGCTCGAGCAGCACCGCGTGCTGCATCTTGCCGTCGATGATGACGACGCCCTGCACGCCCTGCTCCAGCGCGTAGATGCAGGTCTCGACCTTCGGGATCATGCCGCCCGAAATGGTGCCGTCGGCGATCAGCTTGCGCGCGTCCTTGACCGAAAGCTGCGGGATCAGCTTCTTCGACTTGTCGAGCACGCCCGGCACGTCGGTGAGCAGCAGGAGGCGCTTGGCCTTCAGCGCGCCCGCGACGGCGCCGGCAAAGGTGTCGGCGTTGACGTTCAGCGTCTGGCCCTCCTTGGAGGTGGCGAGCGGCGCCAGCACCGGGATCAGCTCGTAGCCGATCAGCTGGTTGAGCAGCGTGAGGTCGACCTTCTCGGGATCGCCGACGAAGCCGAGATCGATCGCCTTCTCGATGTTCGAGCCCGGATCGACGATGGTGCGCGTCGTCTTCGACGCCTTCACCATGTTGCCGTCCTTGCCGGATAGCCCGACCGCCTTGCCGCCGGCCTCGTTGATATAGCCGACGATCTGCTTGTTGACGGAGCCGGCCAGCACCATCTCGACGATCTCGATGGTCGCAGCGTCGGTGATGCGCAGGCCGGCGGCGAATTCCGAGGCGATGCCGAGACGCTTGAGCATGGTCGCGATCTGCGGCCCGCCGCCGTGCACCACGACAGGATTGATCGCGGTCTGCTCGAGCAGCACGATGTCGCGGGCGAAGTTCTTCGCGGTCTCCTCGTCGCCCATGGCATGGCCGCCATATTTGATGACGATGGTTTCCTCGTCATACTGCTGCATGTGCGGCAGCGCTTCGGACAGGATGCGGGCCTGGTCGAGCGGAGAGATGTCGGTCATGTCGGATCTCGCTGGCGGGACTGTCGGTGCGCGTTCTATCCGATTGGCGGAGGCAGCGCAAAGCGCTCTTGCCCTCCCCTGGAGGGGGAGGGTCGATCGCGCGCAGCGCGAGCGGGGTGGGGTGATCTCTCCACACGGGCACTGCTTCTGTGGAGAGACTGTCACCCCACCCCGCTACGCATTTCGCTTCGCTGCATGCGTAGCGACCCACGGGCGAGCTGCGCTCGTCCCGGACCCCTCTAGGGGAGGGTAAGAAAGAGCCTTACTTCCTCGCCGCCACCGCGGCCACACTCACGGCCAGCCAGCTCAGAATCATCACCGTTCCACCCGTCGGCGCAGCATATGGAAACAGCGCGTGCCCGGCATATTGCCGCAAGGTGAGGTCGCCCGCGAACAGCGCGGCTCCGATCACGAAGCCGAACGCCGCCACGAGTCCAATTCCGCCGTGCAGAAGGCCGCGTGCGAGCAAGGCGACAGTCGCGAGCATGGCCGTTGCATGAAACAGCAGCATGGCGCTGGCGGAGGCAAGCCGGCTGGCGTCCGCCCCATGGGCGGAGGCGGCGGCCAGCGCGACGCCGGCGGCGCCCATCAATCCGGCAAGCCCGATCAGCACGCGATACGCCACCATTACGCGGCCCGCTCTTCAAGCAGCTTTGCCATCGCGGCACGAAGGCTCTCCATGCCGGTCGAGCTGCGTGACGAGGTCGCGAGCACGGTCGGGAACGCGGCCGGATGCTTGGCCAGCGCGGCCTCGGTCTCGGCGATGCGCGCCTGCAGCTCGGAGGCCTTCACCTGGTCGGCCTTGGTCAGCACGATCTGGTAGCTGACGGCGGAACGGTCGAGCGTCCCAAGCACTTCGAGGTCGACATCCTTGAGGCCGTGCCGCGCGTCGATCAGCACGTAGACGCGCGCCAGCGAGGCGCGGCCGAGCAGGAATTTGTGGATCAGCTCGGTCCAGGACGCGACCTGGCTCTTGGGCGCCTTGGCATAGCCGTAGCCGGGCATGTCGACGAGCCGCAGGTCGGTCTTGCCGGGCACCTCGAAGAAGATGAGCTCCTGGGTGCGGCCCGGCGTATGCGAGGTGCGCGCCAGCGCGTTGCGCCCCGTGAGCGCGTTGATCAGGCTGGACTTGCCGACATTCGAGCGGCCGGCAAAGGCGATCTCCAGCCCCGCCATCGGCGGCAGCGTTTCGATCGAAGGCGAAGCCCAGATGAACTGCCAGTCACGGGCGAACAGTTTTCGTCCGGCTTCGATCAGCTTCGCATCTTTGTCGTCGGTCATGCGAAGGCTTTCGGTTGTTTGCCGCGTCATTGCGAGCGAAGCGAAGCAATCCAGAATGCCTCCGCGGAAACAGTCTGGATTGCTTCGTCGCGTCGCTCCTCGCAATGACGGGGAGTTACGTCGCTTCAGTCGTCACTTTTTTTTTGAACAAGCTGCGAATGTTGTCGAGCAGCTCCACCTTCACGCCGTTGCGGCGCATGATGTAGCTCTGCTGGACCACCGAGAGCGTGTTGTTCCAGGCCCAGTAGATCACGAGGCCTGCCGGGAAGCCCGCCAGCATGAAGGTGAAGATCAGCGGCATCCAGTTGAAGATGAGCTGCTGCGTCGGATCGGGCGGCGTCGGGTTCAGCTTCATCTGGAACCACATCGTGATGCCCATGATGATCGGCCAGATGCCGAGATGCAGATAATGGCCGAACACCGGAAGCGTGGTCGGATCGACCGGGATCAAGCCGAACAGGTTGAAGAGATTGGTCGGGTCCGGCGCGGAGAGGTCCTTGATCCAGCCGAAGAAATGCGCGTGCCGCATCTCGATGGTGACGAACAGCACCTTGTAGAGAGAGAAGAACACGGGGATCTGGATCACCACGGGAAGACAGCCGGCGACCGGATTGATCTTCTCCTTGCGGTAGATCTCCATCATCTCCTGCTGCTGCTTCACCTTGTCGTCGGGGTAGCGCTCCTTCAGCGCCTGAAGCTGCGGCTGGATCGACTTCATCTTCGCCATCGAGGCATAGGACTTGTTCGCCAGCGGGAAGAACAGGAGCTTCACGATCACCGTCACGAGCAGGATCGAGATGCCGAAATTGCCGAAGAAACGGTAGAAGAAGTCGAGGCCGAGGAACATCGGCTTGGTGATGAAGTAGAACCAGCCCCAGTCGATCAGCAGATCGAAGTGATTGAGGCCGAGCGCCTTGTTGTAGCCGCCGAGGCCGGCGAACGGAAACACGCCGACGACGCCGGCTTCCTTGGCGCCCGCGAACAGCCGCGCGTTCGCGGTCGCGGTGCCGCCGATCGCGACGGTGACGGGGTCGAGCAGATAGTCGGTCTGGTAGGTGTGGACGTTGCCGACCGGGTTCGACGAGAAGCGCGCCTGGAGCTGGGCACTGGTGTCGGGCAGCAGCGCCGAGGCCCAGTACTTGTCGGTCATGCCGAGCCAGCCATTGGTGGCCTTGAAGTTGACGGACTTGGCTTCGTCGATCTTCTTGTAGGCGTATTCCTGCAAGCCATCGAGATAGCCGATCAGGCCTTCATGCAGGATGTAGTAGCCGGAGACCTGCGGCGCGCCGTGGCGCGAGATCAGCGCGAACGGATAGAGCGTGACAGGCGCATTGCCGACATTGCTCACCTCGTCCTTGATGGTGAAGAGATAGTGGTCGTCGACAGCAATGGTGCGGCGGAAGGTGAGGCCCTCGCCATTGTCCCATTTCAGCACCACCGGCGTCGTCGGCGTCAGGCTGCCACTGCCGTCCTGCTGCCAGACAGTCTGCGCGTCCGGCAGCTTGGCCGTCACGCCCGTTGCCGGCACCCAGCCGAACTCGGCGTAGTAGGGCTCCGCCGTGCCCGAGGGCGAATAGAGGACGATCGGCGGCGACTTCGGGTCGACCGTTTCGCGGAACTGCACCAGCGCGATGTCGTCGATGCGGCCGCCTTTCAGCGAGATGCTGCCGGCAATCCGCGGTGTGTCGATCTTCACGCGCGGGCTGGCTGCGATCGCGGCATCGCGGGCGATGACCGGCTGGGCCTGCTGGCTCGCGGCCGGCGTTGCCGGTTGAGTCGCGTTGCCCGTCTGCGGCGCGGCACCGGGTGTCGCGGAGGCGGTCGGCTGCGGCGTGGTCTTCTGGAGCTCGGCCTGGACCTGCTGCTGGGCGCGCTGCTTCTCCATCTGCGGCACGTTGTAGAAATACTGCCAGGCGATCAGGACGAGGCCCGACAGAATGACGGCGAGGATGGTGTTGCGATTGTCGGTCATCTCGAATGTCTCGTCATCAATCCGGTTTGCGGCTGGCAGCGGGAACGGGGCCGGGCCTCTGGCCGCGCGTCTTGGCCGTATGCCGCGCGGGCTTCGTGAACGCTATGCGCAGATCGTCGAGCATGGTGCCGAAGTCGCGCGAGAGCGCGCCCCTTCGCCCGACCAGGACATAATCATGATGGGGCTGCATCGACACCGGATCGAGCCGCTTCACCAATTCGCGAAGCCGGCGCCGGATGCGATTGCGCTCGGGGGCGTTGCCGTTCTTTTTGGTGACGGTGAAGCCGATCCGGATTGGGCCAGAATCATCGCGGCGGCGGCTTTGCAGGACAAACGCGGGGCTATTCACCCGCGCGCCATTGGCAACGGCGAGGAAATCCGCCCGCTGCCTCAGCCGATCCATGATGAAATCCCAAAAAGGGGGTCCGGCTCAGGCGCTCAGACGCTTGCGGCCGCGGGCGCGGCGGGCGGCGAGAACCTTGCGGCCGCCGGCAGTGGCGAGGCGGGCGCGGAAGCCGTGACGGCGCTTGCGCACCAGTTTGCTGGGTTGATAAGTCCGCTTCACGGGTTTTTCTCCGCTGACCGGGCAATTTGCCTGTAGAATTGATGGTAAAGTCCGGAAGATGCGGCCCAAAACGGGCCCTTTCCGGCCCCAAGAGAGCCGCTCCCGGTGTCTCACCGGGTCATCGCGGACAATTCGCGCGGCTTATAAGGGAGCGCCTTGTTTTCGTCAACGCCGCACAAGGGCGCGATTTTCGTGAATATCGCTGTTTGTGTGGGGTTTTTAACCCTTGAGGTGGCGACTCGCGATATCAGCACATACATCCCACCTTGGTAGATTAGCGATCCGTAATTTGACCGGACTCCGGGCGGGCCGCATCCTCCATCAGCCAAGGCCAACAGGGGCGAATTTCGTGGTAGCCACAGATCGCCAGCCGATCCAGGATCTGGATCAGCCGGAGCAGCCGGCGATGCGTCCCCGCGGGACGCGCGGGCTCGGGCTGTCTGGCAAGCTGCTGCTGCTCACCATTCCCCTGGTGATGATCGCCGCCGTGCTGCTCTACGTGCCGGCCATCGCCAATTTCTGGGTCAACCGGCTGAACGACCGCGTTGCGGCGGCCAACACGGCGGCGCTGGTGCTGGATGCGGCCCCGCTCGGCATGGTCCCCGATTCGCTGTCGCGCCAGATTCTCAAGAGCATCAATGCCCGTGCGGTCGCGATCAAGATGGGCCAGCAGCGCCGACTGCTCGCCAGCGACAATCTGCCGACTGCCATCGAGCACGATATCGACCTGCGCGACATGACGGCCTGGGAGGCGATCACCGGCTCGTTCCGGATGATGCTGGAAACCGGCAACCAGGCCATCCGCATCGTCGGGCCGGGTGTCGGCAATGCCCAGTTCATGGAGATCGTCACCGACGAGCTGCCGCTGCGGCAGCAGATGTACCGCTTCTCCCGCAACCTCGTGGTGGTGGCGCTGATCATCGCGGTGCTGACCGCGGGCCTCGTCTATCTCGCGCTCCATTATCTCTTCGTGCGGCCGATGCGCCGGCTGACCGCGAGCCTGGTCGGCTTCCACGAGAACCCGGAGAGTTCGGCCGGGATCATCGTGCCGAGCCAGCGCAGCGACGAGATCGGGGTGGCCGAGCGCGAATTGTCGGACATGCAGCGCGACCTGATGTCGATGCTGCATCAGAAGAGCCGGCTCGCCGCCCTCGGCCTCGCCGTCTCCAAGATCAATCACGATCTGCGCAATCTGCTCGCCTCGGCGCAGCTCCTGTCGGACCAGCTGGCCAGCGTGCCGGATCCGCGGGTGCAGCGCTTTGCGCCCAAGCTCGTGCGCTCGCTCGAGCGCGCCATCGCGTTCTGCCAGTCGACCTTGTCCTATGGCCGCGCCCAGGAAGCCGCGCCCGACCGCCGCATGATCCTGATCGAGCCGGTCGTGCTGGAGGTGCGCGAGACCGCGGGGCTCGCCAACGACGCCTCGATCGCCTGGGTCGCCGCGATCGAGCGCGGGCTCGCGATCGATGCCGATCCCGACCAGCTGTTCCGCGTATTGCTCAATCTCGTCCGCAACGCCGCCCAGGCGCTCGAAAGCCATGCGTCGGGTGAGGGCCGCGTGCAGCAGATCCGGATCACCGGAAAGCGCGAAGGTGCCGTCGCCATCATCGAGGTCTCCGACACCGGCCCCGGCGTCCCCCAGAAGACCCGGGAGCACCTGTTCGAGGCCTTCCAGACCTCCGGCCGCCCCGGCGGCAGCGGCCTTGGCCTTGCCATCGCCGCCGAGCTGGTCCGCGCCCATGGTGGCGACATCCACCTGGTCGAAGGCACCATCGGCGCCACCTTCCGCATCGTCATTCCCGACCGTCCCGTGGAACTGCTCTCCATCCGCAACGAGCGGGCGAGGGCGTAGTCGGCCAAAGGCCGCGATCTCCATCACTTCCGTCATTCCGGGGCGGCGCAGAGCGCCGAACCCGGAATCCCGAGGTTTTGAGCACGAGATTCCGGGTTCTCGCTTCGCGAGCCCCGGAATGACCGGGCGGAGATCGTCATTTCTCTGCAAAATCTCTCCATCCCGGACCTTGCCAACGCCGGCAAGAGCGGTTAGTCAAAGCGCTCTTTCGCACCCCTCCCGGCCTCCGGGAGATGCGTCGCGGGTCATGCCCGCCATCGCTTTTGCGAAAACGCGCCCGTAGCTCAGCTGGATAGAGCATCAGACTACGAATCTGAGGGTCGGACGTTCGAATCGTTCCGGGCGCGCCATTCTTCGACGGAAGGTCAGGACAAGGCAGCATCTGGTCGCCAGACGGGCCGAGACCGGATGGCCGCGCCGTGTGAGGAGCTTGGATGAGGATATCGCAGGCGTTCAAGTTCGAGGCGGCGCATCGGCTGCCAAACGTGCCCGAGACTCACCGGTGCAGCCGGCTGCATGGCCACTCCTATCGGGTCGAGGTCCAGCTGGACGGTCCGGTGGACCCGCACACCGGCTTCGTCGCAGACTTCTTCGATATCGAAAAATGCTTCGCCGACATCATGGGCGCGCTGGACCACCATTGCCTGAACGAGATCGAAGGCCTCGAGAACCCGACCGCCGAGAATATCGCGGTCTGGATCTGGGACCGGTTGAAGCCGAGCCTTCGCCAGCTAGCGGCCGTCCGCGTCTATGAAACGGCGGACTGCTGGGCCGAATATCAGGGGCGGTGACGACAGCTCTTGTTTCAACGTCCCGCCAGCACCTCCTTGCACTTGGCCGCGAAGGCGTTGAGGTAGGAGCCGAGTTCGCTCGCCAGCGCATCGGACCGGTCGACGTTCTGCAGGCTCATGTTGAGTGCGTAGACCGGAAGCCCGTCGAGCGCGATCGGCGTTGCAACGGCGAGAACTGCGGGCTGCCACGACACGGCGCAATAGCCGTCGCGTTCGACGGAGCTGATCGATCTCCTGACCTCCGCGAGCAGGGCCTTGGTGGCCGCCGCGCCGCGCCGCTTGAACTGCTTGAGCAACCGCTCGCGCTCGGTCTCGGCAATGCCGGCGAGGTAAGCGCGCCCCAGCGACGTCAGCTCCATCGGGACCTGCTGCCCGGCGACCACGTTGCGCAGCGCCGCGCGCGGGCTGTAGCGGATCGACTCGAGATAAACCATCATGGTTCGATCCGCGGTAGCCAACCCGACGTTCAACCGGCGCTTCGCCGATTCCGCCCGCATCATCGGTCCGATCGCGTTGAGCACCGGTGATCCCGTCCGCATCGCGTGACCGATGCTGATGACGGACGCGGCAAGGCGGTAGCTCCGCTCGCTGCGGACCTCGTCGAGCATTCCGGAATTGACCAGCGTTCGCGTCAGCCGGCTGACCGTCGATCGCGGCAAGCCTGTTCGCTCCGCGATCTCGCCGTTACCCAGCGTGTCGACGCCGGGCCGGAATGCCCGGAGGATCTCGATGCCCCGTTCGAGCGACCGGTTGCCGTCAATCCCGCCCGCAAATCTGCGCGCCTGCGTCACATCCAGCCTCCGCGGCATTTCCACTCAGTGGAATTAAGGGGATGTTCCGGCGGGTGCAAGCCGCTAACAGCATGGGCAAGAAGAATGCCCGGCCGCGCTGGGGCTCGACGAGGAACGGCACGGCCCGAACAGGCATTCGATATCCGCAATGCGTCGCGGTGATCGATCCGACTCCAACCACGGAGCCTGCCATGTCTTATCAGCTCATCGAATTCTCCGTCGGGGCCGGCGTCGCGACGATCGCCTTCAACCGGCCGGAACGGCGCAACGCGATGAGCGATGAGATGCGCGCCGAATTCCTCGATGCGCTCGAAACCGTGGCTCGCGACAAGGCGATCAAGGCCATGGTGCTGACCGGGCGCGGCAACGCCTTCTGTGCCGGCGGCGACATCAGCGGAATGAAGCGCCGGCTCGAGGCGCCGCAGGGCGAAGTCGCATTCAACGGATGGAGCCGTCAGCAGGGCGTGCATCACGTGCAGTCGCTGCTGCTGGGCCTGCCGAAGCCGACCATCGCCGCCGTCAACGGCGCCGCGGCGGGCCTCGGTGCCGACACCGCGCTGGCCTGCGACTTCGTCATGGGCACGGAACGATCGAAGTTCACATGGTCCTACATCAAGCGCGGTTTGATACCCGACGGCGGCGGCCTGTATTTCCTGCCGCGCCGGGTCGGCCTTCCCAAGGCCAAGGAGCTGATCTTCACCGGCCGCCTCGTCGAGGCTGACGAAGCGCTCGCGCTCGGCATCGTCGATCGCAAGGTGGCGGCGGCCGAGTTGCTGCCGGCCGCGCAGGCCTGGGCGGCCGAGCTGGCTCAGGGGTCTCCCACGGCGCTGGCGCTGGGCAAGAAGATCCTGAACGCGACGTTCGAGCATTCCGCGCACGACATTTTCGATCTCGGCAGCCAGGCGCAGGCGATCTGCTACACCAGCGCGGAGCATCGCGACGCAGTGGCGGCCTTCCTCGCGCAATCCTCGTCGAAGGCTTGAGCGATGAATGCGATCGAACGCCTGATCCGACCGCGCAGCATCGCCGTGATCGGGGCATCGGCAGATCCGGGCAAGACGTCGGGGCGGCCGGTGTCTTATCTCCAGAAGCATGGCTTCGCGGGTGCGATCTATCCCGTCAATCCCAAGGTCGAAGAGATCGGCGGTCTGACCTGCTACCCCGACATCGCCTCGCTGCCCGATGTGCCTGACGTCGGCCTCGTCCTGCTCGGCGCCGAGCGCGCGCACATCGCGGTGCGCGAATTGTCCGAGCGCGGGGCCGCTGCTGCGATCGTTCTTGCCAGCGGCTTCACCGAAGCCGGGGCCGAAGGCGCCGCGCGCCAGCAGCAGCTCATGCAAGCCGCCGGCTCGATGCGGATCCTCGGGCCGAACACGATCGGCCTCGTCAATCTCACCGATAACATCGTGCTGTCGGCGTCGGGCGCGCTGGCGATGGATGATTTCCCGGCGGGATCCATCGGATTGGTTTCGCAAAGCGGGGGCATCCTCGGATCCCTGCTGTCGCGCGCCGCGGCGCGCGGGATCGGGCTGTCCAAGCTGGTGTCGACCAGCAACGAGGCCGATCTCGAGCTCTCCGACTTCATCGACTTCCTCGCCGGAGACGCTGCGACCGGCGTCATTGCGCTTTATATCGAGGCAATCCGCAATCCGCTTCGTTTTCGCGAGTCGGTCCTTCGGGCGCGCCGCGCCGGCAAGCCTATCGTCGCCTTCAAGATCGGGCGATCGGAGGCGGGCGCACGGGCGGCAGTCTCTCATACCGGCGCGCTGGCCGGCTCCGACCGCATGTACGACGCCCTGTTCAGGCAGCTCGGCGTGATCCGCGCCAGGACGTTCGAGGACCTGCTCGACATTCCCGCAGCCCTTGGCGCGGGGCGCAAGCTTTCCGGCCGGCGCGTTGCGATCCTCACCTCGACCGGCGGCGCCGGCACGATCGTGTCCGACAGTCTCGGCGTTGCCGGCTTTGCAACCCCGGCTCCCGACACTGAGACGGCCGCACAATTGCGCAGCCTCCAGTCCGGCTCGCACGCCAATCTCGATCGCAACCCGATCGACGTGACCCTGGCCGGTCTGCAGCCGGATCTGCTGCGCGCCGCGATCCGTATCCTGCTCGCAAGTCCCTCCTACGATGCGCTTGCCGTCATTGCCGGCTCGTCGGCCGTGGGATCGCCGGCCCTGATGGCCGATGCCATCCACGACTGCCTGCCGCTGAGCGACAAGCCCGTCATTGCCTATGTCAGTCCCCATGCGCCCGAGGTGGTGTCCGTCCTCACCCGGCGCGGCGTCCCCGCCTACACGTCCGCCGAGAGCTGTGCTGCGGCGCTCGACGGGCTTTTGCGCGCCGGAATGCCGGAACAGGTCCAGACATCCACCTCGCCCCTGACGACGGCCGACGCCAGCGACGTCCCGGCTGGATCGCTCGACGAAGCGCAGGCCAAGGAGCTGTTCGCCCGCTTTGGGATTTCTGTCGCGGCAGAGAAGATGGTTGCAACGGCGAGCGAAGCGGAACAGGCGGCGCGCGACCTCGGTGGCCGGGTCGTGCTCAAGATTCTCTCGCGCGAGATCGCGCACAAGAGCGATGTCGGCGGCGTCGCGGTCAACCTGACCACTGAAACGATCGGCGGCCGCCTGACGGCGATGGCAGATGAGGTCGAGGCCAGGACCGGAACGCGGCCCGACCAGTTCCTGGTTCAGGAGATGATTTCAGGCGGCGTCGAAATCATTCTCGGAATGCACCGCGATGCCCTGGGAACGGCGATCCTCCTCGGAATGGGCGGTGTCGCGGCCGAACTGTTCAAGGACACGACGATGCGTCTGCTTCCGCCGGAAGGCGGCCTCGGTCTTTCCGAGGCTCGAGCGATGGCGCGCGATCTCGTCGCCTGGCCGCTGCTGGACGGCTTTCGGGGCCGGCCGAAATGCGATGTCGAAGCGCTCGCAGAAGCGGTCGTTGCGTTCTCGCGCATGGTCGCGCAGCTCGGTGATCGTCTTGCGGAGGCCGAGATCAATCCGGTGTTCGTGCTGCCGGCGGGCCAGGGCGTGAGGGCGGCAGACGGATTGGTTGTTCTCAATGTCTGAACAAAGTGGGATGGAGCTCCAGATGGCGAGTAGCGGAATCATCAATCACGACGGCACGCGCGGAAAGGATGTCGCTGTGCGGCAATGGCTCGATCTCGGCATCCTCGCCTGTGCGGTCGTCGCGGCGCTCGCGGTGACGCCGGCGCGCGCCGAATATCCGGAGAAAATCGTCAAGATCGTTGTGCCTTTCGCGGCTGGCGGCGGGACCGACATCATCGCACGAACGACCGCGCAGGAAATCCAGACGGATCTCGGCAAGTCCGTCATCATCGAGAACAAGCCGGGCGCCGGGACCATCATCGGAACCCAGACGGTGGCGACGAGCGAGCCGGACGGCTATTCGCTGCTGATGGCGACTTTCGCGCACGCGGTCAATCCGAGCCTGTACAACAAGCTGCCGTTCGATCCGCACAAGGATTTCGCGGCGGTCTCGCTGATCGCGCGATCCTTCAACATCGTCGTCGTCAACCCGGCCTCCAGGATCAACTCGATCTCCGACTTGATCACCGAAGCGAAGGCCAATCCCGGCAAGCTCAATTTCGGGACGTTCGGCACCGGCACCTCGGCCCATCTCGCGGGCGAGCTGTTCAATGCGATGGCGAAGGTCAAGATGACGGCGGTGCCCTACAAGGGCGCGGCGCCTGCGATCAGCGATCTCCTGGGCGGACAGATCGACGTGATGTTCACCACCGTGGCGAGCGCAGCCTCGCTGGTGGCCGCGGGTCAGCTCCGGGCGCTGGCCGTCACGTCTGCCGAGCGTTCGGCGGCATTTCCGCAATTGCCCACGATCGCCGAGGCCGGGGTGCCCGGCTATGCCGCCGAGTCCTGGTACGGCTTGTACGCTCCCGCCAGGACGCCCGCTCCGGTGATTGCGCGTCTCAATCAGGCGATCGCCAAGGCGGTTCAGTCCGGTGCCTTCAAGAAACTGGAGGCGAACGAAGGCCTCATCATGGTCGGCAGCGCTCCGGAAGAGCTCGATCGCTATGTCGGCCGGGAGGAGGAGCGCTGGCGCAAGCTGATCAAGGACGCGAACATCGAGGTGCAATAAGCTTGGCGAATCCAGCAAACATCCGGGACCGCTCAGCGGCCCCGGATGCTGTCCGACTATAACGTTAGCCCGCAAGCCTGCCGGATCGCGATCTGAACCGGCGAAGGGGGCAGCGCCGGATCGAACTCACCCCTCGGCAGCAGCGGAGGCTGGGCCATGAAGCGCGGCCGTTTCCCGCGGTGAGGCTGCGCGGCATGAACCAGGAACGGGTGGCACAAATAGACGCTGCCTGCCGCGCCGGTCGCCAGTTCAACCTCGCAATCTTTCGTCGATGCCCAGTTCTCGGAAGCCAGCTGCCGGAGAGACGCGCCTGCCTCGCCGTAGGGCAGCAGCTCCCGCGCGATTGCGGCATGCGAGCCTTTCCGGATCCGCGTGGGTGCATCGTCCGGGCCGACATCCGAGAACAGGAAGAGCATCAGCAATGCGCGTCCGCTGCTCTTCACATTGGCGCGCCACTCCATGAAATCCGGATCGGTGGTGCCGAAGCTCATGTCCACGTGCCAGCCGTCATCACCAGGGGATTCCGCCGAGGGGAAGCGGATCGGAAAGGTCCCGAGGCCCCTGGGCGCAAGCCAGCGCCCTTCGCCCACGAGTTGATCGTAGGCTCTGTGCAGGGGTGGCGCATTCGCGGCTTCGATGAATGGGGGCGAAGCCTTGGACCCCACCCGGACGACGGGTCGAGTCCAGTTGTCGGGTTGGTCCGGCGACAGACCAATATCCGCCCACAGCTCGTCCCTGCATTGCTTTGCAAGCCGGATGCTGAAGGCATTCTCGATCTTGACGAAACCGTTGTTGATGAAGTTCTGGACCTGACGGGGCGTCAGGCCAGCCTGTTCGGTCCTGGGCATTGCACATTCTCCGTTCGGCTGCCGCATCAAGCGCAGCCGGTTTGATCCGATCGGCGCAGATGCGCCGGAACGACTTTCTGCCGTTCAGATCAGCGGGAAGAATGTGGACGTGAACATCATGGTGGGAACGTATAGCGCGGCGGAGCGCGAAATCAAGACACGTCCGCCGCTCGGCGAGTGCATGCCGCAGCTTCACGCGCGCGTCATGGGCAGGGGTGGCGTAGACCGTCGTAGCCCAAATAGGTCCCTGAGCCGGGATCGTAGGATCGATAGCGCTGCGCGCAATAGGACGCGGCGTTGGCTTGAGCCTGGCTACTGGCGATTGCGCCGCCGATGATCGCGCCCGCCGCGAGGCCGCCGAGTACGGCTGCGCCAGTGCCGTAATGGCCGTGATAGTGCCTGTGGCCGTAACCATACCCATGTCGGTATCCATGTCCGTACCCATGCCGGTACTGGACCTGCTGCACGCCTGAGTCGGGACCGGGATCGCCGATCGGCAGCGGCGCCGCGAGCACCGGCGAGGCAGCCGTCGAGAGCATTGCTCCGGCGGCCGCGAGGACGACGAAAGTTTTACGCATTGTCATGTCGCGCTCCATTTTTGGTGAGGATGCAACGGCGGCCTGCCCGCTAGGTTCCGTCGACGCGGGGCCAGCAAGGTGCTCGCTGCGAATTTCGGAACACCCTGCAGAACGACGCGGCTGTCTGTCCTCGTCCACTTGCATATCTCTCATTCGGAGACGGAGAGAACGGTCAGCCCCCTGGTGCGCTTGTCCGGCGTCTCGAAATTGATCCGCTGTCCCGCCGAGAGGCCGATCAGGGCCGCTCCGACAGGCGTCAGGATCGAGATCCGACTGTGCTCGATGTTGGCTTCATGCGGATAGACCAGCACGATCTTCCGGCTCGCCCCCGTCTCGTCATCGCGATAAGTCACCTTGGAGCCCATCCTGACCACGCCGCGCAAATCGTTCTCTTCTGTGACCGTCGCGCGTTCCAGTTCACGAGCCAGAAACTGGGCGACGCGGGGAAACAGATCCATGGTCGAATTCGCCAGCGAGCTGAGACGCCGCGATTCGTCTTCTGCAATCTTGATCGGCGGCAACGCCGGCTGTTCGGGCCGAATCTCGGCTTCGAAGTTGCGCATTTGATTTCTCCTATGCTGCAGTTGGTCCGGGATCGTCATCGAGCGGCCCGCTGCGCCGCCGCGCCTGGAAGAAGGGGACGACGTTTGGACTTGGCTGGGTGACGTTCTGAACCCTGACGACGTTCAAACTCCCGGCGACGCAGTAGGGCATTTGATCGTCGACCTGCAGTCCGATCAAAGCGGCTCCCAACGGCGTCAGGACCGAAATGCGGGCGGGATCCGACCAACGCTCCTCGGGCCAGACCAATTGCACGGTGCGAAGCGGAGCGCCCCCATTCGTGCAATAGGTGACCCATGATCCCATGGTCACGAGCGAACGGACATCGTTCCAGTCGTCCGCCACGATGTCGGCGCGATTGATCTCACCCGAGAGGAATATCCCGTCCACATCACCTTTTTGGGCGGCAATGCGAGCAAGCTGTTCGAGCCGCGGATAGTCCGATCCGATGAGCGTTATTTTTGGAAGAGGCAGCACGGCACACTCCTTCTGCTTCAATACGATCTCGCGGGTGGAGATCACGAAAGCTGGAAAAGAGCCCGGACGGCGCGAACACCGTCCGGCTAACCGCCTGCTTGGAGGCGGCCGGCGTGAAGACCAAAACGCGCTGTGCGCGCATCTATGTCGACGAAATATGCCATGACATACTGACTATAGTGGTTCATTTCGCCGGAAACATTGCGGCGAAACCGCACAGCCGCGAACGATGAACCCTCGCAGCAGGCCGTCATTTGACGGCGACCTGTGCTTCAGTTTCTACAGCGCAGGCTTTCACCGCAGGCCCCGTTCGTCGATCAGAATGCGGTGGATCTCGATGCGTTCCGGCAGCTCGACCAGGAATTCCGCGTCTCGCGCGAGATGATGGACCTTGGTCGGCTCGCCCTTGGTGAAGGCCGTCATGGTCTCGATGTCCGACCAGTAGGAAATGGTCGTGAACCACGTCTCCTCGGCACGATCCTCGCGCAACTGCTGCACGCCGAGCGTGGTCTTCAGCAGCGGCGGAATACCTTCGGCTTGCCGATAAGCCTGGTAGGCGTCGACGTGTCGCGGCGTCTCCGTGCTCGGCGGCGCGTTGGTGACGGTGCCGCCGCACGGTCATTGATCTGAAACAATGATGGTCTTCCGTACGAATGCTAGGGCGAGTCGCAGTTCACGGCGTAAGGCCCCCCAGGCCGGTCAAGACAATCTCAGCGCGTGATGGAATCCGAGGGCTCGATGGGACGACTACTGAATATTGTGACGCCGCTGCATACGGCGACCAAGCGCGACTACATGGCCCGCATGAACGACGACAAGATCGGCTGCTCGCTGAAGGCGCGGGAATACGAAGCCGATTATTGGGACGGCG
>NZ_AJQE01000212.1 GCF_000261685.1 Bradyrhizobium genomosp. I (2014) | reverse complement strand
CCGCCGCTTCGGCTATGGCGGCTACCGCTTCATCGAAGGGCGCTGGGCGCCGGTCGCAAAGGCACTGATCGAGACCTATGGTTTGAAGGATGGGTCCAGCGTGCTCGACGTCGGCTGCGGCAAGGGCTTTCTGCTCTACGAGATGCAGAAGATCCTGCCGGGCTTGAAGGTCGTTGGCTTCGACATCTCCAGGCACGGCCTCGAACATTCGCACGAGCAGGTGAAACCGTACCTCTTCAACTATCGTGCCCAGGACGTCTATCCTTATGGCGACGATAGCTTCGATCTCGTCATCTCGCTCGGCACCCTGCACAATCTCAGGCTGTATGAGATCGAGGCGGCGGTCAAGGAGATCGAGCGGGTCGGCAAGAACAAATACATCATGGTCGAGGGCTACCGGAACGTCGCCGAAATGCACAACCTCGAATGCTGGGCGCTGACGGCGGAGTCCATCCTGCACACATCGGAATGGATCTGGCTGTACGGCAAGCTCGGTTACACCGGCGACTACGAATTCATCTATTTCGAGTGACCGGGCGCTGCTGATGGATATCAAGACTGCCAAGGCGGCCATTCTCGTCGAATCCGGCAAGCCGCTGATCGTCGATGAGTTCACCTTGCCTGATACGCTCGAACACGGGCAGGTGCTTGCCCACGTGCACACCTCGAGCATCTGCGGCGCGCAGATCAACGAGATCGACGCCGTCAAGGGCGTCGACAAGTTCCTGCCGCACCTTCTGGGGCACGAAGCGCTGGCAACCATCGTCGAGACCGGACCCGGCGTCGTCTCCTGCAAGCAGGGCGACACCGTCGTCATGCATTGGCGGCCGGGCAAGGGCATCCAGTCCAACACGCCGGTCTATTCGTGGCGCGGCAAGCGCCTCAACGCGGGCTGGGTCACCACCTTCAATGAATATGCCGTGGTGTCGGAGAACCGCGTCACGCCCGTTCCGGCCTCGATCGATCGCACCAGCGCACCGCTGCTCGGCTGCGCCGTGACGACCGCGCTCGGCGTCGTCAACAACGACGCGCAGATCGCCATCGGCGAAGCGGTCGTCGTGTTCGGCGTCGGCGGCGTCGGATTGAACATCGTGCAATTCGCCGCGATGGTCGGCGCCTATCCCGTCATCGCGATCGACCGCCTCGACAACAAGCTCGAAATGGCCCGGCAGTTCGGGGCCACCCACACCATCAACTCCGAAGCGGTCAAGGATGTGGCCGCCGAGGTGCGGTCCATCACCGGCGCCGACGGACCCGACAAGGTCGTCGAGACCACCGGCGTCAAGAATCTGATCGAGCTCGCCTACGAGATCACGGCGAAGAAGGGCCGCTGCATCCTGGTCGGCGTTCCCCGTGAGAAAGCCGAGATCTACACGCTGCCGCTGCACTTCGAGAAGGTGCTGAAGGGCTCGGAAGGCGGCCAATGCCAGCCGGCGCGCGACATCCCGCGTCTGGTTCGCCTGAGCGATGCGGGCAAGGTGAGTTACCGCGGCATCGTGACCCACGCGTTCGCGCTCGACGACGTCAACGACGCGCTGGACCTGATGCGCAGCGGCACGTCGGGACGAATCCTGCTGAACATCAGCTGAGCGCGGCGGCCGGGTCGCAAGTTCGCCCAGAGCGGGGGATCTGATCGGATCGGTCCGATCGGGCTGAGGGATTGGCTGCCTCGCTGATTGCCGCGGCCCCTCACAATGGTCTCCTTCCACCACCGGGGGTGACGCCGCCGGCATGGCCGAGCCGCGGGCCATGATGGTTTCGCGCGGTGCGCCGTAACCGCCGGTTAACCATGGATATTTACGGTGCAGCAAGCCTCTGAGCTATGACAGTCAGTTGATTTCGAGTCCAACCCATGGCGTTCGGCAGCCGCGTATCTCCGCGAAGCATCGCCCCGACGGAGCAAGCGGCTTCGTGGGAAGCGCCGCGGGCTGCAAGAGTGAAGCCTGACGGCACCGGGCCGGCCCTGATCGGGGGATCGCTGACGGTCTCCGGTTCGCTCTCTTTCCTGCGCGAGAACGGCCGGCGCATTCTGACGCTGGCGCTGGCGCTGTTCGCCCTCGGTATCATCGCTCTGATGGTGCTGCCGGTCCGGTATGCCGCGACGGCCCTGGTCGTGCTCGATCCCCGGGAGCTGCGCGTCACCACGGAGCAGGACGTCTTGCCGGGCATCGGCCAGGACGCCGCGGCGCTGCAGAGCCAGATCGAGATCGCCAAATCCGACGGCTTTCTCCGCCCCCTGATCGAGCAGCTCAAGATCGCGGACGACGAGGACATCTCGGGCGGGTATACGGACATGACGCGCCTGCTCGAAAGATTCCGCAACCGCCTCGAGATCACCCGCCGCGGGCTCACCTACGTCATTGCGATGTCCTTCACCTCGAACCGCCCCGAGCGGGCCGCTTACTACGCCAATGCCATCGCCGAGGCGTTCGTTGCAAGCCAGGGCCGCGTTCGTACCGAGGCGACGGACGAGGCCGCCGACTGGCTCAAGGACCGGCTGAAGACGTTGAACGAGCGCCTGCGCGCGTCGGAAGACGCCGTCGCGGCCTTCCGGCTCGAGCACAAGATCCTCAATGCCGGCAAGGATTCGACCACCCAGCAATTGCGGGTGACCGATCTCAATCAGCAGGTCTCCGCCGCACGTCTTCGCACCGAGGAAGCCAAGGCGCGCTACGAGCAGGTGCAACGCGATCTCAAGGCCAATGTCGAAGGGCCGGTGAAGCAGGATCTCCTGAGCATGCTGCGCGCGCAGCGCTCGGCCCTGAACGACCAGATTGCGCAGAAGAAGGCGGTGTATGGCGACCGCCATCCCGACCTCGCGATCTCCTACAGCCAGCTGGCGGACATCAACCGGCAGATCGAGATCGAGCGGAAGAAGAACATCGACACCGCCAAGTCCGAATACGAGGCCCAGCTGGAGCAGCAGAACGCACTGGAAAAGCAGCTCAAGGCGGTCGAGACCAAGATGCTGGTCGACGGCCAGGCGCTGGTGAAGCTGCAGGAGCTGCAGCGCGATGCCGACGCCAACAGGAACATCTACGAGCAGTTCCTGTCGAGGTTCAAGACGACCAACGAGCAGCGCCAGCTGCAGGCGTCCCAGACCAAGATCGCCTCGATCGCCATTCCGCCGCTGCGCTCGACGCGTCCGCCGCTCGCCTTGCTGCTCGCGGCGCTGGCGATCGGCTCGCTGTTGACGTCGACCGCCGCCGTTGCGGTGACGACGGGCGCGTCCGCCGACAAGCCCGGGTCCGTTCAGGCGCCAGCATCTGTGAACGCGGAAGAGGCGCCCAACCGGCAAGTCCAGCCACCGCCCGCCGCCCCTCGGGCCGAGTCGATGCCCAGCCTTCCTGTCTGGGCCCGCATCCCCGAGCTTGCATCCGGAGCCGGGCCCAGCACCGTCTGGCAAAAACCGGTTGCCACCTCGGCCGAGCTCGATCTCGGCACCCATTTGCGGCCGCTGCTCGAACACATCGACGGTGTGCCGGTGCGCGGCTGCAAGGTCGCGCTGGTGCTGTCGGTCGGCAAGAGTGCCGGCGGCAACACGATTGCGCGCTCCCTCAATCGCGCCGCCGTGAATCGGGGCCTGATGAGCGTGCTGATCCGGCTCCAGCCGGAATTCGCAAGTCACCAGCCGCCGGTGACCGAATGGCACGACGGCTCGACCACGGCGGGACTTCAGTCGATCGACGAGCTCCTCAGTGCCGGCCGAAAGGCCGATGCGAGGCCCGAGGATGATATTCGTTCGGAGTTCGATCTGATCATCGTCCACGCCGGCAATCTCGCCTTGCAGCCCGACGCCATCGCCCTCGCCGCGCATGCGGACCTGATCGTCCTGGTGGCGCGCGCCGGCGAGCTCGGTTCGGCGGCGATGCGCCGGGTGACCGCGGCGCTGTCGGCATATGCGGCCGTGCCGACCGGCCTCGTCGTCAATCATGTGCCCGCCGGTTCGGTGGCGCCTCGCCCCGAGGGGGGCGCGCTGGGTCTTGCGGTTTGACCGCGCCACGCCTGGGCCGTCGTCGGCCGGCCGCGCGATGTTGCTATCGGTCTCATTGGGCCCGCCAGTCGACCTGGACAATTGCGCCGGGCCTCGCACCTCCAAAGGAACTTCCATTTTTTCCCGGCGTTGAACCAATGGTCCGCATCCAGCGGACGGCGCACACGATGAAGAACTTTTCCAACGCCGAATTTTCCCCCGAGGTGATCGACATCATGACGAGCGCCCTGGAGGCAGCGGTTGCCAGCTTGCCGGAGCCGGTGCATGCATCTCATGTCAACGTGCTCGCCGAGTCCATTCTGCGGACCGCCGGCGCGGGCGAACGCAACGTCGCGGATCTGCAACGGATCGCCCTGATGGAGCTGCAATTGGCTCCGCGCAAGTGATGAGACCGACATGAAGATACTGGTTGCCGCCATCATCGCGCTCTGCGCGACATCTTCGGCTGCCTTGGCAAGCGGCTGGAGGACCTACCGCATCCCGGACTCCGGGACTTCAGTCGACATTCCCGCCTCGATCTTTACAGAGCCCGCCGGCAAGCCCGACGGGTATGGACAGCAGTTTCGCAGCTACGACGGCAGTGCCGACCTCACGGTGCAGGCCGTCGAGAACCAGCAAGGTCTCTCGCCGGCCGAATTCCTCGCCGGGAAGAATCCACCTCAAGGAATCATTTACAAACGTGTCACGCCGACCTTCTTCGTGGTGTCGAGCACCAAGCGCGACAAGATCTGGTATAACCGCTGCAATTTCTTGCAGCGGTTTGTGCACTGCGTTCTGATCAATTATCCAGCCAGCCAAAAGCAGCGGTGGGACGCCGTCGTCACCCGGATCAGCCGCAGCCTGCATGGTGGCTGAAGCAGGTCATGAGGCCGAAAAGCTGCCCAGGCAGGCCGGCTATCTCGTACGACTTGTGGCGGCCTGCCTGCACGCCTCGTCCTTCGAGACGGCGCTGACGCGCCTCCTCAGGATGAGGCCAATAGCGCAGTGCCCGTTAATACTGCTGTCGCGCACTCCGCCCTCATCCTGAGGAGCCCGCCAAAGCGGGCGTCTCGAAGGATGGCATGAGGCCCTAGCGCGCCGTCGTTGTCGTCTTCGACATGGTCGGCTTCGACCCGGGCACATGCGACATCGTCTTGGTGGTCGAGCCGACCTCTTCACCGGCTTTGACCTTGGTACGCGTGTGCGAACGGCTGAACGTGCCGCCGTCATGAGCTTGCGCCCGAGCGTTGGAGTTCATGACCGGCCCGTTGCCCTTGTTCATGCTGACGCCGGTCTGTGCCTTGCCGCTGGCCGCTGCAGCGCTGCCGCCGGCCGCGATCGACGAACCCGTGCTTCCGGACGGCGAGGAGGACGTGCCACCCGTGCCGACAGTCGAAGCCGAAGTGCCGCCGGCTGCTGCCGAGCCGCCGCTGCCGCCGGTTATGTTCTTTTGCGCAAGAGCGGGTGAAGCGGCGGCGACGAGAAGCGCGACCGCCGCGGTCGTGAGCAGAGTTCTCATGTCCAATCCTCCACGAAGCTAGGGTGACGAGGTCGAAATCGTGCAGCCGTTGACGGTGATGGTGCTGGCGCTGGTGGAACCGGGCCCACCCGCCGTCGACGAGGAGCTCGATACGCTGCCGCCGCCTGCCTGCACATTCACCGATGATCCGCCAGCCGAGCTCGAGCTCGACAGGGCGCCGCTCGACGAGGTGGATCCGGTTGTGCCCGAATGCGACGAGCCGGCCGCGGTGATGCTGCCGTCTGCATGCTTCTCGACCGTGACCTTGCAGGTTTCGCCGGATGCGGTCTTGCCGGTCTTTTCCATGGTTGCTCCCTGAGCCGCGCTGCCCAGCAGGGCCAGCGCTGCGATCGCAATGATCGATCTGTTCATGCGCGTTCTCCTCCATCAAAGACGAAGGAGCGGCATCGCTGCCGCTCCTGGTCCAGGCATTAGTCCTTGCTCTTCTTCATCTCGTCCTTGTTATGGCCCTTGCCCTTCTCCATGCCTCTGTCGCTGGCATGACCGGCGGATGAGCCGGCGGCGCCGACG
>NZ_AJQE01000211.1 GCF_000261685.1 Bradyrhizobium genomosp. I (2014) | reverse complement strand
CGGCCCCGCCGGTGCCGACGCTGGACGAGCTCTTGCCGTCGCCGGCCGAGGATCCACCGGTGCCGAGTGTCGAAGCCGAGCCGCTGCCGGATCCGCTATCCGCTGCGGAGCCTCCGGTGCCGACCGTCGAACTGCTGGTGCCGCCGCCGGCCGACGAGCCGCCGGTGCCGAGCGTCGAGGCAGAGCCTGAGCCACTGCCGCCAGCCGAGGAGCCGCCGGTGCCGACGGTCGAGTTGCTGGTGCCGCCGCCGGCCGACGAACCGCCGGTGCCGACCGTCGAGCTCGATTGCGCAACGGCGAGTGCCGTGCCGGCCAACAGCGCGGCCGCAGCCGCAGAAAGCTTCAGGATTCTCATATCGGTTTCCTCCAGTGGGTTTCCAAAAACAAAGCGCCAATCAGGCTTGGGATAAAGTGGCGATCGCGGAAACGTTCCTCTTCACCGACGTGTTGATGCGCGACTGCTGCTTCATGCAATTCCGCAACGCGCAACGCGGCGGCGCTCGTGTCGATCGTTCATTGAGCGTTCATTTGCTGCGCGCCCTGGCGGCTGCCCGCCTATGGTGTTTCGGCCATCGCCAATGCATCGCGCGCGGAACGGTGGGGCGCCTCGCCGGCGATCAGCGGCGACGCTGTCGCAGCGGCGATGCTGGTGGACGTGTCCAGGACGATCTTCTCGGGCAGGGTGCGTGCGGAGCGGATACGAATGACCGTTCGGTCGACACCTGGTCCCGCCGACGGCGTCGCAAGCGGCGAAAGAGTTCGATCGAGCGCAAACAGCAGGGCCACGGCGAACGCGCCTGCAAACACGAAATATCGAATGATGGGCATCAGAGGTTACCGCGAAGTGGACCGAAAGCCGTTGCGCAGACGGGCCGCAATGAACGGCCCGCCCTGGCATGGAGTCAGTCCACCTCTTGGACGACCATGCGGGTCTGGGGATCGACCAGCATCACGCGGTCGCCCGAATAGACATAGCGGTACTTGGTGAGCGAGGGACCCCAGTCGCTCGGAACGGTCGCAAGCTCGACCTCGCGCGGCACGGCTGAGCCGACGACGATCTTCTCGCGCGTTTCGACCGGGCGGATCTTGCGCTCGGTGACGTAGGTCCGGATCTTGGTGCGATACTCCGGTTCGATCTGCACGGCAGCGCCGTGCCCCGCACCGGTCGTCGTGGTCACCGTGGTTTGCGCCATCGCGCTCGTCGAGACGAGCAGAGCGGCGGTTGAAATCAGCATGAGCTTCTTCATCGCATTTCCCTCGCCGCTGGATGCGGCGCTGCGATGAACTCGTCATCAGCCCGGCCGTTCCGCGGAACACGGAACGTTTGCCACTTTTTCCCGTTTTATTTCGGAGTGCTCAACTGGCGGAGCGGAAAATGCGTCCGCCGGATCAAGCCGGTTCGATGGTGTGTGATCAGGTCCTTTCTTCCTTACCGCCACCCCAGCGCCGGCGCGACGTGGGTCAAAATCGCCTCGATCGCATGCGCGCAATAGTCGACGCCGAGCTGGTTCGGGATCGTCAGCAGCAGCGTATCAGCCTCCGCGATCGCCTCGTCCTGCTTGAGTTGCTCGATCAGCACGTCGGGTTCGGCGGCATAACTCCGGCCGAAGATCGCGCGCGTGCGCGGATCGATGAAGCCGATCTGGTCCTCGCCTCCGCGCTCCCCGCCGAAATAGGCACGGTCGCGATCATCCATCAGCGCAAAAATGCTGCGGCTGACGGACACGCGGGGCTCGCGGGTGTGGCCGGCTTCCTTCCACGCCGCGCGATAGCTCCGGATTTGCGCGGCCTGCTGCACGTGGAAAGCTTCGCCGGTCTCGTCGTTCTTCAGCGTCGAGCTCTGCAGGTTCATGCCGAGCTGTGCGGCCCACACGGCGGTGGCGTTCGAGCCGGCGCCCCACCAGATCCGTTCGCGCAGGCCCTGCGCATGCGGCTCCAGGCGCAGCAGCCCCGGCGGGTTCGGAAACATCGGCTGCGGATTGGGCTCGGCAAAACCTTCGCCGCGGAGCAGGTCGAGGAAGACTTCGGCATGACGCCGCCCCATGTCGGCATCGCTCTGGCCCTCGGCCGGGCGATAGCCAAAATAGCGCCAGCCGTCGATCACCTGTTCCGGCGAGCCGCGGCTGATGCCGAGCTGGAGCCGGCCGCCGGCGATGAGATCGGCGCTGCCTGCGTCCTCCACCATGTAGAGCGGGTTCTCGTAGCGCATGTCGATCACGGCTGTGCCGATCTCGATCGTGCTGGTCCTGGCGCCGACCGCCGCGAGCAGCGGGAAGGGCGAGGCTAGCTGCCGCGCGAAATGATGCACGCGGAAATAGGCGCCGTCGGCCCCCAGCTGCTCGGCCGCAACCGCCAGCTCGATCGATTGCAGCAGCGTGTCGCGAGCAGAGCGGGTCTGCGATTGCGGCGAGGGCGTCCAGTGCCCGAAGGACAGAAATCCGATCTTCTTCATGCGGGCAACATAGGGATGATCGGAAAAATTTGCGAGACGTCGGCCAGGGGAAAGATGGCGCAAGGCGCGTGCCCGCAAGCGCAGTGCACCGCGAAGTCAGATCATTCGACTTCGATCCGCCATGCCCAGGCGCGCCCTCAGATTTCGCAACCGGTCAAATTCAATGCCTTGAGCAAGCCGCCGAACGCCTTGAGCCGACAGGGCTCGCCCTCGCTGCCGGCCTTTGCACGCTGAACATTGGCGGCTCGCTTGACAACGGGCGCCTTTGGTTTCGGCTTGGGACGTTTGGCGGTCGCGATCGTCTTCGGATTGTGCCGAGGACGGACGATCGGCGCCGGCGCGGACGAACCGACATGGATGTCTTGCGGAGCAGCGGGGTTTTCGATCGACGCAGCCTGCATCGGCATCGCGCTGGCCGCAACGGCAACCTCGAGGCGATCGGCCTTCGGCAATGCGTCATGTGAATCGGAGATGCCAGCGTTCTGCTGGGCAAGCGGCTGGACGACCGCGATTGCGCGACGCGGTGGAGCGTTCAGTTCCATTGCCGACAGCATGCCCACACTCAACAGGATGAGGAGGCCCAACAACGCCATTCTCAGCATAACGCGCCTCTAACCCAGGTTAGCGCCGCTGAAAATTCTCCGCGCCAATGAGGCAATCTGTCGGCCGGCGGCCGGCTCCCGGCCAATCATTTGCCGACAGGGTTAACGTCGGTGAGGCTCTCCGTTGACGCAGACTGCACGCCGCTCACGCGGCTTCCGAGAGCAGGCCGGGCCGGACACCACGAGAGCCATCGTCATACGTGATCATGCGTGCCGCTTGAGGGAAGTCGGATACCGACAGATTGGCCGGGAGCTGCGGTTGACCCGAAGGCGACATCGATCAGACGAATGATCGATCCAGCTCGCCTGTGTCCTTATGCTATTGTACCCACGTCGAGATGAGGGAGGGAAGGATGGACATTCGATCGAAACTGACGGCGTTGTGCGAAGCGTTCAACGCGCACGATCTGGATGCCATCATGGACTTCTTTGCTGACGATTGTGTCCTGGAGATGCCGAGGGGCGCCGATCCATGGGGCTCGCGCTTCGAGGGGAAACGCAAGGTGCGAGACGGGCTCGCGACGCGCTTTGAAGGCGTGCCGGACGTTCACTACGGCGACGCCGAACACTTTGTGGACGCGCCGGCAAACACGGGCATTTCAAAGTGGACACTCACGGGCACCACCCGCGAAGGAAAGGCGATCGAGGTCCGAGGATGCGACTTTTACACCTTTCGCGCGGGCGAGGTGATCCGCAAGGACTCCTACTGGAAGATTGTCGAGGGCCCTGCCTCAGCCCATTGATGCAGAAGTCCGAATGACCCAGGCCGACATGCGCCATGGGACTCGTGCCCATGATGGCGTCCGGTATGTCAGCAGTCATGACGAGATCGGGCATGGCGGGTAACGAACGTAAATCGACGCAAACGACCCGGGGCAGAGACCTTGCAGGCTCATCTTCCGCCTGCGAGATTGATGGATACTGGATGTAGTGACGGCCCGGAGTTTCAGCGATGCTGCGGCGTCATTTCTTCTTTTGCGGACTGGCGGTTGTCTTCGGCTCTGGCGCAGCCCGCGCCGACAAGCCTCGCGTTTGGCGGTTGGGATATTTGGGATCGGGCTCTGGAACGCGCAGCATCCCGGTATTGCGGAAAGCTCTGCAAGGCCTGGGATATGAAGAGGGAAAAACGCTTCTTCTCGATATTCGAGAGGCGAAAGGCGATTACTCCGTCCTGCCGGGGCTGGCCAAGGATCTCGTCGCAGGAAGACCCGACGTCATTGTCGCAGAGGCTACACCGGCCATTGCTGCTGTGAAGGAAGCCACCGCAAACATCCCGATCGTCATGTGTCCTGCGACCGATCCGGTTGGCTCGGGTTTCATAGAGAGCTTCGCCCATCCGGGCGGCAACATCACGGGCCTGGCCAACATGTACGGTGACTTGACGGCAAAGACCCTGGATTTCATGCATCTCGTGCTCCCGAATGCAAAGAAGATCGCGATTCTGACGTCTGCCAATCCCACGCACCGGTCGCTGTTCGAGGTTGCGAAACAGGGCGCGAAGAGCATCGGCATCGCCGCGGAGCAGTTTGCTGCCCCGACTCCGGCGGACCTTCCCGCCGCTTTCGCTGCGATGAAGTCGGCCGGCTGCGAGGCCGTGTATGTTCTTGCCGATCCGCCCCGTCCTCTCGTGCCGCAACTGGCCCAACAGCTCGAAATGCCCGCGATATACCAGGTCGATACCTACGTTCAGGTCGGCGGATTGATGAGTTATGGGCCGGACGTCCTGGACTTGTTCGTCAAAGCCGCCTCCTATGTCGACAAGATCTTCAAGGGCACAGCGCCTGCGGACATACCTGTCGAGCAGCCAAGCACGTTTCACTTCAAGATCAATCTTCGAACCGCAAGAGCACTGGGCTTGAAAGTGCCTGAGACCGTGCTGATCCAGGCGGATCAGGTCATTGAATGAGCATTCAGCCGGTGGTTCTTGGCATCGGATATCTTGCTGTGGCGTCGGCTCCCCGGAGTCAGCCGGTCATTGTCAAACGGGATCGACGCAATCGACCCGGAGCGGACGTTGGTGTCGGTCTAGAGACGCTTCCACTCCTGAACCACGATCTGGAAGTCGTCCTCATAGACAACCTTTCCGGGGTTCTTCGATCTGAGCAGGCGCACTGCGGAGTGTCGCGATTTCCCACATCTTTTTGATCGATGGCTGGGCCGTGTCCTTAAACCAAGAAACTGCTTCCGGTCCCCAGTTGCTCGTCGAGAATGGCGGACAAGGGAGATGGTCGTTTAGCCAAGCGTAGGTATCCTCAAGCCAAGCCGTCTGATAGGGGGCGAGTTGTCCGCGGTCGCGAAGGAGCCGCGCCTCAGTGATGATACCTGTCAGCCAGCGGTGGTTCTCACCGTCAGTGCCGACGACAAACCGGACAAACATGGTAAGTCGCGCCTCGACCGGAGCAAGCGTGCCAATTAGCTCAGCCTGAGTTCAGTCTGCCCCAGAGCTGACTTTGCTCGACGTTTGTCGCTAGGAGCGCTTAGTTCGAAAAATCGCCCCCGGGACCTCCGCCGGGAAACCTCTCCGGGGTGTCGTCGGGCTTAACGCTGTCGCCTTTGACGAACCCTACAAAGATGATGGTTAGCAAAGCGATCCCACAGAGAACCATTAGTCCTTGGAAGAGCGTCATCAAGCTTCCCCGATAGAAGACCCAATCCTTTTACCCTACTCAGGATTAAGGTTGTATCCGCTCAGCAATCCAAAATTTGATTGAAAAGTTGGACGGCGGCTTCTGGCCCTAAGCCTACCGACTTCGTCGCCTGCGGCTGGTCTGGTACTGTGAAGGGTTTCGGATGCCGGCCGC
>NZ_AJQE01000210.1 GCF_000261685.1 Bradyrhizobium genomosp. I (2014) | reverse complement strand
GCGAGCGGGGTGGGGTGATCTCTCCGCACGGGCAGCGTTGGGTGTCGAGAGACCTTCACCCCACCTCGGTCCGCATTCCGCTTCGCTCCATGCGAACCGATCCTCCTCCTTCAGGGGAGGATGGGCACCGTGCGCATTGCAAGGGTGAATGACGCATCCGCCGGCGGCGCTTCAGTGGGCACGTGAGCCGATGATGCAACAATACCCCTGTTTTGCCCGACGTCGCAAATCGGCCTTCGGCGACACCGAAAATGCTCAACCCTTTCAACCCCATCGCTACTGTGCATGGGGTTGTTTTTCACTTTTCGTGTTCGGAGCTATCCCGCCCCCGCACGCTTCTTCTGCCAGACGAGGTGCATCGCGCAGGTGCAGCCAGGCGGATGCGAGGCGAGATCCTTCGAGGTCTCGTCGTTCGCCGCCGTTGCCGCAAAGGCCTTGTCGGTCTGTTGCGACGGGATGTAGTTCAGCACCGGCGCCAGCCAGCGCTCGGCCTCCGCGACGCTCATGCCCTTGCGCGCGGCGTAGTCCTCGACCTGGTCGCGCTCGATCTTGCCGACGCCGAAATAATAGCTCTCGGGGTTCGCGAAATAGAGCCCTGATACGGACGAGCCCGGCCACATCGCAAAGCTCTCGGTCAGCTTCACGCCAGCGGTCGCTTCCGCGTCGAGCAGCTCGAACAGCGTCGCCTTCTCGGTGTGATCGGGCTGGGCGGGATAGCCGGGCGCGGGACGGATGCCCTGATACTTCTCCAGGATCAGCTCCTCGTTGGAGAGCGCTTCATCCGGCGCATAGGCCCAGAACTCGCGGCGCACGCGGGCATGCATGCGCTCGGCGAAGGCCTCCGCAAGGCGGTCGGCCAGCGCCTTGCACAGGATCGAGGAGTAGTCGTCGTTCGCTTTTCTGAAGCGGTCGGCGACCGCGTCCTCGCCGATCCCTGCGGTGACGACGAAGCCGCCGATATAGTCGGGCACGCCGGCGGGCGCGATGAAGTCGGCGAGCGCCGCGTTGAAGCGGCCCTCGCGCTTCTCCAGCTGCTGGCGCAGCGTGTGCAGCGTCGCAATTGGCTTGGTCCGGCTGTCGTCGGCATAGAGCACGATGTCGTCGCCTTCAGTATTCGCCGGCCAGAAGCCGATCGTGGCGCGCGCCCGGAACCATTTCTCATTGACGATGGTGTCGAGCATCTTGCGGGCATCGTCATAGAGCGAGCGCGCGACCTCGCCGACCTTGGCGTCGTCGAGGATGGCGGGGAAACGCCCGGCGAGCTCCCAGGTCTGGAAGAACGGCGTCCAGTCGATGTACGGCACGAGCTCGGCGAGGTCGTATTCGTCGAAGCTGCGAATGCCGAGGAAGGTCGGCTTCACCGGCTTGCTCCTGGCGAAGTCGACCGGCACGCGGTTGGCGCGGGCGTCAGAGAGCTTCAGGCGCTTCTTGTCGGCCTGCGCGCGCAGATGCGCCTCCGAGATCCTGGCGTATTCGGCCCGCACCTCGGCGGCATAGGCTTCGCGCTTCTCCGGCGAGAGCAGCGAGGAGGCGACGCCGACGGCGCGGCTGGCGTCGTTGACATGCACGACCGGACCGGCGCGATAGCTCGGGTCGATCTTCACCGCGGTATGCACGCGGCTCGTCGTGGCGCCACCGATCAGGAGCGGCAGCTTGAGGCCTTCGCGCTGCAATTCGCCGGCGAAGAACGCCATCTCGTCGAGCGAAGGCGTGATCAGGCCCGACAGCCCGACGATGTCGGCCTTCTCCGCCTTCACGGTCTCGACGATCTTCGCCGCCGGCACCATCACGCCGAGGTCGATGACCTCGAAATTGTTGCACTGGAGCACGATGCCGACGATGTTCTTGCCGATGTCGTGGACGTCGCCCTTCACCGTTGCGAGCACGATCTTGCCGGCGGACGAGGAGCCCTCGGTGCCGAGGCCGCTCGCGAGGTTGCGCGCCTTCTCTTCCTCCATGAACGGCATCAGGTAAGCCACGGCCTGCTTCATGACGCGGGCGGACTTCACCACCTGCGGCAGGAACATCTTGCCGTCGCCGAAGAGGTCGCCGACCACGTTCATGCCGGCCATCAGCGGGCCCTCGATGACGTCGAGCGGGCGCGAGGAATTCTTGCGGGCCTCTTCGGTGTCCTGCTCGATGAATTCGGTGATGCCGTGCACCAGCGAATGCGACAGCCGCTTCTCCACCGGCCATTCGCGCCAGGCGAGGTCGGCTTCCTTGCTTTCCGTCTTCTTGCCGCGGAATTTTTCGGCGAGCGCCAGCAGGCGCTCGGAGGCGCCCGCGTCGCGATTGAGGACGACGTCCTCGCAGGTCTGGCGCAGCTCCGGATCGATGTCGTCATAGACGATCATCTGGCCGGCATTGACGATGCCCATGTCCATGCCGGCCTTGATGGCGTGATACAGGAACACCGAGTGCATGGCCTCGCGCACCGGCTCGTTGCCGCGGAACGAGAACGACAAATTGGAGACGCCGCCCGAAACATGCGCGCCCGGCAGGTTCTGGCGGATCCAGCGCGTCGCCTCGATGAAGTCGACGCCGTAATTGTTGTGCTCCTCGATGCCGGTCGCGATCGCGAAAATATTGGGATCGAAGATGATGTCCTCAGGCGGGAAGCCGACCTTGTTCACCAGGATGTCGTAGGCGCGCTTGCAGATCTCGGTCTTGCGCGCGAACGTATCGGCCTGGCCGACCTCGTCGAACGCCATCACGACCACGGCCGCGCCGTGGCGGCGTGCGATCCTGGCTTCAAAGATGAACTTCTCCTCGCCTTCCTTCATCGAGATCGAGTTGACGACCGGCTTGCCCTGCACGCATTTCAGGCCGGCCTCGATCACGGAGAATTTCGAGGAGTCGACCATGACGGGGACGCGGGCGATGTCGGGCTCGGCGGCGACGAGGTTGAGGAATGTCACCATCGCGGCTTCCGAGTCGAGCAGGCCCTCGTCCATGTTGACGTCGATGATCTGCGCGCCGTTCTCGACCTGGTCGCGCGCGACCTGCAGCGCGGCGGTGTAGTCGCCGGCGGTGATCAGCTTGCGGAAGCGGGCCGATCCCGTGACGTTGGTGCGCTCGCCGACGTTCACGAACGGGATCGCGTCGGTCAGCATGAACGGCTCGAGGCCGGAGAGCCGCAGGCGCGGGGTGATCTCCGGCACGATGCGCGGCTTGTGCGGGGCGACGGCGGCGGCGATCGCCGCGATATGGTCCGGCGCGGTGCCGCAGCAGCCGCCGACGATGTTGACGAGGCCGTCGCGGGCGAACTCGCCGATCAGGCGCGCCATGTACTCGGGCGTCTCGTCATACTGGCCGAACTCGTTGGGCAGGCCTGCGTTCGGATAGGCACAAACAAGAGTATCGGCGACGCGGCCGATATCGGCGATATGCGCGCGCAGATCCTCGGCGCCGAGCGCGCAGTTGAAGCCGATGGTGATCGGTTTTGCGTGCCGCACCGAATTCCAGAACGCTTCCGGCATCTGGCCCGAGAGCAGGCGGCCGGACTTGTCGGTGATGGTGCCCGACACCATCACCGGCATGTCGATGCCGCGCTCCTCGGTGATTTCGGCGATCGCATAGAGGGCTGCCTTGGCGTTCAGCGTGTCGAAGATGGTCTCGACCAGCAGCAGGTCGACGCCACCGTCGATCAGGCCGCGGATCTGCTCGCCATAGGATTTGCGCAAATCGTCGAAGGTGACGGCGCGATAACCGGGATTGGAAACGTCGGGCGAGATCGAGGCGGTGCGGTTGGTGGGGCCGATGGCGCCGGCGACGAAGCGCGGCTTGCCGTCTTCAGCGGCAACGCGCCGTGCGGCATTGCCGGCGAGGCGGGCGCCTTCGCGCGCCATCTCGTAGACGACGTCGGTGAGGTCGTAGTCGGCCTGCGCGATCGAGGTCGTGGAGAAGGTGTTGGTAGCGACGATGTCGGCGCCAGCGCGCAAATAGGCGGCGTGGATGTCCTCGATCGCCTGCGGCTGGGTCAGGATCAACAAATCGTTGTTGCCGCGCAGGTCGCGATGGAAGTTCTTGAAGCGCTCGCCGCGGAAGGCGGCCTCGTCGAGCTGGAGGTTCTGGATCATCGTGCCCATGGCGCCGTCGAGCACGAGAATGCGTTCGCGCGCGGCGTCGAGGAGGGCGGTTCGCTTGGCGGAAGCGGGTACGGTCATCTGATCTTACGCAGCCTTCTGGGCGGTCTTGGCGCGAATGCCGAGCAAATGGCTGATCGCGAATACGAGATCGGCGCGGTTCATCGTGTAGAAGTGGAAGGTGTCGACGCCGTGCTTGGCGAGTTTCTGAACCTGCCCGGCCGCGACGGTCGCCGCCACCAGCTTGCGGGTCTCGGCGTCGTCATCGAGGCCTTCAAATTTCGCGGCGAACCAGTCCGGCACGGTGGTGCCGGCGCGGGTGACGAAATTGCGCGCCTGCTTGAAATTGTGCATGGGCATGATGCCCGGCACAATCGGGATGTCGATGCCGCGGGCACGGACGCGATCGAGATAGCGGAAGTAGAGGTCGTTATCGAAGAACACCTGGGTGATCGCGCGCGTCGCACCCGCATCGACCTTGGCCTTGAGCGTGTCGATGTCGGCATCGAAGTCGCGCGCCTCGGGGTGCTTCTCGGGATAGGCCGACACGCTCACTTCGATATCGCCGTGCCGCTTCTTGATCCCCGCGACGAGCGCGGCCGAGCTCTGGTAGCCGTCGGGATGGCTCGAATAGGGCGTACCGATGCCGCCGGCGGGATCGCCGCGCAAGGCCACGATGTGGCGGACGCCGACCTCGTGATAGCGGTCGACGATCTCGTCGATTTCGCCGCGCGAGGCGCCGACGCAGGTCAGATGCGCCGCCGGCAGCAGCGCGGTCTCCTTGAGGATGCGGGCGATGGTGGAATGGGTGCGCTCGCGGGTCGAGCCGCCGGCGCCATAGGTCACCGAGACGAATTTCGGCTCGAGCGGGGCGAGCCGGTTGATAGTGTCCCAGAGATTCCGCTCCATCTCCTCGGTCTTGGGCGGAAAGAACTCGAAGGAGATCGCAGGCTGCTTCAGGTGCCGTTCCTGCCCGTCGGCTCGGACAGGCGTCGTCAGGTCGGTCATGGCACCACTCGCTCCAAGGGTCTCGCTCAGCCACGGCGGCCGGCAGCCGCATCCAGGTCCGGCAGTTCAAGATAGGGCAAAGTCGGTTGGATCGACAGCCCATCAACGATGGGAAGTGGCCCACTTAGACCAGTAGATGCCCGATTTATTCAAGATCGACCGTTTTGAGTGGGAAGATGGTATTTTGACAATTATCTCTATAAATTCATAAGATTAACATCAATTGGGGTGACGTCGAGCGTCCTGATTCGACGTGGGCAAAAGGGAAAGGGGTGTTGTCGCGATTTTCCTTATCCCATCGCGGCAGGTCGACCCGGCGTGCGGCCGCACACGTCAGACCCGGGCGGCTAGCCCATTGCCGCCGCGCCGCCCTCCGCTACGTTAACGCGCCATGATCCCGCTCTCAGTCCTCGACCTCTCCGTAGTCACCACCGGCACCAAGCCGGCGGCGGCGCTGCGCAACAGCATCGATCTGGCGCGCCACGTCGATGGGCTCGGCTATGCCCGCTACTGGCTCGCCGAGCATCACAACCTCGCCTCCGTCGCGAGCCCCGCGCCCGACGTGATGATCGGGCAGATCGCGGCGGTGACGAAGCACCTCCGTGTCGGCTCCGGCGGGGTGATGCTGCCCAATCACGCGCCGCTGGTGGTGGCCGAGCGCTTCAAGATGCTGGAGGCGCTGTTTCCCGGCCGGATCGACCTTGGTCTCGGCCGCGCCCCCGGCACCGACGGTGCGACGGCTTACGCGCTCCGCAGTCGCCTCGACCGCCGCGAGGGTGACGATTTCCTGGAGCGGCTGCACGAGTTGATTCTGTGGGAGACCCGCGAATTTCCTGCGGGACACCCCTACAACAACGTCGTCGCCATGCCCGACGACACCAGGCTGCCGCCGATCTGGCTGCTCGGTTCCAGCGATTATTCCTCGGAGCTGGCCGCCCAAGTCGGCATGGGCTTCGCCTTCGCGCATCATTTCGCATCCCACGATGCAGTCGATGCGATGGTGCATTACCGCAACCGCTTCCAGCCCTCGGCGTGGCGCGCCGTCCCGCATGCGATCCTCGCGATCGCCGTCATCACCGCCGATACCGATCAGGAGGCCGAACGGCTCGCCAGCTCGTTCGATCTCAACCGGCTGCGCCGCGACCGCGGCCAATATCTCCCGCTGCCGAGCGTCGAGGAGGCGCTGGCCTATCCTTACTCCGACGCCGAGCGCACCTCGATCCTGCGCAACCGCTCCCGCCTGTTCGTCGGCAGCCCTGCGACGGTGCGGAGGAAACTGCAGCCGCTGATCGATGCGAGCAAGCCGGACGAGCTGATGGTGATCACCGCTGTGTACGACCACGAGGCGCGCAAGAAATCGTATTCACTGCTGGCGGAGGCGTTCGGGCTTGGAGCAGCGGGGTAGCTTACCCTCCCCTGGAGGGGGAGGGTCGATCGCGCGCAGCGCGAGCGGCGTGGGGTGATCTCTCCACTCGGGCAGTATTCGACGTGGAGAGACCGTCACCCCACCCCGTCTCACATTTCGCTGCGCTCAATGTGAGCCGACCCTCCCCCTCCAAGGGAGGGTGAGGGATCAATCCTGCGTTTCGCTGAACGTCGCGCGGAACGGATGTCCCGGATACACGCCGACGATGCGGAATTCGCGAGAGAAGAATTTCAGCTCCTCGATGGCGAAAGCGAGGCCCTTGTCGTCGGGGTGGCCGTCGACGTCCGCGTAAAACTGCGTGGCGAAGAAATTGCCGTCAACCATGTAGCTTTCGAGCTTGGTCATGTTGACGCCGTTGGTGGCAAAGCCGCCCAGCGCCTTGTAGAGCGCGGCCGGCAAATTGCGCACCCGGAAGACGAACGTCGTGACCAGCGGTCCGGAGCCTTGCGCCGCCCATTTCGGCTCACGCGCCAGCACCACGAAGCGCGTGGTGTTATGCGCCTCGTCCTCGATGTCCTCGGCGAGGATGTCGAGGCCGTAGATCTTTGCGGCAAGGCGCGAGGCGATCGCGGCCACCGTCTTGTCCTTGCGCTCGGAGATGTCGCGGGCGCTGCCGGCGGTGTCGGCGTGCACGATCGGCTTGACGCCGAGCTTGCGGATGATGCGCCGGCACTGGCCGAGCGCGTGCACGTGGCTCTCGACGCTCTTGATGTCTTCGAGCTTGGTGCCCTTCACCGCCATCAGTTGATGCCGAACCGGCAAGAACCATTCGCCGATGATGAAGAGGCCGGAGGCCGGCAGGAGGTGGTGGATGTCGGCGACGCGGCCGGCGACCGAATTCTCGATCGGGATCATGCCGAGATCGGCCTCGCCCGACGAGATCGCCGACAGCGCGTCCTCGAAGGTGGCGCAGGGCATCGGTTCGGCGTCGGGATAGGCCTCGACGATGGCGATGTGGGAATTGGCCCCGGGCTCGCCCTGGAATGCGATCTTCATCTTGCTCATGTCTTAAAGTGCTCCTGGTCGGCCTTGTAACAGCGGCTCAGGATTTGGAAAGGATGCTGCGGGCGGTCTCGAGATCGGGCGGCGTGTCGACGCCGCGGGGCACGCTGTCGACGATCATGATGTCGATGCGCATGCCGGCTTCCACCGCCCGGAGCTGTTCCAGGCTTTCCTGGCGTTCCAGGGGCGAGGGCGGCAGCGACACGAAGCGCTCCAGAGCCGCGCGGCGGTAAGCATAAAGGCCGATGTGGTGGTAACGCGGTCCGTTGCCATAAGGGGCGGTGGCGCGGGTGAAATAAAGTGCGCGCAGCCGCTTCGGCCCGATCGGCGAACCGATGGCCTTCACGACGCTCGGGGCGAGGTCTTCCTCCTCGGTGTGGATTTCCGAGGCCAAAGTCACGATATCGACCGCGGGGTCGGCAAAGGGTGGCAGCACCTCGCGGATGGTTTGTGGCGCAATGGTCGGGAAATCGCCCTGGAGATTGATCACGATCTCGGCCTTGCCCTCGGGATCGAGCTTTTGCATGGCCTCGTGGATGCGGTCCGAGCCGGAGGGGTGATCGGGGCGGGTCATCACGACCTCGCCGCCATGGGCTGATACGACGGACGCGATCTCGGGCGTATCGGTTGCGACCGCGACCCGGCCGATTGCAGCGGCCTCGGCCCGGCGCAGCACATGCACGATCATCGGCAATCCCGCGATGTCGGCGAGCGGCTTGCCGGGCAGGCGGGTGGCGGCCATGCGGGCCGGTATCAGCACCAGGATGCGGGGATCGATCATCGGGTTCAAAGGTCTGGGGTCAAGGGCCTGGAAGCGAGGCGTTTTCCGCGCTGAGAAATGGATTGGGGGCGGGCTGAGAGCCGGCTCGCTTATACGGGTTGCCAGACCCCGGGCAAACCGATATCTCAATGGCAAAACTCGGGGAAACAATAAGGAAGTTTTTGATTCTCCCGAGGCTCGTCCTGGCGGCCGCTTGGGCCGCTATTTCCTTCTTGCGGTGGGGCCTGGCCGGAAATGGACTCTTTCGAACTCAATAAGATTCTCGGTGCCGTCCTCGGCACCTGTCTCGTTCTGCTGGTGACGAGCTTCACCGCGAATGCGCTGTTCTCCCCCAAGATGCCGGAAAAGCCGGGCTTTGAAATCGCGGTGAAGGAAGATGCCGGCCATGGCAAGGAAGGCGCCGCTGCGGCCGCACCGTCCGAGCCGATCGAAAAGCTGCTCCAGACTGCCTCCGTCGAGAAGGGGGCTGCCGCCGCAAAGAAGTGCGGTGCCTGCCACACGTTCGAGAAGGGCGGCCCGAATCGGGTCGGTCCGAACCTCTACGGCGTCGTCGGCGAGGCCAAGGGCGAGGGCCGTAACGGCTTCAACTTCTCGGCCGCGATGAAGGCCAAGGGCGGCACCTGGACGTTCGACGATCTCAACAAGTTCATCGCCAATCCGAAGGGCTTCATCCCGGGCACCGCGATGGGCTTCGCAGGCATTCAGAAGGATTCCGAGCGCGCCGATGTCATCGCCTATCTGAACTCGCTGTCGGAGCATCCGCAGCCGCTGCCGACGGCCTCCAAATAAGGCCGCCGAAACGCATCTTGGAATGAGCGGCCAGGCTGAAATGCCTGGCCGTTTGCTTATCCAGGGCTCGCGGCCAGTTTATCGGGGCGTTTGGCCGCATCCCATCGGCCGCCCGGTCTCCAAGATGAGGAAAAAGCAACACATATTCGGTCGAAACCTCGTCTATATTAGGAACTTAAAGGAGTAGCCTCCTTCAAGACAGGGATGTTGATTTGGCCATAACCCGACGCGATCTTCTGCTCAATGGCACTGCGGCTGCAGCGCTCCCCGTCCTCGGTTCCGTCGCGGGCATTTCCAGCGGCGCAGCGCGGGCGCAATCCAGCACTGAGGCGCCTTGGCGCCACGCGCTGTCCCTGTTCGGAAAGGTCAAGTACCCCGCCGACTTCAAGCGCTTCGACTACGTCAATCCGGACGCGCCCAAAGGCGGCGTCGCGCGTCAGATCGCCGTCGGCACTTTCGACAATTTCAACATCGTCGTATCAGGTGTGAAGGGACAGGTCGCCGGTGCCGTCGCCTTCATCTACGAATCCCTCACGACGCCCTCGCTCGACGAGGTCTCGACCGAATACGGCGCGCTCGCCGAAGCGGTCAGCCACCCCGACGATTTCTCCTTCGTCATCTATCGTTTGCGGCCGCAGGCGAAATGGCACGACGGCAAGCCCGTCACCCCGGATGACGTGATCTTCTCGCTCGATTCCTTCAAGAAGCACCATCCGATGTACTCGGCGTATTACAGTCACGTGGTGAAGGCCGAGAAGGTCGGCGAGCGCGAGGTGAAGTTCGTGTTCGACGCGCCGGGCAACCGTGAACTGCCGCAGATCGTCGGGCAACTCATGGTGCTGCCCAAGCATTGGTGGGAGGGGACGGACGCGCAGGGCCGCAAGCGCGATGTCTCCGCCACTACGCTCGAGGTGCCGCTTGGTTCTGGCCCATACAGGGTCAAGGAATTCGTCGCCGGGCGCTCAATTGCGCTCGAACGCGTCAAGGACTATTGGGGCCGCGATCTCCCCGCCAATGTCGGCCGCAACAATTTCGACGAACTGCGCTACGAGTATTTCCGCGACGCCACCGTGGCGATCGAGGCCTTCAAGGCCGATCAAGTCGATTGGCGGACCGAGAACAGTGCGAAGAACTGGGCGACGGCCTACGACTTCCCGGCCGTTGCCGAAAAGCGGGTGATCCTCGAGGAATTCGCCAATCGCAGCTCGGGGGTGATGCAAGCCTTCGTGCCGAACCTGCGCCGCTCCAAGTTCAGCGATCCTCGCGTGCGTCGTGCGCTCAACTATGCCTTCGACTTCGAGGAGATGAACAAGCAGATCTTCTACGGCCAGTACAAGCGCATCAGCAGCTATTTCGACGGCATCGAAGATCTCATGGCGACCGGGCTGCCGCAGCGCAAGGAGCTCGAGATCCTCGAAACCGTCCGCGCCCAGGTCCCGCCCGAAGTCTTCACGACGCCCTACACCAATCCGGTCGGCGGCAGTCCGGAAGCCGTGCGCGACAATCTGCGCGAGGCGCTGCGCCTGTTCAAGGAGGCCGGCTACGAGGTGCGCGACCGCAAGCTGGTCGACGTCAAGACGGGCGCCCAGTTCACCCTGGAGCTGCTGAATTCCGATCCGAGCTTCGAGCGGATCACGCTGTTTTACAAGCCGTCGCTGGAACGGCTAGGCATTACCGTCAGCGTGCGGACGGTCGATCCGACCCAATACGAGAACAGGACCCGCGACTGGGACTTCGACATCGTCACCAACTCGTGGGGCGAGTCGCAGTCGCCGGGGAACGAGCAGCGCGAGTTCTGGTCGTCCAAGACGGCCGACATCCCCGGGTCGCGCAACATCGCCGGCATCAAGAATCCCGCGATCGACAAGCTGATCGAGCGGGTGATCTACGCCACCGATCGCGAAGATCTGGTCGCCGCAACCAAGGCACTGGACCGCGTGCTGCTGTGGAATCACTATGTCGTGCCGCAGTGGACCTACAACAAGGTGCGCACTGCGCGCTGGGACCGCTTCGGCCGCCCGGCGGAATTGCCCAGATACGGTCAGTCCGCCTTCCCGTTCATCTGGTGGTACGACGCAGACAAGGCGGCACGGATCGCAAAGAAGTCGTGAAGGACATTCCCCGCATGACGCAGATGTCACGCCGCCATGTGCTGGTCTTGGGTGTTGGCGGCGCCCTCGGGGCGTCGCTGGGCGCGCAGACGCGTGGTGCGCATGCATCGGATGCGGGAGTTGAGACCCACGGCATCTCGGCGTTCGGCGATCTCAAATATCCCGCCGACTTCCACCATTTCGACTATGTCAATCTCGACGCGTCCAAGGGTGGCACGTTCTCGCTGATCCCGTCGGTGCGCGCCTACAATCAGTCTTACCAGACCTTCAACTCGCTCAACGCCTTCATCCTGAAGGGTGACGGCGCGCAGGGCATGGACATGACGTTCGTGCCGCTGATGGTGCGGGCCAACGACGAGCCGGATGCGATGTACGGGCTTGCCGCCAAATCCGTGCGAATTTCGCCCGACAAGCTGGTCTATCGCTTCACGATGCGGCCCGAAGCGAGATTCCACGACGGCACCAAGCTTACCGCGCATGACGCTGCGTTTTCGCTGACGGCGCTGAAGACCAAGGGCCATCCGCTGATCATCGTGCAGATGCGCGACATGGTCAGCGCGGAAGCGCTCGACGATGCGACGCTCATCGTCACTTTTGCCAAGGGGCGCGCGCGTGACGTGCCGCTCTATGTCGCTGGCCTGCCGATCTTCTCGAAGGCGTACTACGCATCTCGCCCGTTCGATGAATCGTCTCTGGAGACCCCGCTGGGCTCGGGTCCCTACAAAGTCGGCCGGTTCGAGGTCAATCGCTACATCGAGTATGAGCGGGTGAAGGATTGGTGGGCCGCCGATCTGCCGCCCTGCCGCGGCACCTATAACTTCGACGTCGTGCGGTATGAGTTCTATCGCGACCGCGACGTCGCCTTCGAGGGCTTTACAGGCAAGAATTATCTGTATCGGGAAGAGTTCACCGCGCGCATCTGGGCGACGCGCTATGACTTTGCGGCGGTGAAAGATGGCCGCGTCAAAATGGAGGTCGTGCCCGACGATACGCCGTCCGGCGCGCAAGGCTGGTTCATCAACACGCGACGCGAGAAATTTAGAGATGCTCGTGTACGCGAGGCCCTGATCGATGCTTTCGACTTCGAATGGACCAACAAGACCATCATGTACGGCGCCTATGCCCGGACGGTGTCGCCGTTCCAGAACTCCGATCTCATGGCGAGCAACGGGCCTCCTTCGCAGGAAGAGCTGAGGCTGCTCGAGCCCTTCCGCGGTCAGGTTCCCGACGAAGTGTTCGCTGCGCCGTTTACGCCTCCGGTCTCGGACGGCTCCGGGCAAGACCGCAGCCTGTTGCGCAAGGCGCAGCAACTGCTGAACGAAGCCGGCGTACCGATCAAGGACGGCAAGCGGGTGCTGCCGAACGGCGAGGTGTTCAGGATCGAGTTCCTGCTGGACGAGCCTTCGTTCCAGCCGCACCACGCACCCTACATCAAGAATCTCGCGACGCTCGGCATCGAAGCGAGCGTCCGCCTCGTCGATGCTGTGCAGCACAAGGCGCGCCAGGAAGATTTCGACTTCGACATGACGATCCAGCGCTTCAGCATGTCGGCAACGCCGGGCGACGCCATGCGCGCGTTCTTCTCGTCGCAGGTCGCGGCGACCAAGGGCTCGTACAATCTGGCGGGCGTCGCCAGCCCGGCCATCGACGCCATGATCGAGAAAATCATGGCGGCCGACAGCCGCGAAGAGCTGACCGTCGCCTGCCGCGCCTTCGATCGGCTGTTCCGCGCCGGCCGCTATTGGGTGCCGCAATGGTACAACAAGACTCACCGGCTGGCTTATTGGGATCAGTTCGGCCATCCACCGAGGCTGCCGCGTTATGCCAACGGCGTCGGCGCCCCCGACATCTGGTGGCACGAATCCGCCAAGGCGGCCAAACTCGAGCAGGCAAAATAGCGATGAGCGCCTATATCGCCCGCCGCATCCTCCTGATGATTCCGACCCTGCTCGGAATCCTATTCGTCTCCTTCGTCGTCGTGCAGTTCGCGCCGGGTGGCCCGGTCGAGCGCGTGATCGCGCAGCTCTCGGGCGCCGATACCGGCGGCACGTCGCGCATTTCGGGCGGCGGCGACTTCGCGCAGCGTGCGCCCGGCCAGGTCGGTGCCGGCGGCGATGCCATCAACTCCAAATATCGCGGCGCGCAGGGGCTCGACCCTGATTTCATCAAGAAGCTGGAGGTGCAGTTCGGCTTCGACAAGCCGGCACCGGAGCGCTTCGCGCTGATGGTCTGGAATTTCGCCCGCTTCGATTTCGGCAAGAGCTATTTCCGCGACGTCAGCGTGATCCAGCTCATCAAGGAGAAGCTGCCGGTCTCGATCTCGCTCGGCCTCTGGCTGACGCTGATCACCTATCTGATCTCGATCCCGCTCGGCATCCGCAAGGCGGTGAAGGACGGCACGCGCTTCGACACCTGGACATCGACCATTCTCGTGCTGGGCTATGCCATTCCCGGCTTTCTGTTCGCAATCCTGCTGATCATCCTGTTTGCCGGCGGCTCCTTCTTCAACTGGTTCCCGTTGCGCGGACTGACCTCGGACGGCTGGTCGCAGTTTCCCTGGTACTGGAAGATCATCGATTATTTCTGGCATCTGACGCTGCCGCTGATCGCCATGGGACTAGGTGCCTTCACCACCATGACGTTCCTGACCAAGAACTCGTTCCTGGACGAGATCCGCAAGCAATACGTCATGACCGCGCGTGCCAAGGGCTGCAGCGAGAACCGGGTGCTCTACGGCCATGTCTTCCGCAATGCGATGCTGATCGTGATCGCCGGCTTCCCCGGGACCTTCATCCACGCCTTCTTCTCGGGCTCGCTTCTGATCGAGACCATCTTCTCGCTGGACGGGCTGGGGCTGCTCAGCTTCGAGAGCGTGCTCAACCGCGACTATCCCGTGGTGTTCGGCACGCTCTACATCTTCTCGCTGGTCGGCCTCGTGATCAACCTGGTCTCCGACCTGACCTATATGTGGATCGACCCCCGGATCGATTTCGAGGCGCGGGAGGTCTGATGACGATCACCGCTCCGACGCCGATCGAAACCACCGCGACGTCGCCGCCCGGCGATGCCGTTCCGATCGCGCGCAAGCCGTTCGCCCCATCACCGCTTAACAAGCGGCGATGGCAGAACTTCAAGGCCAACCGGCGCGGCTACTGGTCGTTCTGGATATTCATTGCCCTGTTCGTGATCTCGCTGTTCGCGGAGCTGATCGCCAACGATCGGCCCTTCCTGATCAAGTTCGACGGTCATCTGTATTGGCCGGCCTTCGTCACCTATTCGGAGACGACTTTCGGCGGCGATTTCGAGACGGCCGCCGACTATCGCGATCCCTATCTGCAGAAGCTGATCAAGGACAAGGGCGGCAGCATCGTCTGGCCGCTGATCCGCTATTCCTACGACACGCACAATCTCGACCTGCCGACGCCGGCGCCGTCGCCGCCCACCTGGATGTTGACGGAAGCGCAATGCAAGCCAGTGGTCGAGAAGAAGGGGCTGAAGAGCTGCCGCGACCTCGAATACAACTGGCTCGGCACCGACGATCAGGGGCGCGACGTGGTGGCGCGGCTGATCTACGGCTTCCGCATCTCCGTGCTGTTCGGCCTCTGCCTCACCATCGTCTCGTCCGTCATCGGCATCGCGGCGGGGGCGGTGCAAGGCTATTTCGGCGGGCGGGTCGATCTCATCTTCCAGCGCTTCATCGAGATCTGGACGGCGATTCCCTCCCTCTACCTTCTCCTGATTTTGTCCTCGGTGCTCGTGCCCGGCTTCTTCGTGCTGCTCGGCATCCTGCTGCTGTTCTCCTGGGTCTCGCTGGTCGGTCTCGTGCGGGCCGAATTCCTGCGCGGGCGCAATTTCGAATATATCCAGGCGGCGCGGGCGCTCGGTGTCTCCAACCCGGTCATCATGTTCCGCCACCTGCTGCCGAATGCGATGGTCGCGACCATGACCTTCCTGCCATTCATCGTGTCTTCGTCGGTGATGACGCTGACGGCGCTCGATTTCCTCGGCTTCGGCCTGCCGCCGGGATCGCCTTCGCTCGGCGAATTGCTGTCCCAGGCGAAATCCAATGTGCAGGCCCCCTGGCTCGGCTTCTCCGGCTTCTTCTCGGTCGCGATCATGCTGTCCCTTCTGATCTTCATCGGCGAAGCCGTGCGCGACGCCTTCGATCCGCGCAAGACGTTCAGGTGAGGCCATGGACGCGATCAACCAGCCCCTGCTCAGCGTGCGCGATCTCTCGGTGGCCTTCCACCAGGGCGGCGCCACCACGCTCGCGGTCGACGAGGTCTCGTTCCAGATCAAGCGCGGCGAATGCGTGGCGCTGGTCGGCGAGTCCGGCTCCGGCAAATCGGTCAGCGCGCTCTCGATCCTGAAGCTGTTGCCTTATCCGAACGCCTCGCATCCCTCGGGCAGCATCCGCTTCAAGGGACAGGAGCTGATCGACCGCTCCGAGCAGGAGATGCGCGAGATTCGCGGCAGCGACATCTCGATCATCTTCCAGGAGCCGATGACCTCGCTCAATCCGCTGCACACGATCGAGGCGCAGATCGGCGAGATCATCCAGCTGCACAATCCGACCAGCAATGCGCAGGCGCGCAGGCGGACGCTGGAGCTGCTGACGCAGGTCGGCATTCCCGATCCGGAGACGCGGCTGAAGAGCTATCCGCACCAGCTCTCCGGCGGCCAGCGGCAGCGCGTGATGATCGCGATGGCGCTCGCCAACGAGCCGGACCTTCTGATTGCGGACGAGCCGACGACGGCGCTCGACGTTACCGTGCAGGCGCAGATCCTGGCGCTGCTCGCCGAGATCCGCGCGCGGCTCGGCATGAGCCTGCTGTTCATCACGCACGACCTCGGCATCGTGCGCCGCATCGCCGACACCGTCTGCGTCATGAAGGGCGGCAGGATCGTCGAGCAGGGACCGGTCGAGCAGGTGTTCAAGAGCCCGAAGCATCCCTACACGCGCGATCTGCTGGCGGCCGAGCCGAAGCCCGACCCGGCGCCGCCGCAGCCGGACGCGCCGGTCGTTATGTCGACCGATGATCTGAAAGTGTGGTTTCCGATCAAGCGCGGCCTGATGCGCAAGACGGTCGGCCACATCAAGGCGGTCGATGGTGTCAGCGTCGCCGTGCGCAAAGGCGAGACGCTCGGCGTCGTCGGCGAATCCGGCTCGGGCAAGACCACGCTGGGACTCGCTCTGCTGCGGCTGATCTCCTCGAACGGGCGCATCGTATTCTTGGGGAACGACATCCAGGGCCTGCGCTTCCAGGAGATGCGGCCGTTCCGTCGCGACATGCAGATCGTGTTCCAGGATCCGTTCGGCTCGCTCAGCCCGCGCATGTCTGTCGCCGACATCATTGCCGAAGGTCTCTCCGTGCACCAGCCGAAGCTGTCGCGCGAGGAGCGCGAGGCGCGCGTCGTCAAGGCGCTCGAGGATGTCGGGCTCAACCCGGAGACGCGCTTCCGCTATCCGCATGAATTCTCCGGCGGCCAGCGCCAGCGCATCAGCATCGCGCGCGCGGTGGTGCTGGAGCCGGATTTCGTCGTGCTGGACGAGCCGACCAGCGCGCTCGACATGCTGTTCCAGGCGCAGATGGTCGATCTCCTGCGCGAGCTCCAGCGCAAGCGCGATCTCACCTACATGTTCATCTCGCACGATCTGCGCGTCGTCGCCTCGCTCGCCAGCCATCTGATCGTGATGCGCGGCGGCAAGGTGGTCGAGGAGGGGCAGGCTACCGAGCTGTTCAAGAATCCGAAGACGGATTACACGCGCGCGCTGTTCGCGGCCGCGTTCCGGCTGGAAACTGCCGGGAATGGCTCGGTGGCGACGTAGGAACTGCCGTCATTCCGGGACGCGCCTAGCGCGAACCGGGAATCCAGAGGTGATGGTGCGAGATTCCGGGTTCACGCGCGATGCGCGTGCCCCGGAATGACGGCGGTCATTACAGTCGCTTGATCGCAACAACCTCGCTGCCAGCCGCCCTGATCCGCGCAAGCGCCGGCTCGATCGGCTCGATCACGGTCGCCATGTGATGGGCATTGGCGTGAACCATGGTGCTGGCATCCCGGATGATGGCGACGTGGCCCTTCCAGAAGATCAGATCGCCGCGCAGCAAGCTGCCTCGCTCATGCGGCTCCAGCGCGCGGCCGAGCCCGGCCTGCTGCATGTCGCTGTCGCGCGGGCAGCCGATGCCCGCCGATGTCAACGACACCTGGAGGAGGCCAGAGCAGTCGATGCCGAAACTACTCTTGCCGCCCCACAGATAGGGCGTGCCAACGAAGCGCTCGGCGACGGCGACGAAGTCCGGTTCGCGATGATCGAGCGGAACGAGGTGCGTCTTCGGCAAGAATGCTCCCTCGCGCGTCACCGCGAAGGCCCCATCCTCACGTGCTATTGTGAACCTTGATCCAAATACCAGCGTGTCGGCCGGCGGCAGCTTGATCGACGGGCCGGGGAACGCAAAAGTCCGCAGCGCACTGACCTTGTGCGTCGGCGCGGCCGTCGGCTTCGAGAGCGCCGCATCCGGCAGCCAGCCGACATAGCCATCGTCATTGAGCTGGCCCCACGCCCAACCCTCGCCATTGCGATCGTAGATGGTGACGCGCTCACCGCGCAGGGCCTCCGTCAACAGCATGGCGTTCGAGGATGGCTGCTTGCGCATCGGCGCGATCGCCCCGACCACCTCGAATTCCTCGCCGGTGACGAAGCGATCCGCCTCGACCTTGCCTTCGAGATATTTCGCGGCGATGTCGCCCCGCGCCGGCGTCAGCCTTGGGTCGTGTCCTGGATCACGCATAGCGCTCGCTCAGCAACGTGTAGAGGGCGCGAGCGGCCTGGCACTCGCCGCCTTCGGGCCGCGCCGGCTTCGCCGATGGCGTCCAACCATAGATGTCGACATGCAGCCAGCTTTTGGCGTGCTCGACGAAACGTTGCAGGAACAGTGCGCAGGTGATCGAGCCGGCGAAGCCGCCGGACGGTGCGTTGGTGATCGTGGCAGTCTTGGAGTCCAGCCAGGCATCGTAAGGCGGCCACAGCGGCATGCGCCACAACGGATCGTTCTCCTTCACCGCGCAGCGCGCGACGTCGGCGGCCAGCGCCTCATCATTGGTGTAAAAGGGCGGTAAATCCGGCCCCAGCGCGACCCGTGCCGCGCCGGTCAGCGTACCCAGGTCGATCAGCAGGTCGGGCTTCTCCTCGTCGGCGAGCGCCAGCGCATCGGCGAGCACCAGACGGCCTTCGGCGTCGGTGTTGCCGATCTCGACCGTGATGCCCTTGCGCGAGGTGAAGATGTCGAGGGGGCGGAAGGCATTGCCTGCGACGGCATTCTCCACCGCCGGAATCAGCACCCGCAAGCGTACCCTCAGCTTCGCGTCCATCACCATGCGCGCGAGCGCCAGCACGTTGGCGGCGCCGCCCATGTCCTTCTTCATGATCAGCATGCCGCTCGACGGCTTCAGGTCGAGACCGCCGGTGTCGAAACACACGCCTTTGCCGACCAATGTCACCTTGGGATGAGCAGGGTCGCCCCAGCCGATGTCGATCAGCCGCGGCGCGCGGCTAGAGGCCATGCCGACGGCGTGGATCAGCGGGAAGTTCGTCCTCAGCTCCTCGCCGATGGTGCAGGCGAAGCTGGCGCCGAACTCGGTGGCGAGCGCCTGCGCGGCCGCGGCGAGCTGTTCCGGGCCCATGTCGTTGGACGGCGTGTTGATGAGGTCGCGCGCGAGCATTGCAGCATCAGCGATCCGCTCGATCTCTGCCGCCTCGACACCGTCAGGCGGAACCAGCCGAACGTCGGGCCGATCAGCCTTGCGGTAGCGGGCGAAGCGGTAGCAGCCCAGTGCGAAAGCGAGCGCCGCCAGCCGCGGATCGTGCGGCGCATTGGCAAAGCGATAGGTCCCGGGCGGCAGCAGGCCGGGCAGGGCGCCGGGTCGGAACAGGTCGCGCGATCTTGCACCCTCGTCCTCGAGGCCGAACAGCACCTGCGCAATCGTGCCGTCGGGCGCGGGCAGTGCCAGACAGCTGCCCGGCTTGGCGGCAAAGGCGCTCGCGGTTGCGAACTGGCGTTGCGCCGGCGGCAGCGTCTCGGCGACCCGATCCCAGCTCGATCTGGTGACGAAGGTGATCGGGATGGCGGTGGGCGACGTCTCGAAGACAGAAGGCATTGGCGGGTCCGGATCGTCAGATCAAGCGGGTCATGCGAACGGACGAGACTTCGCAGAGT
>NZ_AJQE01000209.1 GCF_000261685.1 Bradyrhizobium genomosp. I (2014) | reverse complement strand
ATTTCCCCCGCCGCTGCAATCGGCTTCGCCGTCACCGTCCGGCGAACTGCTACTCGCGGCGCGGCCATGCTAGGCTCGGGGGTGAGGCCGCCGGATGTCGAGATCGCCGGCGACCGACGAGGAAGCGCCGGGAGGAAAATGCGATGGAATTTGTGTGGAGCGTGGTCACATTCGTCGGCCAGGCCGTCGAGGCGCTTTTTGCCTATGTCGAGCACCACCATTGGATCTTCGCGTTCCTTGCCGGCGGTTACGTCTTCTATCTCCACGACCGCTCCGTTCACGCGCGGTTCGATGCACTCGACAAGCGCATCGATGAAATCCGCAGACGGCTCGCCATCGAATATTGACCGGACCGAAGAACCCAGGGCGGGATCCCCCGTTAACCGGCCGTTAGGGTTAACATTCTATTGCTGACGCGTTCGGCTCGATCAAGCGGCTCGAGAGTCAAAGCGTCATGCGTCAACGGATCAGTCTTGCCCGGCTTCTTGCCTCCACGTCGCTAATCGCGGCGGTGGCCATGGGCCTCGGCGGCTGCACGGCCATGTCGAAGCTCTCAGAAGTGACGGGCTCGGTCGGGCCCCGGGCGGAGGCGGCTCCTGCCGACCGCGCGCCCGCCGATCCAGCGCGTGCAATCGAAGCCTATGGCGAGCGCTACCGCGCCAATCCCAGGGATGCCGATGCCGCGCTCGCCTACGGACAGGCCTTGCGCGCCAACGGCCAGCGAGCCCAGGCCACGGCCGTGCTCGAGCAGGCGACCATCGCCAATCCCGGCAACAAGGCGCTGCTCGCCCAGTACGGCCGCGCACTCGCCGACAACGGCAATTTCCAACAGGCCTACGACGTCCTGTCGAAAGCGCATTCGCCCGACAATCCGGACTGGCGCCTGCTCTCGGTACAGGGTACGGCGCTGGACCAGATGGGCCGTCATGAGGAGGCGCGATCCTATTACGCGAGCGCGCTGAAGATCGCACCGGGTGATCCCGGCGTGCTCTCCAATCTCGGCCTCTCCTACATGTTGTCGAGAGAGCTGCCGAAGGCGGAAGAGGCGCTACGGCAGGCCTACGCCTCCCCGCGTGCGAGCGCCCGGGTGCGGCAGAACCTCGCCTTGGTCGTCGGTCTCCAGGGCCGCTTCGCGGAAGCGGAGACCATCGTGAAGGCGGACCTGCCACCGGACCAGGCCGCGGCCAATGTCGCCTATCTCAAGGACATGCTCAGCCGCAGTGAGGCTCCGCGCGGCGCGCCAAAGCGGACGCCGGTTGCTTCGCTCAGCCAGTCCGACTGATCGGATCTGGTCGCCTGATCCTCGCCCGAGTGGTGAACTCAGTGCATCTCCGTGATCTTGATGCCGGTCGGTCCGAGGATGACCACGAACAGCACCGGCAGGAAGAACAGAATCATGGGCACCGTCAGCTTCGGCGGCAGAGCGGCGGCCTTCTTCTCGGCCTCGTTCATGCGCATGTCGCGGTTCTCCTGCGCCATGACGCGCAAGGAATGGCCGAGGGGGGTGCCGTAGCGCTCGGCCTGCTGAAGCGCGAGACAGACCGACTTGACGCCCTCGAGCCCGGTGCGCCGCGCCAGGTTCTCATAGGCGACCTTGCGATCCTGCAAATAGGACAGTTCGGCCGTGGTCAGGGTGAACTCCTCCGACAGCGCGATCGACTGGCCGACGATCTCCGTTGCAACCTTCCGGAACGCCATTTCGACCGACATGCCGGATTCGATGCAGATCAGGAGCAGGTCGAGCGCGTCGGGAAACGCACGCTTGATCGAGAGCTGGCGCTTGGAGATCGCATTCCTGAGGAACAGCATCGGCGCCTGAAGGCCGAGATAGGCAGCGCCGATGCAGATGCCGATCTTGACCGGCAGCGCCTGTTCCATATGCGCGATCACGAAGACGTAGAGCGCCGAGCCGATGAGGAGCACGATCGGGGCGACCATGCGGGCAAACAGGAATGTGATGTAGGGCGCATGGCCGCGATAGCCCGCCATGATGAGCTTGTCCCGCGCAGCTTCCTGCGCGAGCCATTTGGTGAGGTTGAAGTCCTCGACCACCTTGGAAACGAGTTGCTTCGGTGTCTGGCGCAGCGAGACCTTCTCGTTCTTGTGGAGACGCTCACGCTCGCGCTGCCGGATCCGCTCACGCTCGCTCGCCACCGCTTTCATGCGCTTGGAAAGACCTTCGCCGGCGAACAACGGCATCACCAGCGTATACACGGTGGCACCCGCGGCGATGGCCGCGAGCAGCATGGTCATGAAACGGGCGTCGTGCAGTTTTGAGACGAGAAATTCGACCATGCGGCACCGTCAGAAATCGAAGTTGATCATCTTCTTCATCACCATGATGCCGATCGACATCCAGACGACGCAGCCGACCAGCATCAGCTGTCCGGTAGGATGAGTCCAAAGCACCGAGATGTATTGCGGTGTCGTGAGATAGAC
>NZ_AJQE01000208.1 GCF_000261685.1 Bradyrhizobium genomosp. I (2014) | reverse complement strand
GGCAGCGAGCCGATGATACCGGCCGAGGCCTTGGCCTCCATCGACATCGCCTGGATCTTTTCCTTCATCTTCTTGCGATCGCGTAGAACCTTGGAGAGGTTGCCGAGTGCTTCGGAGAGGTTGCCGCCCGACTTCTGCTGGATCGACACCACGATACCGAAGAAATTGGCCTCCGGCAGCGGCATGCGCTCGTAGAGCCGCGCGCAGGCTTCGCCCAGAGGCATGCCGATCGCCTGCGTCTCGATGATCGCCAGGAACTCGCTTCGCAGCGGCTCGGGCGAATCGGCGGCCACGACCTTGATCGATTCGAACAGCGGCAGGCCAGCCTTGATGCCGCGAACGATCACGTCGACCGCGTCGGGCAGGGCGGCCAGAAACTTGGTTTCGCGACGCTTCTTCAGGAAGCCGAGTGCCCAGCGCGGCAGGCCGAAGCCGCCGGCAAAGGCGAGACCGGAGGCGCCGATCAGGCCGCCGCCAGCGAACAGAGCGACGGCGAAGAAGACACCCGCCACGACGGCGGACACGGTCCAGAATTTCTGCGGCGTCCAGTCGAGCCCCGCCTGCGACAGGCGGACGCTGAGGGGAGCGCTCCTCTCCTGCGCGCGACGCGCCTCGAGGTCCTTGAGCGTGGTCTCGACCTGCTCGCGGCGCGAGCGCTGGGTCTTCTCGGCCTGGCGGGCCGTGGGCGCCTCGGCGCGCGCGACCGAGGCGCGGCGGCTTTCCGCCTTTCGTTCCCCGGACAGCAGCGGATAGAGGAAGACCCAGGCGATGCCACCGACCGCTGCGGTGGCAAGGAAGGCGAGGGCGAGGATCTGCATCTTCATGGCGGCGCTGACCTGCTCACGTCGTCGGAGCGACTTCCGCTGCGTCGAGCGCAGCGGCAAGGCGCTTCTCTTCGCCATAATAGCGGGCGCGTTCCCAGAATTTCGGGCGGCCGATGCCGGTCGAGCGGTGCCGGCCGATGATCTTGCCGTTGGCGTCCTCGCCGACCATGTCGTAGAGGAAGATGTCCTGGGTGATGATGGTGTCGCCTTCCATGCCCATCACCTCGGTGATGTGGGTGATGCGGCGGGAGCCGTCGCGCAGGCGCGCGGCCTGAATGATGACGTCAATCGAAGCACAGATCATCTCGCGGATCGTTCGCGAGGGCAGCGAGAAGCCGCCCATCGTGATCATGGATTCGCAGCGCGACAGCGCCTCGCGCGGGTTGTTGGCGTGCAGCGTGCCCATCGAGCCGTCATGGCCGGTGTTCATGGCCTGGAGCAGGTCGAAGGCCTCGGGTCCGCGGACCTCGCCGACGATGATGCGTTCGGGCCGCATACGCAGACAGTTGCGCACCAATTCGCGCATGGTGATCTGGCCCTCGCCCTCGATATTGGGCGGGCGGGTTTCCAACCGAACCACGTGGGGCTGCTGAAGCTGGAGCTCCGCGGCGTCCTCGCAGGTGATGACGCGCTCGTCGTGCTCGATGTAGTTGGTGAGGCAGTTGAGCAGTGTGGTCTTGCCCGAGCCGGTACCGCCGGAGATCAGCACGTTGCAGCGGACCCGACCGATGATCTGGAGGATTTCGGCACCTTCCGGCGTGATCGCGCCGAACTTGACGAGCTGATCGAGCGTCAGCTTGTCCTTCCTGAATTTGCGGATGGTGAGCGCGGGACCGTCGATCGACAGCGGGGGCACGATGGCGTTGACACGAGAGCCGTCGGCGAGGCGCGCGTCGCAGATCGGCGAGGATTCGTCGACGCGCCGGCCGACCTGGCTGACGATGCGCTGGCAGATGTTGAGAAGCTGTTGGTTGTCGCGGAAGCGGATGCCGGTGCGTTGGATCTTGCCGCCGACCTCGATGTAGACGGTGTTCGCGCCGTTGACCATGATGTCGGCGATGTCGTCGCGTGACAACAGAGGTTCGAGCGGGCCGTAGCCGAGCACGTCGTTGCAGATGTCGTCGAGCAGTTCCTCCTGCTCGGCGATCGACATCACGATGTTCTTGATCGCGATGATCTCGTTGACGATGTCGCGGATTTCCTCGCGCGCGGACTCCGAATCGAGCTTGGCGAGCTGGGCGAGGTCGATGGCTTCGATCAGTGCGCCGAAGATCGTCGCCTTGACCTCGTAATAATTATCCGAACGCCGGCTTTCCATGGGCGGAGGTGGCGGGGCCTTGGCGGGAGCAAGCGGCGGCGATGCGACGGACGGCGGAGACAGGGCGCGCGACACCGTCGGCGCCTGAACCTGGACAGGCTCGGGCGACACGGCACCGGGCTTGGGCGCCCGAAGGTCGGTGTCTGTTCCGCTACGCTTACCGAACACTTAACAACTCCATGCGGTGGCTTATTTTCCCCGCAACTTCTCAATCAGAGGTGAAAGCAGGGACGACTTTTGTTTCTTGGTCTCGCTGCGGCCGGTCAGGCGCTGGGCGATCTGCAGGAACATCTCGATCGACTTGTGGTTGGCGGAGATCTCCGCGATCATCTGGCCGTTGTTGGCCGCCGAGCCGAAGATCTGCGGCTCGAACGGGATCGAGACGACCGGCTGGCTCTCGATGGCCTTGGCGAACTCCGTGGCGGCAATTTCGGGCCGTTTCGGCACGCCGACCTGGTTCAGGCAGTAGAGCGGCGGTCGATCGTTGGGGCGCGCGGCCTTCAAGAGATCGACCAGGTTCTTGGTATTGCGCAGGTTGGCCAGATCAGGCGCGGCCACGATCAGGATGTCGTCCGCCCCGATCAAGGCGCGCTTGGTCCAGCCCGACCATTGATGCGGAACGTCGAGCACGATGCAGGGCATGGTGGAGCGCAGCGTGTCGAACACGGCATCGAAGGCGTCGGTGCCGAAATCATAGACCCGGTCGAGCGTCGCAGGCGCCGCCAGCAGGCTGAGATGGTCGGTGCATTTCGACAGCAGGCGGTCGATGAAGGCAGTGTCGACGCGGTCGGGCGAGAACACGGCGTCGGCAATGCCCTGCGGCGGATCCTGGTTGTAGTCGAGCCCGGCGGTGCCGAAGGCGAGGTCGAGATCGGCGACGACGGCGTCCATCGCGAGGTCTCGCGCGATCGCCCAGGCGACATTGTGGGAGATGGTGGAGGCCCCGACGCCACCCTTGGCGCCGACCACGGCGATGATGCGGCCGACCGCCTTGGCTTCCGGCGCCGAGAACAGGTTGCAGATCGAGCGCACGACGTCGATCGCGCCGACCGGCGCAAGCACGTAGTCGCTGACGCCGCGGCGAACCAGCTCGCGATAGAGCATGACGTCGTTGATGCGGCCGATCACGACCACGCGGGTGCCGGCGTCGCAGACGGTGGCGAGCTGGTCGAGCCCGCTCAACAGATCGCTGCGGCCGTCGCTCTCGAGCACGATCACGTTCGGCGTGGGGGCCGAGCGGTACGCTTCGATCGCGGCCGGCATGCCGCCCATCTGAATCTTCAGATGGGCCTTGCCGAGACGGCGATCCTCGCCAGCCGCCTGTACCGCGGCGGCAGTCTCCACGGTCTCGCAGAAGGCCTGGACCGAGACGCGCGGCGCGGGCGCAATATGTTCCTCGACCGGCGGGGGCGCTGCTTCCGGCTGCGCTTCTTGTGTCTGGCGAGCGTAGCTGATCATCTGCCGGTGTCGCTGAGTTTGGCCTTGTCGGCTTCGGGATAGGTGGTCGCCGTCGAGGTTCCCTTGCGATACTTCTCGAGGGCGGTGATGCGCCGCGGCGTGTAGGACGGGGTTTCGGGCCGCGGCTGCTCGAGGTCCGATGGATTGTCGACCATGGCCGCGAGGTTGCGCTGATAGGCGCAGCCGTAATTGTAGTAGTCCTTGTTCTCGAACCAGCGCTTGTTCTTCATCGAAGGGCCGATGTCCTCCGGCCACAGGCCGCAGGGACCTGCGACCGCGGCGATCTTGGAATAAGTCAGCCGAATTGGCGGCAGGAAACGCTTGTCTTCGGGTTGATAGGGGTGAACGCTGACGCCGCGCGGCGGAACGCCTGCCGCCGCCAGGATCGCCTGGATCTCACGCATCGTGTCCGCGACCGGACGAGCATTGGGCGTATGGGACGGCACGTCGATGCGAACGGCGCCGGTGCCTTCGTGCAGCCATGCCGATGCGACACCCATCACGTCGGCGCGCTGGGCGGCGGTCAATCCACCGCGGGCATGTCCGACGAAGACGACGATCGAGCGATTCTGCTCCTCGATCGCAATCGGATGGCGCTGCCTGTAATCGTCGGGAATGGAGGCCGTGGCGACTTCGTCGTGCTGGCAGCCGCCCAGCACGAGCGCCATGCCGACGAGGGCACCACCGAGGCGGATGGCGCGGCTGCGAAGCTGGGGTGGTCTCGTGATCATCATGAAGTCCCCGTTCCGCCTCAGTCGGTAATGAAGCCGTAGGTGCCGCGGTAGTTCCTGGCCGGTTCGGTCCGGCCTGGCACGCCATAGAGCCGGTTGATATTGCCGATCAGCTGCGCCTGCGGATCCGCAGGCGGGGCGAAGCCGTCATCCGGCCGCGACAGGTCCTTCGGCGCCACTGCGCGGACGACATAAGGCGTCACGATCACGACCAGCTCGGTTGCGTTGTTGACGAAGTCGCGGCTGCGGAACAGCGTACCCAGGATCGGGAGCTGCATCAGTCCCGGCAAGCCGCTGACGGCCTGCTTGGTCTGCTGCTGGATCAGGCCGGCCATCGCCATCGCGCCGCCCGAGGGAATCTCCAGCGAGGTCTCGGCGCGGCGTGTCCTGATCGAGGGCACCGTCAGCGAGTTCACCGACGTCGAACTCACGGCCTGCGACAGCGTGATCGAATTCTCGTTCGAGAGCTCTGAGACCTCCGTCATCACGCGCAAGCTGATCTTGCCCTCGCTCAGCACCACCGGCGTGAAGTTGAGCGAGATGCCGAACTTCTTGAAGCTGATCTGGGTGGTACAGACATGCGTGACGGGGTCGCACGCATAGCCCGCCGGGACCGGGAATTCGCCGCCGGCGATGAACGTTGCCGATTCACCCGAGATCGCGGTCAGGTTCGGTTCGGCCAGGGTGCGGATGACGCCCGCGGTCTCCATCGCGCGCAGGGTGGCCTGCACCGACGGGGCGGCGCCGAACTTCGTGGTCAGGTTGTTGCCGTCCACGAGGTTCTTGCCGAGGGCCGTGAACGGATTGGAATTGGAGAAGCTGACCACCGACGTGCCGTAATTGAGGTTGGCGGTCAGGTCGATGCCGAGCTGCTTGATGATGCTGCGCTGGACTTCGGCGACCGTCACCTTGAGCATGACCTGGTCGCGGCCGCGCACCACGATCGAGTTCACCACCTTCTCGGGGCCGCCGGCCAGGCGCGCGGCGAGTTCGTTGGCCTGCTGCGCTTCCATCGGGTTGGCAGCCGTGCCGGTCAGGACGATGCCGTCGCCGAGGCCGTCGATCTGGATGTCTGAATTGGGCAGGATCTGCTTCAGCGCGGCCCGTACGCCGTTAAGGTCGCGCTTGACCGCGATATCATAGGCCGCAATCTGCTGGCCGGCGGAATCGAAGAATACGATGTTGGTCTGGCCGACGGCGGCGCCGATGATATAGGCGCGCTGCGCCGAGCGGACCACTGCATTGGCGATCTTGGGATCGGCGACCAGCACGTCCTTGATGTCGCGCGGCAGGTCGATCACGATCGACTTGCCGATGCCGAGCGAGAGGAAGCGCGCGTTGATCTGGCCATCCGCCGCGGCCGGCGCCACGGGGCGGTAATCGGCAGCGACCACCGGGGTCGTCATCACCGGGTTGAGCGCCAGCGCGAAGGCGGCCGAAAATGACAGGGCGCGGACCAGTGAAGTTCTCATCGTCGCCGAATCTGCCCTGCACTTCATGTCGACTGTCTTCATCGTGCCTTAGCCGTCTGACTTGGAATGCCGTAGCGAATGATCGAAACACCGTCTCGCTTCTCAGCGGAGTCATCGAGCGTGATCTCGCTCATCTTGACGTCGGCGATACTGCGCAGCGCCAGCGACAGCGTGCCGCTCTGCCGCGCCGCGGAGAGCGTCGCGGTCTGCGCGGGATTGAGCTCGAGGGTGACCGTCTTGCCGATCACCGCGTTCTGGCCGTCCTTCTCCTTGGGCGCCTGGTCGATGGCCAGGACGCGGATATTGGCCAGGATGATCTCGGACGTGATGAGGTCGGGGGCGCCGCTGCTCTGGTCCGGGTTCTTCAACCGGCGGGTGAGAAGGACGTCGACGCGATCGTTGGGCAGGATGAAGCCGCCTGCGCCGGTCTCCGGCGAGATCTCGGTCGAGATCGCCCGCATGCCGGTGGGCAGGATTGCCGCCATGAAGCCGGAGCCTTCGGCCTTGACCAGCTTCTGGTCGCGGATCGGCTCACCCTGAATGAACGGTGCGCGCGCGATCGAACCGGCCACCTGGGTCGCCCCCTCGGGTCGCTCGTTGCGGCGAATGAAGGCGGTGCTGGCGGTCGCGGCCGGCCAGGTCTGCCATTGCACGTCTTCCGGCTTCACGGTCTGGCCGAGACCGATGTCGTTCTTGGCCACGAGGACGTCGACGGTCGGCAGTTGCGCGACCGGAAGCGGAGGCGGCGCAGAGTTGTCGGTGCCGCTCGCCAGGTACGCGGCGACGCCGCCGGCGCAGATGGCGACCGTCAGGACGACAATGCGTGCCCTATTCATACGCTTCACTTTCCAACAATACGCCGCGACGCTGCCGCCGCCGTCATCGGCAGTTGACCAGCTATTCGTCAAAGCATGGTTAATGAGGCGTATCTAAATCGCCTTAACGCCGGGTTTACCCGGCGCGTTTCAGCGCAGTGCGAGGTGAGCGAGGTCGATCGCCTTCACCCACTCGGTCTCCGGATAGACCATCAACGCGCTCAGCGCGAGCGCGATGCCGTAGGGAATGCCGCTCTCCTTGGCGTGCAGCCGTGCGAGCCAGGCTTGGCCCGCCAGCCCGTAAGGCAGCGGCCATTGCCGGAACTGGATCAGGAGCAGCGTCAGCGCACCGCCGAACAGCGAGGCGTAGAGCAGGAAGTTCATCAGTTGCGCGAAGCCGAACCAGAGCGCGACGGACGCTGCGACCTTGGCGTCGCCGCCGCCCACCCAGCCCATCGCAAAGCAGGTGAAGGCCACGACCAGGAGAAGCGCGCCGGCGCCGACGTGACTCAGAATCTCGTAAGGTGCCATGCCACCGGCGAGGGCGAGCACGAAGAAGCCTGCCACCAGCGCCATCGACACGCGGTTCGAGATCGTCATCGTGAAGAGATCGCTCGCGGCGGCGAACGCCATCAGGGCCGGGAAGAGCAGAAGGCGCGCAAGGTCGAGGATCATGGGCTGCGTCTTGAGGCCTGGGTTTGCCGCGGGAGCCGGCGTCGCCGGATGCTAGCGCGTAGTGTTAAACGAACCGACAACGTCGGCAGGGGCGCGAGGCCGTGGCCGACGAATGCGCCTTCACCAGAAGCTGGCAATGCGCGCGGCGAGTGCGACCGTCGCGAGCAGCAGCGCAAGGCAGATCCAATAGGCCGGCGAGGCGGCCTGCGCCGCCCCCGCCTCGTTCGCCGCGACCGCGGCATCGGTTCTGAATTTGCGCAACGCCACTGGAACTCGCCGTCTTCAGAAAAACAAAGGCCCCGGAAGCCCGGGGCTTTTGCCGTCGTTCGTCGGTCGGCTACTTCAGCGACGTGCTGATCGAGGTGAACTTTTCGTTCAGCGCAGTGCCGAGACCGTTGACGACGGTGATGATGGCCAGCGCGATGCCGGCAGCGATCAGACCGTATTCGATGGCGGTGGCGCCGGACTCATCCTTCGCGAAACGCGCGATCAAGTTCTTCATGAACAAAACTCCCTATGGGTGAGTTCGCCTCGTTCGGCGCTGTCTTGACGCAACGACCATGAGATCCGAGCCCTTTCGGCGGAGTTAATTCGATCGGGTAAACTCAACTCCGGCGCGGTGCCTTTGCCCAGGGTGAATTTCGCCTTAAGGCGGCAGCTGCGATACGTTACGGTTCCGGATGCATCGGCAGCGCGGCGCCTGCTTCACCCTCCCTTAAATTTCGCGGAGTAGGCGTAGGCGGGACTGGAATTCGCAAGAGAGGCGACGATGTCGAGCCTGCCCATGCAAGTCGCCCTGATGCTTGGAGAGACCATCGTGAAGGTGATCCCCGTCACCTTCGTGCTCGCGGCCGTCTTCACCGTGCTGGAGCATTTCTGGGCCTGCAATCCCGGCGCGCCGTGGTGGCGCAAGCGGGAGATCATCACCGACATCTGCTACTGGTTCTTCGTTCCGGTGTTCGCCCGCACCATGCGGATCGGACTTTTGATCGTCGGCGCCGGCGTCGTCTTCAACATCCACGACGCCGACGGACTCATCGCCTTCTATGACAACGGCCATGGTCCGCTGTCGCAGCTGCCTCTGTCGGTGCAGGCCCTGCTCTTCCTGGTGCTGTCCGATTTCATGCTGTACTGGCTGCACCGGCTTTTCCACGACGGCGGCTTCTGGAAGTACCACGCCGTCCATCATTCGTCGGAGGAAATCGGGTGGATCTCCGCGGCCCGATTCCATCCCGTCAATCTCTTGCTCGGGACGATCAGCGTCGACGTCGTGCTGCTGATGGCCGGCATCTCCCCGAACGTCATGATCTGGGTCGGCCCGTTCACCACTTTCCATTCGGCCTTCGTGCACGCCAACCTGAACTGGACCTTCGGACCGCTCAAATACGTGCTGGCGACACCGGTATTCCACCGTTGGCACCATACCTCGCTCGAAGAGGGCGGCGACACCAATTTCGCCGGGACGTTCCCGGTCTGGGACGTGCTGTTCGGCACTTTCCGCATGCCGGAAGGGACGCTGCCGCAGGATTACGGCAAGGACGAAGCGACCATGCCGAAGGGGATCGGGGGCCAACTCGCCTATCCGTTCCGTCGTTAGAAGGGACGGCGGGGGCCCGCAGGTCCCAGTCCGTTCAAACAATAGTCGGCGAGTTTGCGGAACGTTCACGAATTGAAGGCAGGTTAGCCGGGTCGGGCACCGGCTCCGCTGTTGTCGCTTCTGCCGGTTTGTGACGTCCCGGGGGTAAGAGTATGCGTAGAGAATTGCTGCGCCGTCGTGCGCGCGTCTGTCTTCTGGTTGCCGCGGCGGTGCTGGCATGGCCGGTCGCCGGTCTAGCCGAGCCCACCGCCGATACCATCGCCGTCAATGTCGACCAGGCCAAGCTGGTACGGCTGCCCGGCAAGGTGGCAACCATCGTGGTCGGCAATCCCCTGATCGCCGATGTTACGCTCCAGCCGGGCGGCATGATCGTCGTGACCGGGAAGGGCTATGGTGCCACCAACTTCATCGCGCTCGATCGGGGCGGCGAGATTCTGGTCGATCGCCAGATCCAGGTTGAAGGTCCGAGCGATCGGCTCGTCACCGTCTATCGCGGGATCGAGCGCGAGTCCTACAGCTGCGTACCGCTTTGCCAGCGTCGCGTGACGCTCGGCGACAGCGACACCTACTTCAACAACACGATGAGCCAGGCCGGTTCGCTGAGCAGCAGTGCCAGCGGCAACGCCGGCGGGGGCGCCAAGTCCAACTAAAGCGCGATGCGCTTCATCCTCATCGCATCGCGCTTGAGAACAAAAGGCCGTGCGTCGTGCACGGCCTTCTTCTTTCCTCTGACTGGTTCGAGCCGATCGGGCCAAGAGCCCGGCGGGCTCAGCCCGCCGCGCGGAGATTGTCCGCCGCCGACTTGCCGGAGCGGCGGTCGGCCACGATCTCGTAGGAGATCTTCTGGCCTTCGCGCAGCGAGCCGAGGCCAGCGCGCTCCACGGCGCTGATGTGAACGAACACGTCCTGGCCGCCGTCGTCGGGCTGAATGAAGCCGAAGCCTTTGGTCGCGTTAAACCACTTCACGGTTCCCATGCTCATGGGGATAGTCCCTTCTCAGATAGCACAATGTCGGAGCCCGCTCGCGCGGGCAGGTTAGATCGAATTTCTGGAAGGGTCGTCAGCGTGTCTGAACCGGCTGTACCGGTGGATGCCAATGTCGTCCGGCCGAAAATCGATTAATTCATTTTATCGGAAACAGGGGTCCGAAACAATCCGGACGTGCACGATTTTTTGATCCGCCGTGACCTCAGCGGCGGATCAATATCTCAGTCGGAATTTTTGTCTCGCGCGTGCGCGCCGCAGCCGAACTAGCGGCGACGGAACTGGCCGCCGCGCTGTCCGGGACGCGGAGGTCCGCCCACCCCGCTGGGACGTTCGTCCTTGTGGCGGAAAATCAGTCGGCCCTTCTCGAGGTCATAGGGCGACATCTCCACCGTCACGCGGTCGCCCGCGAGCGTCTTGATGCGGTTCTTCTTCATCTTGCCGGCGGTATAGGCGACGATCTCGTGTCCGGCGTCGAGCTGCACGCGGTAGCGGGCGTCGGGGAGGATTTCGGTGACCAGTCCTTCGAACTGGATCAGCTCTTCCTTAGCCATGTGGGTGTCTCCAGTCGTGGACTGCTAGTTCGAATGAGGATTGCGGTTCGGTCGGCCGTTGGGGCGACTCTCGCGACGCAAAAAGGCAACGCCTTGTATTCCATCAGGCTTGCCGGCGCCATGCGCGGGACGCTGTTCCGACCGATCGGCTGGTGAGGAGTTCATCTTACCACCGGAACCACGGCGGCGGCGAGACCCCTTGGAGGCCTTGTGGCCTTCACCGGGCCGGCCATCAACAGGTCTGCCCTCGGCGTGACGTCCTTCGTGGCGCCCTTCGCCGGGCCGTCCGTCACCAGGCCTGCCGGCGCTGTGGTGGCGCCCGTCGGCGTGCCTGTCGTCGCGACGTCCGTCACCACCAAGCCGTGCGCCCTGCGGACGCTGGCCCGGGCGGCCGCCCGGCCTGCCCTGCCGCTGCTGTTGCGGGGGAGAACCCGCATCGCGGCGACCGGCGTCGGTGCGAAGATCCTCGCGCGGCAGTGCCACCTTGATCAGCCGTTCGATGTCGCGGAGATAGCTGAGCTCCTCGCCGCCTGCGACCAGCGAGATCGCGGTGCCGTCGGCGCCGGCGCGCGCGGTGCGGCCGATGCGGTGGACGTAGGTTTCCGGCACGTTCGGCAGGTCGAAATTGATGACGTGGCTGATGCCGTCGACGTCGATGCCGCGGGCGGCGATATCGGTGGCGACCAGGGTGCGGATCTCGCCCGAGCGGAACTGGGCGAGTGTGCGCTCGCGATGGTTCTGAGACTTGTTGCCGTGGATGGCGCTGGCAGGGATGCCGGCCTTCTCGAGCGACTTCACCACCTTGTCGGCGCCGTGCTTGGTGCGGGTGAAGACCAGTGCGCGGTTGACCGGCTCGTCTTTCAGAAGCTTGGTCAGGAAGGCGGGCTTGGCGGAGAAATCGACCTGGACGATGCGCTGGTTGATCCGCTCGGCGGTCGAGGAGACCGGGGTCACCGCGACGCGGGCGGGATCGCGCAGCATGGCGTCGGCGAGCTCGGCGATGTCCTTCGGCATGGTGGCCGAGAAGAACAGCGTCTGCCGCTTGATCGGGAGTTTCGCGACGATTTTGCGGATGTCATTGATGAAGCCCATGTCGAGCATGCGGTCGGCCTCGTCGAGCACGAGGAATTCGACGCTGCCAAGCTTCAGCCCGTTGCTCTGCACGAGGTCGAGCAGGCGGCCGGGTGTTGCGACCAGCACCTCGACGCCCTGCATCAGGGCGCGGACCTGGCGGCCCATCGGCACGCCGCCGATGGCGAGCGTGGAGGACAGGCGGACATGGCGGCCATAGGCGTTGAAGCTGTCGAGGATCTGCCCCGACAGTTCGCGGGTCGGAGAGAGCACCAGCACGCGGCAGGTCTTGGGCTGCGGCTTGATGCGGTTCTCGAGCAGGCGGTGCAGGATCGGCAGCGCGAAGGACGCGGTCTTGCCGGTTCCGGTCTGGGCGATGCCGACGACGTCGCGGCCGGTCAGCGCCAGCGGGATGGTCTGAGCCTGGATCGGGGTTGGGGTGACGTAATTCTCTTCACGAAGAGCGCGCGCGATGGGTTCGGCGAGGCCGAAGTCCTGAAACGAAGTCAAAAGGGTTCTTTCCATGTCAAAAGCGGGCGCCCGGCGCATTCGGCGCGGCGCGCGCAAAAGGGTGTCGAGAAGACACCTGCGTGTTTGGGGTGTCGGATGGCTTGGGAGATATGGGGCAAGCCAGAGACCCGTACGGGCTTAAGAACACGCGGCTTGCTACGACCTCTTGATTCGCAGGAGGTCTCCAAAGGTCATATGGAACATCGAGGGGGCACTTTCAAGGCGAACTCGCCGGAAACAACGATTGCGGGCGGAAATAGTGATGCCGGAAATTTAGCCAAGATCTATGATTTGCCTACAAAATAACCTGCATGCCGCTTTCGCATACATTTTTTCTGCCTGGATTTTGGGCGAATTGAATGCAGCGAAACTTTGATTTATGCCGATTATCTAAGTGAAATCAATTGGTTGATGAGTGCCTAGTCCATGGCATGGTTCTTGCGATTCCGTTAATCGCAGGCGGCCGTGGGGCCGTTTCGCAGCGTTTTCACGTCTGCGTCAGGGAGATGAGACACTCATGTTTAACAAATCCACTCACGATATAGCGGCGTCATTTAGCCGCCGCGGCGTGCTCGCCGCGACCGCCGGACTGGTGCTTGGTCTGGCTTCATTGACTGGCGCGAAGGCCGCGGACGACACCATCAAGGTCGGCGTGCTCCACTCCCTGTCCGGCACCATGGCGATCAGCGAAACCACGCTGAAGGACACCATCCTCTTTCTGATTGACGAGCAGAACAAGAAGGGCGGCTTGCTGGGCAAGAAGCTGGAAGCCGTCGTCGTCGATCCCGCATCGAACTGGCCGTTGTTCGCCGAAAAGGCACGCGAGCTGATCACCAAGGACAAGGTCTCGGCCGTGTTCGGCTGCTGGACCTCGGTGTCGCGCAAGTCGGTGCTCCCGGTCTTCAAGGAGCTGAACAACATCCTATTCTACCCCGTGCAGTACGAGGGCGAGGAGAGCGAGCGCAACGTGTTCTACACCGGTGCGGCGCCGAACCAGCAGGCGATCCCCGCCGTCGACTATCTGATGAAGGAAGAGAAGGTGAAGCGCTGGGTGCTCGCGGGCACCGACTACGTCTATCCGCGCACCACCAACAAGATCCTGGAGGCCTATCTGAAGTCCAAGGGGGTCGCCCAGGAAGACATCATGATCAACTACACGCCGTTCGGTCACTCCGACTGGCAGACGATCGTGGCCGACATCAAGAAGTTCGGCTCGGCCGGCAAGAAGACCGCGGTGGTCTCGACCATCAATGGCGACGCCAACGTTCCCTTCTACAAGGAGCTCGGCAACCAGGGCATCAAGGCCAAGGACATCCCGGTGGTCGCGTTCTCGGTGGGTGAGGAAGAGCTCGCCGGCATCGACACCAAGCCGCTGGTCGGCCATCTCGCCGCCTGGAACTACTTCGAGTCGATCAAGACCAAGGACGGGTCGAACGAGAAGTTCATCAAGGACTGGCAGGCCTACACCAAGAACCCGAAGCGCGTGACCAACGATCCGATGGAAGCGCACGTGATCGGCTTCAACATGTGGGTGAAGGCGGTCGAGAAGGTGAAGTCTACCGATCCGGACAAGGTGATCGACGCGCTTCCCGGCATCGAGGCGCCGAACCTGACCGGCGGCGTGTCGAAGATGCTGCCGAACCACCACATCACCAAGCCCGTGTTCATCGGCGAGATCAAGGCGAACGGCCAGTTCGACGTGGTCTGGAAGACGCCGGGCCTCGTCGCGGGCGATGCCTGGTCGAAGGAGCTGGAAGGCTCCAAGGACCTGATCGGCGACTGGGTCGGCAAGAAGTGCGGCAACTTCAACACCAAGACCAACAAGTGCCTCGGTTCTGGCTCCTGATCCGGATCTGACGCTCCATTGCACGATCGGAGAGGGCGGCGATCCCGCCGCCTTCTCCACCCATTCTGCCGGGGTCATTCACAGTGCCAGCCCATTTGTCCGCGCGCCTCTGCTCGCTTGTGCTCTCCTTGTTCCTGATCGCGTTCGCGCTGCCGGCCTTCGCCGGTCCGTTCGAGGACGCGGTCGCCAAATTCGCCAATGATGATTTCTCCGACACGGAGGAGGCGATCGGCGTAGTCGCCGGGAGCGGCAACAAGCTGGCATTTCCCATCATCAGCGCGCTCCAGGACGGCCGGTTGATGGCCGATCCGGACAGCAAGAAGGTTTACGTCACCGGCGCCGACGGCAAGTCGATCGATGCCGCGACCGGTGAGGCCGTCGCCAGCGTTCCCGACAGCGCGAGCGCGGTCCGCCTCAACAACCGCCTGCGCCGCAGCGTCGATGCCGCGCTCGGCAGCCTGACGCTGCAGTCGCCGGATGTCGAAACGCGTCTCCAGGCCGCGCAGTCCGTCTTCAAGTCGCACGAGGAGACCGCGCTCGAGGCGGTCGATGCCGCGCTTGCCAAGGAAACCAACAGATCCGTCAAGACCGCGCTCGGTGAGGCCCGGGCCGCGATCCTGCTGTTCAAATCCGACGCCACCGAAGTCGAAAAGCTCGAGGCGGTCGCTACGCTCAAGGCGCGCGGCGATCAGGAGGTGCTGGCGCTGCTCACCGGCATGGGCGACCAGCCGGCGTCGGTGACCAAGGCCGCCGCGAGCGCGATCGGCTCGATCCAGAATTCGCTCGCGGTCTGGTCCATGGTGCAGAATGCCTGGTACGGCCTCTCGCTCGGCTCGGTGTTGCTGCTCGCCGCGATCGGGCTCGCCATCACTTTCGGCGTGATGGGCGTCATCAACATGGCGCATGGCGAGATGGTGATGATCGGGGCCTACACCACCTTCGTGGTGCAGGAGGTGATCCGCACCCGCTATCCCGGCCTGTTCGACTATTCTCTGCTGATCGCCGTGCCGCTCGCCTTCGTCGTCGCCGGCGCGATCGGCGTCTTGATCGAGCGCAGCATCATCCGCTTCCTCTACGGCCGTCCGCTGGAGACGCTGCTGGCGACCTGGGGCCTTTCCTTGGTGCTGCAGCAGGCGGTGCGCACCATGTTCGGCCCGACCAACCGCGAGGTCGGCAATCCCTCCTGGATGAGCGGTGCCTTCGAGCTCGGTCAGATCACCATCACCTATAACCGGCTCTGGATCCTCTGCTTCACGCTCGCTGTGTTCGCGATCCTGCTCGCGATGCTGCGCTACACCGTGCTCGGGCTCGAGATGCGCGCGGTGACGCAGAACCGCCGCATGGCGGCCTCGATGGGCATCGCTACCTCGCGCGTCGATGCGCTGACCTTCGGGCTCGGCTCGGGCATTGCCGGCATCGCCGGCGTGGCGTTGTCGCAGATCGACAATGTCAGCCCCAATCTCGGCCAGAGCTATATCATCGACAGCTTTATGGTCGTGGTGTTCGGCGGCGTCGGCAATCTCTGGGGCACGCTGGTCGGCGCCTTTACGCTGGGCATCGCCAACAAGTTCCTGGAGCCGGTCGCCGGCGCCGTGCTCGGCAAGATCGCGATTCTGGTTCTCATCATCCTGTTCATTCAAAAGCGCCCGCGCGGCCTGTTCGCGCTCAAGGGCCGTGCGGTGGAAGCATGACCCCTCACATGCTGACGCGATCGCTGGACCGCGGCGCGACGGTCTTCCTTGCCGTCGTCGCCGCCTGTGGCATCCTCATCCCGCTCTCCAACCTGCTGCTGCCCGCGGACTCGTTCCTGCAAGTGCCGACCTACCTCGTCGCGCTCTGGGGCAAATATGTCTGCTATGCCATCCTGGCGCTCTCCATCGACCTGATCTGGGGCTATTGCGGCATCCTCTCGCTCGGCCACGGCGCGTTCTTCGCGCTCGGCGGCTATGCCATGGGCATGTACCTGATGCGGCAGATCGGCACCCGCGGCGTCTACGGCAATCCGATCCTGCCCGACTTCATGGTGTTCCTGAATTATTCGAAGCTGCCCTGGTACTGGTACGGTTTCGACATGTTCTGGTTTGCCGCGCTGATGGTGCTGGTCGTGCCCGGCCTGCTCGCCTTCTGCTTCGGCTGGCTCGCGTTCCGCTCCCGCGTCACCGGCGTCTATCTGTCGATCATCACGCAGGCGATGACCTATGCGCTGCTGCTGGCCTTCTTCCGCAACGATTTCGGCTTCGGCGGCAACAACGGCCTGACCGACTTCAAGGACATCCTCGGCTTCAACGTCCAGGCGGAGGGCACCCGCGCGGCGCTGTTCGCGCTGAGCTGCCTGGCGTTGATCGGGGGTTTCCTGATCTGCCGGTCCATCGTCTCCTCCAAGCTCGGCAAGGTGCTGATCGCGGTGCGTGACGCGGAATCGCGTACCCGCTTCCTCGGCTACCGCGTCGAATCCTACAAGCTGTTCGTGTTCACGGTGTCGGCCTGCATGGCCGGCGTTGCCGGCGCGCTTTACGTGCCGCAGGTCGGCATCATCAACCCATCCGAATTCGCGCCGGGCAATTCGATCGAGGCGGTGATCTGGGTCGCGGTCGGCGGCCGCGGCACCCTGGTCGGCGCTGCACTCGGCGCCGTCGTCGTCAACTACGCCAAGACGTTCTTCACCTCCGGCGTGCTGGCGCCTTATTGGCTGTTCATGCTGGGCGCGCTGTTCATCCTGGTGACGCTGCTGCTGCCCAAGGGCATCGTCGGCACCTTCAACGCGTGGTGGGACCAGTCGAAGGAAAAGCGCAACGCCGCGACCATGGCGAGCGCCGCGGCCGAGGACGGCGTCGCCGAACCCAAGATGGCGGAGTAGGCGCACATGAATGTCATGGACAACCGCGCAACCTCCGCAATGCTCTATCTCGACGGCGTGCACGTCTCGTTCGACGGCTTCCACGCCATCAACAATCTGTCGCTGACGCTCGAGCCCGGCGAGATGCGCGCCATCATCGGCCCGAACGGGGCCGGCAAGACCACGATGATGGACATCATCACCGGCAAGACCAAGCCCGACGAGGGCACGGTTCTGTTCGACGGCGTCACCGATTTGACACGGCTGGACGAGACCCGCATCGCCGAGCTCGGCATCGGCCGCAAATTCCAGAAGCCGACTGTGTTCGAGAGCCAGAGCGTGCAGGACAACCTGCTGCTCGCGCTCAATGTCGATCACAGCGTCAAGGGCACGCTGTTCTGGCGCGGCAGCAAGGCCGAGTCCGAGCGCATCGACAAGGTGCTGGAGACGATCCGCCTCACCGACGCCCGCAACCGCCTCGCCGGCAGCCTCAGCCACGGCCAGAAGCAGTGGCTCGAAATCGGCATGCTGCTGGCGCAGGACCCGAAGCTGCTCCTCGTCGATGAGCCCGTCGCCGGGATGACCGACGTCGAGACGCATCTCACCGCCGAGCTGCTCAAGGAGATCAACAAGACCCATACCGTGATGGTCGTCGAGCACGACATGACGTTCGTGCGCGAACTCGGCGTCAAGGTGACCTGCCTGCACGAGGGCACCGTGCTCGCGGAAGGAACCATCGACCAGGTCTCGTCCAACGAGCGGGTCATCGAAGTCTATCTGGGACGCTGAGCGATGCTTGAGGTCAAGGACATCAACCTGTTCTACGGCGCCGCGCAGGCGCTGCGCGGCGTCTCAATCTCGGCCGAGCCGGGCAAGGTGACCTGCGTGCTCGGCCGCAACGGCGTCGGCAAGACTTCGCTGCTGCGCGCGATGGTCGGGCAATATCCGATCGCCTCGGGCGCGATCGTGCTCGACGGCAGCGACATCACGGGCCTCAAGCCCTACGAGCGCGCCCGCAAGGGCATCGGTTTTGTGCCGCAGGGCCGCGAGATCTTTCCGCTCTTGACGGTCGAGGAGAATCTCAAAACCGGTTTCGGTCCGCTCAAGCGCGAGGACAAGCACATTCCGGACGACGTATTCTCCCTGTTTCCGGTGCTGCAATCCATGCTCGGCCGGCGCGGCGGCGATTTGTCCGGCGGCCAGCAGCAGCAGCTCGCGATCGGCCGCGCGCTGGTGATGCGGCCGAAGCTCCTGCTGCTCGATGAGCCGACCGAAGGGATCCAGCCGTCGATCATCAAGGACATCGGCCGCGCGATCTCTTATCTGCGCAACCTCGGCAACATCGCCATCGTGCTGGTCGAACAATATCTCGACTTTGCCTGCGAACTCGGCGACAGTTTCGCGGTGATGGATCGTGGCGCGGTGAAGTTCACCTGCGATCGCGCCAACCTGGACCCCGGCGAAATCAGCCGCCAGATGGCGCTGTAGGCATTCTACCGCGACCGGCTGGGGAGGCGGATGCGCAGCGACGTTTCAGCGACATCGACGGTTTTCGAGGCGAACCGCGCCCGCGGCGCGGTGCGCTTCGACGTCCATGTGCGCGATGGCGTGACACGGCGCGGGACCTTGCATGAATCCGGCTCGCTGCGCGTGCGCTTTCCCTCGCCGGAAGGCGAAGGGCTCTCCGGCGTGTTCGTCAACACGGCCGGTGGGGTCGCTGGCGGCGATCGCTTCGACATTGAGATCGCGGCCGCTGCTGCTGCGCGGTTGACACTGACGACTGCGGCCGCAGAGAAGGTTTATCGCGCGCCGGGGCAGGCGGCCGAGCTCAATATTGCCCTGAAGGTCGACGCAGGCGCACATCTCGCCTGGCTGCCGCAGGAGACGATTCTGTTCGACCGGGCCCGGGTCCATCGCCGCTTCGACATCGCGCTCGACGAGAATGCCTCGCTCCTGCTGTGCGAGATCGTGGTGTTCGGCCGCACCGCCATGGGCGAGCGGATGGAGCAGGGCGAGTTCATCGATCGCTGGCGGCTCTCCCGCGGCGGCAAGCTGGTGTTCGCCGAAACCGTCAGGCTGGATGGCAATATCGGCGCCAAACTTCGGCGATCGGCCGTCGCCAAGGGCGGTGCTGCGATTGGCATGGCCCTGATCGTGCCCGGCGACGAGGCCCTGGTCGAGCGCATCCGCGAGTCCTCGGAATCGTTCACCGGCGAGGTCGGGATATCCGCCTGGAACGGCTTTGCAATGGCGCGGTTCTGTGCCCAAGATGCGGCGCGTTTGCGCGCCGACATGATGGCGGTGCTGGCGCGCAGCGGCGCCGCGCTGCCACGGCTATGGTTGAATTGATGCGTTGAACGGAAGAGATGTCGCATGAATCTGTCTCCCCGCGAAAAGGACAAGCTTCTGATCTCGATGGCGGCCATTGTCGCCCGCCGCCGGCTGGACCGCGGCGTCAAGCTCAACCATCCCGAGGCGATCGCGATCATCTCCGATTTCATCCTCGAAGGAGCGCGCGACGGCCGTACCGTCGCCGAGCTGATGCAGTCCGGCGCACAGGTGCTGAGCCGGGAACAGGTGATGCCGGGCATTCCCGAGATGATCCACGACATCCAGGTCGAGGCGACCTTTCCTGACGGTACCAAGCTCGTCACCGTCCACGAGCCGATCAGGTAAACACGCGCGTCATTCCGGGGCGCCCGCAGGGCGAACCCGGAATCCAGAGGTTTTGGTTTCGAGATTCCGGGTTCTCGCTGTGCGAGCCCCGGAATGACGAGGAGGATAGAATGATCCCCGGCGAACTCTTCATCCAGGACGGCGAGATCGAGCTCAATGCCGGACGCAAGACGGTGACACTGACGGTCGCCAACACCGGCGACCGGCCGATCCAGGTCGGCTCGCACTACCATTTCTTCGAGACCAACCCGGCCCTGAAATTCGATCGCAAGAAGTCCCGCGGCATGCGCCTCGATATCGCCGCCGGCACCGCCGTCCGCTTCGAGCCGGGCCAGACCCGCGACGTGCAACTCGTGGCCATGGCGGGCAAGAAGACCATTTACGGCTTCCGCGGCGACGTCATGGGGAAGCTGTGACGTAAGTCGAGATGAGTGCCGTGATCGACAGTGAGGTGAGCGCAGCTGTCTCGCTCCCTCCCCCCTTGCGGGGGAGGGTCGGGGAGGGGGGTATGCCACACGACGAGGTCTCTCAGTTTCAAAGAACTCGCGCTCGGCAATTGCGGCGCGTGATGACGCGCGCAGAAACGCTGCTCTGGCGTTATCTCAAAGCGCATCGGTTGGCTCGCCTCGGGTTTCGCCGGCAAGCTCCTATGGGCAGCTACATCGCCGATTTTGTAGCTCATTCCTGCAAGCTCGTTATCGAGGTTGATGGTGAAAGTCACGATTTCGCGGAGCGCATCCGTCACGACGAGATTCGTGACGAGTGGTTCGCTTCCCGCGGCTATAGGGTGTTGCGCTTCACCAATGACGACGTGATGAGGAACCTGGATGGTGTGGTCCTTGCCATCCTTCAGGCAGCGGAGCCCGGAGCACCCCCCTCCCTGACCCTCCCCCGCAAGGGGGGAGGGAACGGAGAGAGCGGTGCCTCTGACGACTCGGAGGAGGCATAACCATGCTGTCACCAATCCGCCTCGTCTCAGAAGCTGCCGAGCTGGCCGCACACCGCCACAACGGCTTGGCGCGGAAAGGGCGCGGCAGCGATCCTTACATCAATCATCTGGCGGAGGTTGCGAACCTGCTCGCCACCGCGACCGATGGCGCCGATGCCGAACTGGTCGCAGCCGGCTGGTTGCATGACACCATCGAGGACACCGACACCACGCGCGAGGAGCTAGCGCAGAGATTTTCGGAGCGTGTCGCCTCGCTCGTTGTCGAATGCACCGACGATATGAGTTTGCCGAAGGCCGAGCGGCGACGGCTTCAGGTGCTCGAAGCGCCGAAGAAATCCCCCGGCGCCAAGCTGATCAAGATCGCAGACAAGATCAGCAATACAGCCGCGCGCATTCAAACCGATCCGAGTGCCGAGGAGCGCGAGGATCTCGCCGATTACGTTGAATGGGCCACTCAGGTCGTTGCGGGCTGCCGCGGCGGCAATGCGTGGCTCGACGAGAAATTCGACGACGCCGTCAAGGCGGCGAGAGCCGTGCTGTGACCGACCAAACATTCAAACGCAAACGGGGCTTGTGATGTCCGTCAAGATGAAGCGTTCCGTCTATGCCGACATGTTCGGCCCGACCACCGGCGACAGGGTGCGGCTGGCCGACACCGACCTCATCATCGAGGTCGAGAAGGATTTCACCACCTATGGCGAGGAGGTGAAGTTCGGGGGCGGGAAGGTGATCCGCGACGGCATGGGGCAGTCGCAGGTCACCAACAGGCAGGGTGCGGCCGACACCGTCATCACCAACGCGCTGATCGTCGATCACTGGGGCATCGTGAAGGCCGACGTCGCCATCAAGGACGGCATGATCTCCGCGATCGGCAAGGCCGGCAATCCCGACATCCAGCCTGGCGTCACCGTCATCATTGGCCCGGGCACCGACGTGATCGCGGGCGAGGGCAAGATTCTCACCGCCGGCGGCTTCGACAGCCACATCCACTTCATCTGCCCGCAGCAGATCGACCACGCGCTGATGTCCGGCGTGACCTCGATGCTTGGCGGCGGCACCGGCCCCTCGCACGGCACCTTCGCCACCACCTGTACGCCGGGGCCTTGGCACATGGGTCGGATGATCCAGTCGTTCGACGCCTTCCCGGTCAACCTCGGCATCTCGGGCAAGGGCAATGCCTCGCGGCCCGCGGCGCTGGTCGAGATGATCAAGGCCGGCGCCTGCGCGCTGAAGCTGCACGAGGACTGGGGCACCACGCCGGCGGCGATCGACAACTGCCTGTCGGTCGCCGACGCGCACGACATCCAGGTGATGATCCACACCGACACGCTGAACGAGTCCGGCTTCGTCGAGGACACGGTCAAGGCATTCAAGGGGCGCACCATCCACGCCTTCCACACCGAAGGCGCCGGCGGCGGCCACGCCCCCGATATCATCAAGGTCGCCGGCCTGAAGAACGTGCTGCCGTCCTCGACCAACCCGACGCGGCCCTTCACCCGCAACACCATCGACGAGCATCTGGACATGCTGATGGTGTGCCACCACCTCGATCCCTCGATCGCCGAAGACCTGGCCTTTGCGGAGAGCCGCATCCGCAAGGAGACCATCGCCGCCGAAGACATCCTGCACGACCTCGGCGCGCTCTCGATGATGTCCTCGGACTCGCAGGCCATGGGCCGCCTCGGCGAGGTCATCATCCGGACCTGGCAGACCGCCGACAAGATGAAGAAGCAGCGCGGATCGCTGCCGCAGGACAAGGGCAAGGACAACGACAATTTCCGCGTCAAGCGCTACATCGCCAAATACACCATCAATCCGGCGATTGCGCATGGCGTGTCGAAGCTGATCGGATCGGTCGAAAAGGGCAAGCTCGCCGATCTCGTGCTGTGGTCGCCGGCCTTCTTCGGCGTCAAGCCGGACTGCATCGTCAAGGGCGGCACCATCGTCGCCGCGCCCATGGGCGATCCCAACGCCTCGATCCCGACGCCGCAGCCGGTGCACTACCAGCCGATGTTCGGCGCGTTCGGCAAGGCGCGCACGGCGTCATCCGTGGTGTTCACCTCGAAAGCCGCGATCACGGGCGGGCTGGCGCGCAAGCTCGGCATCGAGAAGAAGCTCTATGCGGTCCAGAACACCCGCGGCAGGATCTCGAAGAAGAGCATGATCCACAACGACGCCACGCCCGATATCGAGGTCGATCCCGAGACCTACGAGGTCCGCGCCGACGGCGAACTGCTCACCTGCGCGCCCGCCGAGGTGCTGCCGATGGCGCAGCGATATTTCATGTACTGAAATAGCGCCTCAACACAGGCCCCGGAACGCATCCCCCGGGGCCGTTTTCCGGTTTTGCGTTCGGTCCGGCCTGGTCTAATGTCCCGCCCGGTATTGAACCCTCAGAAGAAAAGCCGGGAGGATTTCTCGTGATCTACGTCGTTGCCACCTTGACCATCAAGCCCGAGACGCGCGCCGAATTCATTGCAGCCGCCACCGCCTGCATCAAGGAGACCCGGAAAGAGCCCGGCAATATCGCCTATGATCTGCACGAAAGCGTCACGGACCCTGCCAAGATGGTGTTCGTCGAGCAGTGGGAGAACGCCGAAGCGCTGGTGCCGCATCGGGGCATGGAGCACATGAAGACGTTCGGCCGCGTCGCGGTGAAGTGCTTCACGGCGCCGCCGAAGATCGAGGTGATCACGCCCGAGAAGGTCGAGACTCGGTAACAGGGTAAAAGCAGATGATCCGGGCGACGCAGGTCAGGGGACAGCACCGCTTCACGGAAGCGCCAGCGGATACGGTCGTGCTCGATTTCGACGATCGGCACCGCCGCCGCATGGCCATGACTGGGACGCGCGGCCTCGAATTTCTGCTCGACCTGGAGAATGCCGTCGCGCTGCGCGGCGGTGATGCGCTGGTGCTGGAGGACGGCCGGCTGGTCGAAGTGGTGGCGGCGCCCGAGCCGCTGCTCGAGATCCGCGGCCGTGATCCGCACCACCTCATCCGCGTCGGCTGGCATCTCGGCAACCGTCATCTGCCGACGCAGATCATGGCCAAAGCCTTGCGTATCCGCCGCGACCACGTCATCGAGGCCATGGTGAAGGGTCTCGGCGCCCGCGTGATGGAGATCGAGGCGCCGTTCGATCCCGAGGGTGGGGCCTACGCCGATGCCGGCCACGCGCATCACGACCACGGCCATCATCACAATGATCATGATCACCACCCTCATGATCATGCCGCGCATGATCATGGCCACGGCCACCATCATCACAACGATGAGCATTGCGATCATCCCGACCATCATCACGGCCACAAGCATGCTCATGACCACAAATGAGCCGGTCGGCACCGGAGGCTTCGCCGAGGGTGAGGCGGCGGCGCTGTACCGGCTGATGACCTGGCTATCGCCGGCGTTCCCGGTCGGCGGTTTCTCCTATTCCAGTGGTCTCGAATGGGCGGTCGAGGCGGGCGACATCACCGACACGGCGACGCTGGCGGATTGGCTCGATGCGATGCTCGGCGACGGCTCCGGCTTTTGTGACGCAACGTTTCTGGTCCATGCCTACCGCGCCACGGAAGCGGTCGAGACCGTCGCTTTGAACGAGATCGCCGAGCTCGCCGCCGCCTTCGTACCGTCGCGCGAACGGCAGCTGGAGACGACCTCGCAGGGCCGCGCCTTCATCGACATTGCCCGCGCCGCGTGGAATGCCGACGGGCTGGATGCCACGGTCGCGGAATGCAGCAAGCCGCTGGTCTATCCGGTCGCGGTCGGTGTTGTCGCCGCGATGCATGCCGTGCCGCTGGCGCCGACGCTGCACGCCTTCCTGCATGCGCTGGTCTCGAACTGGATTTCTGCGGCCAGCCGGCTGATTCCGCTCGGCCAGACTGATAGCCAGCGTGTGCTGGTGAGGCTGGAAGCCGCCGTCGCCGCGACCGCCAATCGCGCGCTGAACGCGACATTGGATGATCTCGGCAGCGCCACGTTTCGGGCCGATCTCGCCAGCCTGCGGCACGAGGCGCAATATACGCGGCTGTTTCGGTCGTGATCGGTGCGGCCTTCCACCAATCGAGAGAGAGCGTACGACATGTCGAAATCTCACGGCCCCCTGCGTGTCGGCGTCGGCGGTCCGGTCGGATCGGGCAAGACCGCGCTGATGGACCTGCTCTGCAAGACCATGCGCGAGCGCTATGACATTGCAGCGATCACCAACGACATCTACACCAAATGGGATGCGGAGTTCCTCGTACGTTCGGGATCGCTGACGCCGGATCGCATCGCCGGCGTCGAGACCGGCGGCTGCCCGCACACCGCGATCCGCGAGGATGCCTCGATGAATCTCGCCGCGGTCGCGGACATGCGCGCCAAGTTTCCCGGACTTGATCTCGTGCTGATCGAATCCGGTGGCGACAATCTCGCTGCCACTTTTTCCCCGGAGCTGGCCGACCTCACCATCTACGTCATCGACGTCGCCGCCGGCGACAAGATCCCGTCCAAGGGTGGCCCCGGCATCACCCGGTCCGACCTCCTGGTCATCAACAAGACCGACCTGGCGCCCCATGTCGGCGCCTCCCTGGAGAAGATGGAGACGGACGCCAGGCGGATGCGCGGGGAACGTCCCTTCGTCATGACCAACCTGAAGAAGAGCGAGGGGCTCGACCGAATCGTCGGCTTCATCGAGGCCAAGGGCGGCCTGAAACGGCCGGGCTGACAGGACGCGACCACTTGGCGCAGGCGTTTTTCGCCGTTAACGCCTGGGCAGCGCCGCAACCGCGGAACAAATTTCGGACACGGCGATTAACTACCTCTGGCGCCGGGGCAAATTCATCCCGGCCAGACCATCGGCCGGGCGGAATTAAGCTTTTCAGGCGACCCAAGTTGCGTACTGATGCCTCCTCCTCCATTATCTCCGCCGCTAGGGTCTACCCTGTTTCGGCAGATGGCCGTTCGAGCGGCGCTCATATGCTCCCTGTTTATTGCCGACCTCCTGCGTTCGCCTGAGTAGTCGCGTGGTCAGGCTGGGTTTCATCATCGGCTTCATCGCTCTGCTGGGGGCCTTGCTCTCCGGGCTTGCGGCCTATCGCGTCCACGACCAGGAGCTGGCTCTGGACCGGATCGCGCTGGCGCGTGCGATCGACGTTCATGCGAGTCTGGTGCAGGACCGCCTCACCGAGCGGGAGCTGCTCGCGCGTGTCGCCTCGGGCCTGTTCCGCGCGCCATCCGTGATCAAGCCGAACATGCTGGAGCCGCTGCGCTCGGCGATCTATGCCTTCAAGACCGACTTCGTGGTGGCCGGCTGGATCGCCCGGCTGAAGCCGAACGAGCTTGCGGCGGCGCAGGCCGCCATCGCCGGCGCCGGCTTCCCAAATCCGCAGATTCGCTCCTATGACGACAAGCCGATCAATCCGGCCGACGTCACTCAGCCCATCGACGTGCTGATGGACCTCGAGCCACGCAGCAACGAGACCAAGACGCTGCCCGGCCGCAGCTACGATCAGGATCCGGTGCGCAGCGCCATGCTGACGCGCGCGCGCGCCGAGAAGAGGTCGGTTGCCTCGGACCCGGTGCCGTTGATCAGCGGGAACGGCGCGATCGGCATCATCGTTGCTGCTCCGGTCATTCCCGAGGGAGCAACGGAGCCGGCCGGGTTCGTCACATTTTCCTACGAGCTCGCTTCGCTGATGCTGACCAATGACGACATGTCGTTGTTCGCGGTCGCGCTCAGGGATCCGCGCAAGGAGGGCGGCGAGCTGATCGCCAACGACCAGGGCGTGGTCTCGACGCGCAGTATTGCAGCGGACGGGCCGGCGCCGTCGGCGACGCGCACGGTGAGCTTCGGTGGCCGCGATTGGCAGCTCAGCTATTACGCGAAAACCAACTCGGCGCGTCGCGCCGAGCAGACCGCGATCATCGTGGCGGCGATCGGTCTTGCGATCACGGCGATGGTGTGCGGCCTGTTCGGCTATGTCGCCTACAACAATCTGCGACTCAGCCGGGAGATTCAGGTCAGAATCGGGTTCGAGCGCCGGCTGACCGCCGTCATCGACGAGCTCAACCATCGCGTCAAGAACATCCTGGCGGTGATCCAGTCGATCGTGACGCGCACCTTGCGCCACGGCTCGGACATCGACATCGCGCGCGAGCTCTTGATCGGGCGCATCCACGCCATGTCCAACGTGGTCTCGCTGCTCAGCGAGAGTCAGTGGCAAGGTGTCAAGCTGAAGGGCCTGTTCGAGGCGCGCGCCATCCCGCATGCCGACCGCATCGCCGTTACCGGTCCTGATATCGCGGTCAGCGCGAGGGCGGCGCAGAGCCTGTCGCTCCTGTTCTTCGAGCTTGCCTCGCATTCCGACGAGGGCCTGTCGCTGGTTGGAAAGCATCCGCATATTACCGCCAACTGGACGGTGACGGGCGAGGATGGCAACGAGGTCTTCCATTTCCGCTGGGAGGAGTTCAACACCAGCGAGGCGACGCGCCGGCCCGATTCCGATTTCGGCCTGATCCTGCTCGACCGTGTCGCGCCCGAGGCGCTAGGGGGTACCGCCAAACGCTTCTTCACCGACGTCTCCTACGTCTATGAATTGACCGCACCGATGGAGACGGTGATCGACATGACCGAGCGCGACCGCACTGACAAGATCTCGGCGCCGGTCAGGCCCGTGCGCAGCTAACCCTTCGGCCGCAACACGAGATCGACGAGGTTGCGCGCGTAAGCCGGCGTGGCCGGCGCGATGCCGAAGACGTAGCGGTAGAACAGGCCGCCATAGATCGCATCGTAGAGATCCTCAGGAAGCCCCTCGGCCAGGATGCTGCCATCCTTCTGGCCTGCGGCGATCATCTCGACCAGCGCGTCGCGGCGGAATTGCAGATAGCGCGCGTAGAACAGCTCCGCCGAACCGGTCTTCGAGATGCATTCGGAGATGACGGCGAGCTGCACCCTGCCGAACTCGCCCTGGAGCGCCTCGGCATAGGCCGCCGCATGGCGGCGTGCGCGCGCCGCGGGGTTGCCGGAGCTCGCCGGCGGCAGCGGCAGCATCTGCGCGGCGCGGTGAAGAAAGGCGTCGATCAAAAGCGCCTCGCGGGATGGCCACCATTTGTAGATCGTCATCTTGGAGACGCTGGAGTGGCGGGCGACTGCGTCGATGGTGGTGGCGGCTAGGCCGGTGGAGGCCATCAGCGCATAGGCGCTTTCGAGAATGGCGTTGCTGGTCTCGATTGACCTCGGCCGTCCGCGTCGGGGCGCGCCGTCAGCCTCGTCATCCCCGCCTTTCCCCGTCGTCACGCCCGGTCTCCTCACGCAGAGTCCCGGCATAGCGCAGCCACAGTCTTCGGCCTAGCAGAATCGCACGATTTTGTGACTAGGCCTGCTGCCGCAGGGCGGCAGGCAGGTCCTGCCGCTTCGACCAAGCGACGTAGTAGGCGACCGCGGCCATCGCGGCGAAGCCAATGATGCTCACCATGATCTGCATCGCCACCAGATTGGGGCCGGTGATCAGGATGAGATGGCCGGCAAAGGACAGGAACACGCCGACGCAGAACACGGCGAGCCATTCCTCGCCGCATCGGATGACCGCCTGAAGCGGCTTCAATCGCAGGCCGGGATGATCGGCGGGAATGAGATGGGTCGCGAGCAAGGCGAGCGCGAGGAAGTGGACCACGCGATAGGGCGCGAGGCTCTCCTTGTCGGTCGGCGCGATGCTGTCGAGCAGAAGGTTCGGCAGATAGACGGACAGCGCCGGCGAATGGCGCGACAGGGTGACCGCCATCGCGAAGACGAGATAGCTCCCTGCGAGTATCCGCAGCCAGGGGAGGTCGCGCAGCGCCTGCCCGGGCGCGCCTGTGACGGCGAACCAGCCGCCCAGCACCATCAGCATCTGCCAGCAGAGCGGATTGAAGGTCCACTCCTGGTCCGGAGAGACCCGAAAGTTCCACTCGAACCAGCGTGCGGCAAGATACAGCGCGACCGATGCCGCAAGCGTCACGTTCGGCCGTCGCAACAGACCCCACAGCGCGAACGGAAAGAAGGCCATCAGCGGAATCATCAGCTGCAGAAGGTCGAGGTTCAGCGGCTCCTCCTGGAGCACGAGGCCGCCAATCAGGATCCGCAGCGGGTGCTCGAGAATCCCCGAGATGTTGTATTCGTGGATGATCTCCGGCGCCATCGATTGCGAGGCGACATAGGCGATGGCGTCGATATAGATCACGAACAGCACGACATAGGCGGCGTAGAGCCGCCAGACGCGGCGAAAGATTCGCGTCGCGGCGACGACGTAGCCGCGCTCCAGTGCCATCCTGCCGTGGATGATGGCGACGCCATAGCCGACCACGAACACGAACAGGTCCGCCGCGCCGCTGAAGCCGAAGTTGCGCAGCGTCAGCAGGTTGACGACGTTGTTCGGTATATGGTCGACGAAAACCGACCAATTGGCAATGCCGAGCGTCAAATACAGCCTGGCGTCGTGATGGAATGCGGCGAGGTTCGCCTTGACGGACGGTTTCATTGAGTAAAATAGCTTTGGGAATCAGGATGATGCTTTTACCGGCAACCGCCTGCCTGTCCGAGTAGCGTTTGCGTGAGGTAAGGCCCGGAGGCTCAAAATTGCGGAAAACCGGCCAATAATGCCCACGCGTGGGCTCGCCCGTCTTTTGACGAAATTTTCTTAACGCGGTCCCGTCCTTACTCGGCCGGTTCGGCCGAGACCTCTTCGGACACACCGGTGCGGCTCGCCAGGATGCCGAGGGCGACGCCGCCGATCGCCAGGATCGGCAACAGCCGTTTGATCCCGATGGCGCGAACGATCTGGAGTCCGGTGGCGAGAAGCATCGGATCTGCAAGCATGCTCTGCGCGGCCGACTTCGCGGCGCGCTCGGCCGCGATCCGGGCGCGCCTCTGCACCTCGCGCTTGTAGCCCCAATAGGAGCCTGCCGCGGCCAGGGTCAGCAGGAAGAAGATGCCTGCGCCGGAAAGGCAGGCCTGCACCGGACCATATTTTTCCAGGACCGAGATGAAGGCGGCGGCACAAAGGAAGCATGTCGTCACCAGCAGCGCGAAGGCCGCGCCTGCGGCAAGGGAGGTCAGCCGAACAGTCGCGCCCGTGGATGCGCTGATCCCGTCTATGATGCGCTGAAGCATGACCTTACTCCTCAATCCCCACCGGCCGAATCGGC
>NZ_AJQE01000207.1 GCF_000261685.1 Bradyrhizobium genomosp. I (2014) | reverse complement strand
GCGGCGCGCCGCCGCCGTTTCGATGCGCGTTGGCGACCTTACCGACGCCAGGCGGCGCCGATCAGGAAACCGATGCCGAGCGCCAGTCCGACGGTCGCGAGCGGCCGCTGCGTGATCGCCTCTTCCAGCGTCTCCTCGATCGAGCCGTAGGCGTCCTGTGCTGCCTCCATCATGGCGCTGCCGCGCTCCGACATGTCGTCCATCGCGGTATCCACGTTCTCGCGCGCCTGGCGATAGCCGCGGCGAGCCTGCCTGCTCGTGGAATTGGCAAAGGTGTTGAGCGCGTCGGTGATCTGGTCGGTGAGGGCGGCGATATCGCTTTTCACGGCTGCTACATCCTTCTCGAGGCGTTCTCTGGTGGCTTTGTCGGTCCAGTCTCTCATCCCGGCTTCGGCATTGGTCGTGGACATCAGGAGCTCCGAACGGTTGACGGCTGAGATGGGCGGAGAACGTTTCGTCGCCGGGTAAGTTCCGTTTACGGAAACGGGTCAGTCCTGCGGAAGCTGCGGCGCATCCGTCGGCAACAGATGCTCCTTGAGGATCAGCGCGACGATCAGGAGCGGCGACGACAGGAAGGCGCCCATCGGCCCCCAGAGCCAGGTCCAGAATGCGAGCGCGAGCAGCACCGCGAGTGCGTTCAGTGCCAGCCGCCGCCCGATGATGGTCGGCGTGACGAAATGTCCCTCCAGGAAGGTGATGCCGCCGAAGGCGAGCGCCGCCATCAGTCCGCCGCCGATGGTCGGGAAGGTGACCAGCCCCACCACGACCAGCACGGCGAACATCGCGATCGGCCCGATGATCGGGATGAAGTTGAGGGTCGCCGCAAGCGCGCCGAGCCCGGCCGGATTGGGCATGCCGGTGACAGCACAGACGATGCCGGTGGCGATGCCGACGCCGACATTGATGACCGTGACGGTCAGGAGGTAGTTGCCGAGATGGACCTCGATCTCGTTGAGGATCCGAAGCGTGCGTAGCCGGGCGTCGCGGTCGCTGAAAGTCATGATCAGCGCCCGGCGCAGGTCGCGCCAGCTCGCAATGAACAGAATCAGGGTCACGAAGAACAACAGGAATTCGGTGAAGGTCGGCGATAGGAATTCCAGCGTCGGCTGTACCCAATCGAATTTCGGCATCTGGAAATTCGGCAGTCCTTCCGAGCCGCCGACCATGGTTTGCAGCTCGCGCCACAGTGCCAGTGGCCGGTCGAACACGTGCAGCTTGTCCCTCAATTGCGCGCCGAGCTCCGGCAGGCGCGTACTCCATTCCATTGCGGGGGAGGCGATCAGCGCCACGACGAATGCGACGACCGTGGTCACCGCGACCACGATCAGGACGGCACCGAGCCCGCGCGGAACCTTGCTCCGTTCGAGGAAGCTCGCCGCCGGAGACAGCATGGTGCCGGTGACGAATGCCATCACCACCGGCAGGAAGAACGCCTTGCCGACATAGAGCACGGCGACGATCGCAATCAGCAAGAGGCCGGCCAGCGCGAACGCGACGAATTCGGTGCGGCGTATCACCGGCGGCAGCTCGGCATGGCTGTCGGGAAGCGGTTGGCCTTCGCTGTTGCCGGAAATCAGACGTTCGCTGGGAAGGACGCGCACAATATCTCTCCCGCACGGAAACCGCGATCCGCGCGCCCATTGACAACTTGCCAACGCGCGAACCTGCGTGCCGGTTCCGTCGCGGCTTCGTGAATAGCTGCTCGCTTGACTGTGACGTCGCCGCCGCATGCTGCGCCGGAACTTCGATCCAGCCGGCGGAGTTTGTTCAGCAGCGCATCACCCTGATGCACGTATCCAACGGGGCAGCACATGACAAAGTCGTTTGCATTCCGTCGCAGCTTCTCGCCGCGCATCGTCACCGCATTCGCGTTCGCAACCGCTCTGTTCGCATTGCCCTTGGGCAGCGCGAGCGCGCAAACCTTCGGCTATGCGCCGATGCAGCCGTGGGCGTACCCGCAGGACCAGGGCTACTCGCAGGGCTACGTGAACGAGGCGCCGCAGGCGGCCGACGACGAGGACGCCCAGCTCCCCGACCGGCTGCGCAAGCAGATCGTCAGTTTCGACAGGAGCGAGCCGGCCGGCACGATCGTGATCGATACCAACAACACCTATCTCTACTACGTGCTCGGCAACGGCCGCGCGATCCGCTACGGCGTCGGCGTCGGTCGCGAAGGCTTTACCTGGTCGGGAGTGCAGAACGTCAGCCGCAAGGCGGAATGGCCGGACTGGCATCCGCCGGCCGCGATGATCGCGCGCCAGCCCTACCTGCCGCGCTTCGTCGCCGGCGGTCCCGGCAACCCGCTCGGTGCGCGTGCGATGTATCTCGGCTCGAGCGAATACCGCATCCATGGCACCAACGATCCCTCCACCATCGGCAAATTCGTCTCGTCCGGCTGCATCCGCATGACCAACGAGGATGTCATCGACCTGTTCAATCGGGTCAATGTCGGCGCCAAGGTCGTGGTGCTTCCAAAGAACGCGCCGCTGATGGCCAAAGGCGTAGATCCAGCGCGAAAGCGCCCGGCCGCGAGCACGCTGCCGTCAGGCCGGCAGGCGTTGAACGTCACGACGTCGGCCGTGAACTGAGAGTGAGCGAGGTCATATGAACAGACGCCTGGTTGGCAAAGTGGTTTGCGGTGCGGCGATCTTGGCCTCGGCCGGTCTGGTGTCGGCACCGTCGGCGCATGCAGAGGATTTCTTCTCGGCATTGTTCGGGGGTTTCCGGATGCGGCCGCCGCCGGAGATCCGGATGCCGTTCCCGAATGACGACATGCCGCGCTACGACGCGCCACGGCAGCGGGCCTCCTCTGGCGGCGGCATGGCCTATTGCGTGCGCGGCTGTGACGGCCGCTACTTCCCGGCGCAAGGCACCGATGCCGAGAGCAAGGCGCAATCCTGCAAGAGCTTCTGTCCGGCGTCGGAGACCTCGCTGGTCTATGGCGGCAACATCGATGATGCCACGACGGACAAGGGAAAATCCTATTCCGATCTGCCCAACGCGTACCGCTATCGCAACGAGATCGTCGCGGGCTGCACCTGCAACGGCAAGGATCCGGTCGGGCTCGCATCAGTCAAGATCGAGGACGATCCCACCCTCCGCAAAGGCGACATCGTCGCCGGCGCTGAGGGCCTCGTGGTCGCCAGCCGCAATGCCAACGACCGCCGCGGCGTCGCGATGAATTTTTCGCCGCTGCCGCAGTCGGTGCGCGCCAAATTCCGCCAGGTCCCGGTGGTGGCGAAGGAGTAGGGGCGCTGTAACGAAGCAGATCGTCGCCCGACAAGCAGTCGTCTCCAGACAGGCTCGCCGCGGGCGCACGCAGATCCGGACCAGCGATGGCAGTCGCAACCCCGTCGGAAGTATGAAATCACAGGTGGCTCGGCCGATCGTAGGATGACGGATTCGCGAGGGGTTGCAGCAGGTTGCCGAAATGGAACCGGCCAGAGCGCAGCGCGTTGAGAACAGCGTTTGCAATTAGCCTGAAGGGGGTTCTGCAATGCTGGTGGGCGTACTAGTTACCTTTCTCGTCGTCATTCTCGTGCTTTATCTCATCAACATGCTGCCGATGGACGGCCGCGCCAAGCAGATCGCGCGCGTGATTGTCATCATTATCGGCATCGTGTCGCTGCTGAAATATCTCGCGGTGTTCTAGCGAAGATACGGGCTACACCTCAAAACAAAAGCCCCGGCGTGAGCCGGGGCTTCGTTCGTGCAGCGCTAGTGCAGCGACTTCAGCCAGTCGTCGACATCCTGACGAACCTGGTCCTTGGCCTTGCCGTAGCGCTCCTGGAGCCGGCCCTCGAGCTGCTCGCGGCGGCCCTCGATCAATTGAAGGTCATCGTCGGTGAGCTTGCCCCACTTCTCCTTGGCCGAGCCCTTGAACTGCTTCCAGTTTCCTTCGATCCGATTCCAGTCCATGACCATCTCCCGTTGGTTTATGGCTGGACAACGTCAAGCGTGCGCAGCCGTTCCGCCTCGCGACGTTTCGTCCGCGCTACGGGTGCACAACGAAAAGCCCCGGCGCTGGCCGGGGCTTTTGACATTCAACAGATCAGCTCGGCCAAGTGCCTTGTCGGCCAAGCGCCTTTTCAGCCGAGCGCCTTGGCCTCGCGGCGGCGCGCGGTGAGGATGTATTCGGTGTAGCCGTTCGGCTGCGCGCGACCCTTGAAGATCAGGTCGCAGGCCGCCTTGAAGGCGACGCCGTCGAAGGCGGGCGCCATCGGCTTGTAGATGGGATCGCCCGCGTTCTGCTGGTCGACGACGACGGCCATGCGCTGCAGCGATTCCGTCACCTGCGCCTCGGTGATCACGCCCTGGTGCAGCCAGTTGGCGAGATGCTGGCTGGAAATGCGCAAGGTGGCGCGGTCTTCCATCAGGCCGACATCGTGGATGTCGGGCACCTTGGAGCAGCCGACGCCCTGGTCGATCCAGCGCACGACATAGCCAAGAATGCCCTGGCAATTGTTGTCGATCTCCTGCTTGACGTCGTCAGGCGCCCAGTTCGACTTCGACACCGGAATGGTGAGGATGTCCGAGAGCTTTGCGCGCGGTCCGCCCTTGGTGAGTTCCTCCTGTCGCGCGACGACGTTGATCTGATGATAGTGCAGCGCGTGCAGCGTCGCGGCGGTCGGCGAGGGGACCCAGGCGGTGGTGGCGCCGGCCTGCGGATGGCCGAGCTTCTGCGCCAGCATGTCCGCCATCTTGTCCGGCGCGGCCCACATGCCCTTGCCGATCTGGGCATGGCCGGGCAGGCCACAGGTCAGGCCCATGTCGACGTTCCAGTCCTCATAGGCCTTGATCCAGGCCTGCGCCTTCATCTCGTTCTTGCGGATCATCGGGCCCGCTTCCATCGAGGTGTGGATCTCGTCGCCGGTGCGGTCGAGGAAGCCGGTGTTGATGAACATGATGCGCTTGGAGGCACGCTGGATGCAGGCCTTGAGGTTGACGGTGGTACGCCGCTCCTCGTCCATGATGCCGACCTTGAGCGTGTTTTCCGGCAAGCCCAGCATCCTCTCGACGCGGTCGAAGAGCTCGCAGGTCAGCGACACCTCGTCGGGGCCATGCATCTTCGGCTTGACGATATAGGCAGATCCGGTGCGGCTGTTCTTGACCTTGGAGTTGCCCTTGAGGTCGTGAATGGCGAGCAGTCCGGAGACGGCGGCATCGAGCAGGCCTTCCGGAATCTCCTCGCCCTTCTCGTCCAGCACCGCGTCGGTGAACATGTGGTGACCGCAATTGCGCATCAGGAGCAGGCTGCGGCCGTGGAGCTTGAGCTCGCCGTTGCCATCGGGCGTCCTGTAGCTGCGGTCGGCGTTGAGCGAGCGCGTCAGCGTCTTGCCGCCCTTCTCGAAATCGGCCGACAGCGTGCCGTTCATCAGGCCGAGCGTGTTGCGGTAGACCAGCACCTTGTCCTCGGCATCGACAGCGGCGACCGAGTCCTCCATGTCGAGAATGGTGGAGACCGCGGCTTCCATGATCATGTCGGCGACGCCGGCCGGATCGTCCTTGCCGATGGCGCTGCTGCGGTCGATCTTGAGCTCGACATGCAGGCCGTTGTTGACGAGCAGCACCGCGCTCGGTGCGGCCGCATCGCCCTGGAAGCCGGCGAATTGTGCCGCGTTCTTCAGCGCGGTGGCGTTGCCGCTCTTCAGCTTCACCGCGAGCTGGCCCGCAACCACGCTGTAGGCGGTGACGTCGGTGTGGCTCCCGGTCGCGAGCGGCGCGGCGGTATCGAGGAACGCCTTTGCCTTGGCGATCACCTTGTCGCCGCGCGCCTTGTTGTAGCCCTTGCCGGTCTCCGAGGGATCGTGGGGGATCGCGTCGGTGCCGTAGAAGGCGTCGTAGAGCGAACCCCAGCGCGCATTCGCCGCGTTCAGCGCGTAGCGCGCATTGGTGAGGGGCACGACGAGCTGCGGACCGCAGATCTTGCCGATTTCCTCGTCCACATTGGCGGTCTCGACCTTCTGCGTCGCCGGCTCCGGGACGAGGTAGCCGATCTCCTTCAGGAAGGCGGTATAGGCGTCGAGGTCGAACGCCTTGCCCTTGTTGGCGCGGTGCCAGTCGTCGATCCTGGCCTGCAGCGCGTCGCGGAATGCGAGCAGCGACCGGTTCTTCGGCCCCAGCTCCTTGATGATGGCGGCAACCCCGGCCCAGAACGCATCCGGCGCGATTCCCGTTTTCGGGGCCGCTTCCTTGGCGATGAAGTCAAACAGAACAGGGGCGATCTTCAATCCGTGGGCGTCGACGCGTTTCATGATGGGCTTTCTTGTTGGAAATGGCTGTTTTTGGCTGCTTTTGACCCGACAGCAGCAAAATGCACCCACAGGGGGCGGCTTTCGGAGGCCTATTAGCCCCAAAATCGGGGCGGTGAGAAGACCCCCAGGGGTTTGTCAAAATGTCAAGAACAGGTATGGGTTTGGCGCGATTTGCAAACGATCAAGTCCGGCTTCGCGCCACGCGCACAAGTGCGCTCCCTCCCCCCTTGCGGGGAGAGGGGGAGCCCAGGAAAAGGTGTGTCGAAATTGACGACGAAACTGTTTGCACTGACGGAGAGAGTCCCCGTGTGGACCCCTCTCCCTAACCCTCCCCCGCAAGGGGGGAGGGAACGTAGCAGTGCCAGCGGATGGGGCGCGCCTCAAATATTCGCCGCTAGATCCACCACCTGGTCGAACAGCACGCCTGATGTCTTCAGCATCCTCTCGATCTCGTCCGCCGCTTCGGCCACTGTTCGCTTCGACGTGTCGATCACGAGCTCGGCGGCTTCGGGCTTCTCGTAGTCGTTGGCGATGCCGGTGAACGAAGCCAGAGCGCCGGCGCGCGCCTTCCTGTAGTGGCCCTTGGGATCGCGCTCTTCGCAGACGCCGGCCGGCGTCGCGACGTGGATCTCGCGGAACGCGCTGTCGGCGATGCGGCGCGCGGCGGCGCGGTCCTCACGCGCGGGCGAGACGGCGGCGACGATCGCGATATGGCCGTTGCGGGCGAGATGGGTCGCGACCTCGGCGAGGCGGCGGATGTTCTCGCTGCGGTCCGCAGCGGAGAAGCCGAGATCGCTGTTGAGCCCGGCACGCAGCGTGTCGCCGTCGAGCAGGATCGGCGAGCCGCCATTGGCGAAGAGCCGTCGCTCCAGCGCTCTTGCCAGCGTCGACTTGCCGGAGGCCGGCAGGCCGGTGAGCCAGACCACGGCACCGTTGTGGCGGTAGCGCGCCGAGCGCTCGTCAGGGCGCAGGGCCGATTCCACCGGCACGATATCGACGGGCACGGCGCGCTGGCCGGCATCGACCGACAGCACCAGGCCGCCGCCGGCGATGCGTCCGGATACTTCGATGACGAGACGGCCGGTGCGCGGGTTCTCGGTGTAGGGATCGGTGGCGATCGGGTTCGACAGCGAAATGTCGATCTCGCCGACATGGTTGCGGCCGATCGCCTTGTTCTCGGTGCTCGAGAGCTCACCGGGATCGACCGCCTTCTCGATCGCGACGACGGTGGCGCGGCTTTCCTTCGGCCCGCAGCGCACCAGGAGCTGGTCGCCCTTGGCGAGCGGCTTGTCGTGCAGCCAGAAGATCCGCGCGCGCAGCCGCCGCGTCTCGCGCGGCGCGCTGCCAGCATGTGCGATGATGTCGCCGCGTTCGACGAACAATTCTCGGTCGAGCGTGATGCCGACCGAGCGGCCGGCGCCTTGGCGGATGGTGACCGGCGTCATCGGCCAGCTTTCGACCGTCTTGATCCTGGCGATCTTGCCGGCCGGCATGATCACGATCTCGTCGCCGGCAATG
>NZ_AJQE01000206.1 GCF_000261685.1 Bradyrhizobium genomosp. I (2014) | reverse complement strand
CCGGCTCGAGCCGGTCCAGCGCCTCGACCACCGTCGGTCCCTTGTACCAGCCGATCCGGTCGGTACGCTCAGCGACGCCGTCGCCGTCGCGGGCGGAAATCGGGATCACGGCCGTCGGCTTCACGCCGAGGCCGCCCAGATGCGCGGAAATCTCGTCGCTGATCGCGTTGAAGCGCTCGGCGGAAAAATCGACGCGGTCCATCTTGTTGACGACGACGGCGACCTGCTTCACGCCGAGAAGATGCAGGAGATAGCCGTGCCGCCGTGTCTGGTCGCGCACGCCTTCGAGCGCGTCGATGATCAGCACCGCGCCGTCGGCTTGCGAGGCACCGGTGATCATGTTGCGCAGGAATTCGGCGTGGCCGGGTGCATCGATCAGCACGATGTCGCGCGAGTTGGTGCGGAAGCGGATCTGCGTGGTGTCGATGGTGATGCCCTGGTCGCGCTCGGTCTGCAGCGCATCGAGCAGGAACGACCATTCGAACGGCATGCCGCGCCGCGCGCTGACGGCTTTCAGCATGTCGAGCTTGCCGTCGGGCAGGCTGCCGGTCTCGTGCAGGAGGCGGCCGACCAGCGTCGACTTGCCGTGGTCGACATGGCCGACGATGACGATGCGGACCTGCGGACGCGTGGTGCCGTTCGGCGTGGCGGGCGAAGTTGGGGTGACGATCATGTTCATATCGCGCTCGCGTCCTTGATCAGAGATAGCCGGCGACGCGTAGGCGCTCGAAAGCGTCCTCGGTCTCGTGGTCGAGCGCCCGCCCGGCGCGCTCCGGCACCTTGGTCTGCTCGAGCTCGATCAGGATCTCGTCGATGGTCGAGGCGGTCGAATTCACGGGATTGGTGATGTCCTGATCGCCCAGCGAGCGGTAGCGCTTGCCGTCTTTCGAAAGATAGAGCGGGATGATCGGGATGTTCTCGCGCTTGGTGTAGGCCCAGATGTCGGCCTCGGTCCAGTGCAGGATCGGATGGATGCGCAAATGCGCGCCCTGCGGGGGCGAGGCGTTGAAATGGTCCCAGAATTCCGGCGGCTGGTCGCGCACGTCCCAATTGCCCTCTAAGCCGCGCGGCGAGAACACGCGCTCCTTGGCGCGCGTCGCCTCCTCGTCGCGGCGGATGCCGGCGATCAGTCCGTCGAAGCCATATTTGGCGAGCGCCATCTTGAGACCCTCGGTCTTGCGCGCGGCGGAGCGGGCGGCCGGCGGCAATGTCGGGTCGACGGCATCGATGGGCGGGCAGGGCTCGACGCGCAGATCGAGATCCCACTCTTTTCCGTAGTGATCGCGGAAGCGATACATTTCGGGAAACTTCTTGCCGGTGTCGACGTGAAGGGCCGGGAACGGCATCTTGCCGAAGAAGGCCTTCCGCGCCAGCCAGATCATGACGTTGGAATCCTTGCCGAGCGACCACAGCAGCGCGATCTTCTTCAGCCGGGCGAAGGCCTCGCGGAGGATGTAGATGCTCTGCGCCTCGAGCTGGTCGAGATGGTCCATGCTGGGCGCAACATCGGCAGAAAATTCTTGCGAGCCCAAGCGGGCAACGGGGGCCGGGCTGCTCATTCCGACAGCAGCGGAATCGTCCTTGAGAAGATGCATCTCTGCCACTTTGCGTTTGGAGGCGAAAATTCTATAGTCGGAGCGCGGAAGAGAAGAAAAAATTTCTCTTTGCGCGCTAGAAACGACACATATATAGAAAATAATTCCAGTCAACCCCGGAAGTGGGGGAAGCGAGTATCGTATGCGGTTCTTGCCGGTATTCCTCGATCTCAAGGCCGGTCCGGTGGTCCTCATCGGCGCGGGCGAGCTTTTGCGCGCCAAGCTGCGCGTGCTTGCCGCCGCTGGCGCGCGCATCCGCGTGCATGCGATCGACGGCAATCAGGATCTTGGTTTTGGGTCCGAAGGTGCGGCACGCGTTGAGATCGCAAGCGGCGATCCGCTGACCGCCGATCTCTCGGGTGTCATTGCCATCGTCTGCGCCGGTGCGGGCGATATCGGCATTGCCATGTCGGCGCGGGCCAAGTCGCTCGGTCTGCCCGTCAATGTCATGGACGACCTCGAGCATTCCAGCTTCATTTTCCCGGCGATCGTCGATCGCGGTGATGTCGTGGTCGCGGTCGGCACCGGCGGCACCTCGCCGGTGGTGGCGCGGCGTGTGCGCGAGAAGATCGAGGCGCTGCTGCCGGCGCGCATCGGCGAACTCGCCGATTTCATCGGTTTCTTCCGCAAATCCATCAACGAGCGCATCGCCGAGTTTCCGCTGCGCCGCCGCTTCTGGGAGCGCGTGATCGACGGCCCGATCGGCGCCGCCGTGCTCGCCGGCCGCAAGGCGGAGGCAGATGCGGCGCTCAAGGCCATATCCGATCCCGCCGGATTCGCACGCGCCGACAAGCCGCAAGGCTCGGTCGCGCTGGTCGGCGCCGGTCCGGGCGATCCTGATCTTCTCACCATCAAGGCGCTGCGCGCATTGCAGGACGCCGACATCGTCTTCCACGACGAACTGGTCTCGGGCGAGATTCTCGATCGCATCCGCCGCGACACCACGCGCGTCGCCGTCGGCCGCCGCGTCGGCAAGCCCGGCATCGGCCAGGACGCCATCAACAAGCGCATGATCGAGGCTGCGCAGGCCGGCCAGCGCGTGGTGCGGCTCAAGGGCGGCGATCCCTTCGTATTCGGCCGCGGCGGCGAAGAGGTCGAAGCGCTGCGTGCCGCCGGCGTCGCCTATTCGATCATTCCCGGCATCACCGCAGGACTCGGCGGCGCCGCCGATTTCGAGGTGCCGCTCACCTATCGTCGTGAAGCGACCCGCATCACCTTCCTCACCGCGCACAAGGCGCGCGACGCGGAAGCCGTGGACTGGTCGACGCTGACCGACACTGGGATGACCATCGTCGTCTACATGGGCGTGTCCGCTGCACCTGCCGTGCGCACGGGCCTGCTTGCCGCGGGCCGTTCGCCGGAGACGCCGGTCGGGGTGTTCGCCCGCGTCACGCGTCCCGATGCGCAAGGCGCGATCGGCACGTTGCGTGATCTGCCCGAGCTTGCACAGCGGATCGACGGCGGTCCCGCCATTCTCATCATCGGCGAGGTGGTCCGGCATGCCGGCTCGCTTCGCCGCCAGACACCCACCCAAATCATCTCTGACCTATTGGATGCAGCCGAATGACCTCCCCGCTCGAACAGAAGAAGATCAAGATCGCCGGCCCCTCGATCGTGACCGCCAACCGGACCTGGGACGGCATCGTGGTTTATCGCACCGCCGCCAGGAGCTGGTCCGCGGACCTGTCGGAAGCCGCGATCGTGCGCAACTCCGACGAGGCCAAGGCGTTGCTCGCTGAGTCCGTCGCCGATGACGTCGGCGCGATCGGTCCCTATATCGCTCCGGTGCAGGTCGGCGCCGACGGCAAGATCGAACCGGGCAATCTGCGCGAACAGATCCGCCGTACCGGTGTGACCATCGGACAGTCGGCCCAGGCTTAAGGCAATTTACCTATGTACGCTTACGACGAAATCGACCGCACGCTCGTCAACGAGCGCGTCTCGGAGTTCCGCGACCAGGTGAAACGCCGTCTTTCCGGCGAGCTCACCGAGGACGAGTTCAAGATCCTGCGCCTGCAGAACGGCGTCTATCTGCAATTGCACGCCTACATGTTCCGCGTCGCGATCCCCTACGGCACGCTGGCGACCAACCAGTTGCGGGCGCTTGCCCATGTCGCGCGCAAATATGACCGCGGCTACGGCCATTTCACCACGCGGCAGAACATCCAGTTCAACTGGATCAAGCTCGCCGAGCTGCCGGACGCGCTGGAGGATCTCGCCAAGGTCGGCATCCACGCGATGCAGACCTCCGGCAACAACATGCGCAACGTCACCTCGGACCAGTGGGCCGGCGTCGCGCCGGGCGAGATCGAGGACCCCCGCATCTGGTCGGAGCTGATCCGCCAGCACACCACGCTGCATCCGGAATTCTCGTTCCTGCCGCGCAAGTTCAAGATCGCGATCACCGCCTCGGACCATGACCGCGCCGCGATCAAGGTCCACGACATCGGCCTCCGCCTGATCAAGAACGAGAAGGGCGAGACCGGCTTCGAGGTGCTGGTCGGCGGCGGTCTCGGCCGCACGCCGTTCATCGCCAAGACCATCAGGCATTTCGTGCACGGCGGCGACATCCTCAGCTACATCGAGGCCATCCTGCGCGTCTACAACCAGTATGGCCGCCGCGACAACATCTACAAGGCGCGGATCAAGATCCTGGTGCACGAGCTCGGCATCGAGAAGTTCTCGCGCGAGGTCGAGGAGGAGTGGCAGCATATCCGCAACTCCTCGCTCCAGATTGACGACGAGGTCATCGAGGACATTCGCTCGCGCTTCACTTATCCCGCCTACGAGAAACTGCCGTACATGCCGGACGAGCTGCGGCAGGCCGCGGCCGATCCCGATTTCGAGGCGTGGCGCAAGAATTCGGTGGCCCCGCACAAGGTCCAGGGCTATTCCATCGTCACGATCTCGCTGAAGCCGACCGGCGGGCCTCCAGGCGATGCCACCGCGGAGCAGATGGACGCGCTCGCCGATCTCGCCGACAGATATTCCTTCGGCGAAATCCGCGTCGGCCATGAGCAGAACCTGGCGCTGCCGCACGTCGCCAAGCGCGACCTGCCGGCGCTGTGGAAGGCGCTCGACAAGCTCGGGCTGGCGACGCCCAACGTCAATCTGATCACCGACATCATCGCCTGCCCCGGGCTCGATTATTGCTCGCTGGCGAATGCGCGCTCGATCCCGATCGCGCAGGAATTGACCCGGCGCTTCGCCAATCACGAGCTCGCCAATCTCATTGGCCGGCTCCACATCAACATCTCCGGCTGCATCAATGCCTGCGGCCATCACCATGTCGGCCATATCGGCATCCTCGGCGTCGAGAAGAACGGCGAGGAGGTCTATCAGATCACGATCGGCGGCCGTGCCGACGAGAATGCCGCGCTCGGCACCCTGATCGGGCCGGGCGTCAAGTTCGACGAGGTCGCCGACGTCGTCGAGGACATCGTGGAAGCCTATCTGGCGCTGCGCGAGCGGCCCGAAGAGCTGTTCATGGACACGGTGAAGCGCCTCGGCGTCGAACCCTTCAAGGAGCGCGTCTATGCCACTCGTTAAGGGCGGAAAGATCATGGGCGACAGCTTCGTCAAGCTCGCCGTCGACACGCCGCAGCCCGAGGGCGGCGACATCCTGGTGCCGGCCGAGCGTTTCCTTGGCGACGCCGAGGGCTTGCTCGAGGGTGCCGGCAAGGTCGGCGTCATCTGGCCGAACAATCGCGACATTGTCGAGCTCGTACCGTATCTCGACAGGATCGCCGCCGTCGCGCTGGTGTTCCCGACGTTCCGGGACGGACGCGCCTATAGCCAGGCGCGGCTGCTGCGAGAACGTTACAATTACCGTGGCGAGTTGCGCGCGACCGGCCAGGTGCTGCGGGACCAGTTCGTGTTCATGCTGCGCGCCGGCTTCGATGCCTTCGAGGTCAAGAAGCAGGCGGACGCAGAAGCCTTCATGCAGACCGCGAAGCGCTATTCGGTGTTCTACCAGCCGACCGGCGACGGCCGGATCACGGCGCTGCACCGGCGCATGCAGCTGCGCCACTCGGAGGGTGTCGGCACGTGAACGCGATCGCGCCTCAGGTATCGTCCGCCTCCGCGTTGCCCCCGGCCGAGGAACTCGATCGCGCGTTGCGCGATGCCTCGCCTGCGGAGATCATCGCGGCGGCGCTGAGGACGGTCGGGCGCGACAAGCTCGCGCTGGTGTCGTCCTTCGGCACGGAATCGGCCACACTCTTGAAGGTCATGGCGGACGTCGATCCGGCAATTCCGGTGATCTTTCTCGATACGGGGTGGTTGTTCGAGGAGACGCTGGCCTATCGCGATGAGCTGGTTGCGACGCTGGGCCTGAAGGATGTCCGGTCGATCAAGCCCGCCGAGGAGGCCCTCTCGCGCGACGATCCCGATCGCGACCTCTGGTTCTCCGATCCCGACGCCTGCTGCCGCATCCGCAAGGTCGAGCCGCTGGCGCGTGCGCTGAAGCCGTTCTCAGCCTGGATCAACGGCCGCAAGCGCTTCCAGGGCGCTACGCGCGCCGACATCCCCGTCGTCGAGGACGATGGCGCGCGGTTGAAGTTCAATCCCTTCGCCAACGTTTCGCGCGAGGAGATCGAGGCGATCTTCACCCGCGCCAGACTGCCGCGGCACCCGCTGGCTGCGTCAGGATTCCTGTCGGTTGGCTGCATGCCTTGCACGAGCAGAACGACCGAGGGCGAGGATGCGCGCGCCGGCCGATGGCGTGGCCGGACGAAGACGGAATGCGGCATTCACACGATGAAGATTTCGTAGCACAGTCCGGCTGTCGCGCTGCGAACAAGAAAATCGGGTTCCGTTGACTTGAGAGCGTTTCGCCGCGAGTTTCGCCTGCATGCCTTCGCTGACACCGATGTCGGCGAAGTGAATGGAGATGGACATGATGCGCCGTATCGTTCCGCTCGCTGCAGGACTGCTCGCAACGGGATTCTTGGCAAGCTCGACTCTCGCCGCCGACATTAACCTGTTGAACGTGTCGTACGACCCGACACGTGAGCTCTACGTCGAGTTCAACAAGGCGTTCGCGAACGCCTATCGGAAGGAAACCGGCAAGAGCGTCGAGATCAAGCAGTCGCATGGCGGCAGCGGGTCGCAAGCGCGCGCGGTGATCGACGGCCTGCAGGCCGACGTGGTGACGCTCGCGCTCGCCTATGACATCGACGCGATCGCCGGCAAGGGCCTTACTGCTGCCGACTGGCAGAAGCGGTTGCCGCAGAATTCGTCGCCCTACACGTCGACCATCGTGTTCCTGGTACGCAAGGGCAATCCGAAGGGCGTCAAGGACTGGGACGATTTGATCAAGCCGGGTGTCGCCGTGATCACGCCGAATCCAAAGACGTCGGGTGGCGCGCGCTGGAACTATCTTGCAGCCTGGGGCTTCGCGCAGAAGAAATACGGATCGGTCGACAAGGCCAGGGATTTCATCGGCAAACTGTATCAGCAGGTCCCGGTGCTCGATACCGGCGCGCGTGGCGCGACCATGACCTTCGTCGAGCGCGGCGTGGGCGACGTGCTGCTCGCCTGGGAGAACGAGGCGTTCCTTGCCCTGAAGGAGTTCGGCGCGAACAAGTTCGAGATCGTGGCGCCGCCACAATCGATCCTCGCCGAACCGCCGGTCGCTATCGTCGACAAGGTTGCCGACAGGAAGGGCACCCGCAACGCCGCGGATGCCTACCTGCAATATTGGTACACCAAGGAAGGGCAGGAGATCGCCGCGCGCAACTTCTACCGTCCGCGCGATGCCGAAATCGCCAAGAAGTATGAAAATGCCGTCGCCAAGGTCGAGCTGTTCACGATCGACGAGGTTTTCGGCGGTTGGACCAGGGCCCAGAGGGAACATTTTGCAGACGGCGGCGTCTTTGATCAGATTTACAAGAACTGATCGGGCGCTGTCTTAAGAGGCTTTTGCAGGGGGCCTGATGAGCGCAGTTGCAGCACGACGCCGGACATTGCCGGGCTTCGGTCTCACCATGGGGCTGACGCTGACCTGGCTGTCCGTGATCATCCTGATTCCGCTCGCCGGCCTGTTCCTGAAATCGCTCGAGCTCAGCCCCGAGCAGTTCTGGAACATCCTTTCCAGCCGCCGCACCCTGAACGCGCTCCGCGTCTCGTTCGGCCTCGCCTTTGCTGCGGCCTGCGTCAACCTTGTCATGGGCAGCATCATCGTCTGGGCGCTGGTGCGCTACCGCTTCCCCGGCCGGCGCCTGTTCGACGCCATCGTCGACGTGCCCTTCGCGCTGCCGACCGCGGTTGCCGGCGTTGCGCTGACCGCGTTGTTCGCCGAGAAGGGCTGGCTGGGCGCGCCGCTTGCCGCGCTCGGCATCAAGGTGGCGTTCACGCCGCTCGGCATCTTCGTCGCCATGATCTTCATCGGTATTCCCTTCGTCGTGCGCACGGTGCAGCCCGTGCTCCAGGATCTCGATCCCGGGATCGAGGAAGCCGCGGGCAGCCTTGGTGCCAGCCGCTGGCAGACCATCATCCGCGTGATCCTGCCTTCGCTCGCACCGGCGCTGCTCACCGGCCTCGCGCTCGCCTTCGCCCGCGCGGTCGGCGAATACGGCTCGGTGATCTTCATCGCCGGCAACCTGCCGAACGTGTCCGAGATCGCGCCGCTGCTGATCGTGATCCGGCTCTCCGAATTCCGCTACGCCGACGCGACCGCGATCGCGGTCGTCATGCTCGTCGTCTCCTTCGTCATCATCTTCGCCGTCAACCGGCTTCAGCGCTGGGCGCAGAGCAGAATTCCGGCGCGCTGAGGGCGGACCATGACGGTGCAGATCGCCCATTCAGGCCCGGTCACCTCGTCCGACGAGAAGGCCCGTGCACGTGAAGCCCTCGCGCGGAACAGTCTTCGCACCGAGCCGAAGGCAGTGCGCATTGTTGTCATCGCGATCGCGGTCGCGTTTCTCACCATCTTCGTCGTGTTGCCGCTGGTGGTGGTGTTTGCACATGCGTTCTCGAAAGGAATCGCCGCCTATCTCGCTGCGCTGGCCGAGCCCGAGGCGCTGGCAGCGATCAGGCTGACGTTGCTGGTCGCCGCGATATCAGTGGGCCTCAACCTGGTGTTCGGCCTTGTCGCGGCCTGGGCGATTGCAAAATTCGATTTCCCGGGCAAGACGTTCCTGATCACGCTGATCGACCTGCCGTTCTCGGTGAGTCCAGTGATCTCGGGCCTCGTCTTCGTGCTGCTGTTTGGCGCGCAGGGCTATCTCGGCGGCTGGCTGCGCGATCATGACATCCAGATCCTGTTTGCGGTGCCCGGCATCGCGCTTGCCACCACCTTCGTGACCTTTCCGTTCGTGGCGCGCGCGCTGATCCCCCTGATGCAGGAGCAGGGCACGCAGGAGGAGGAGGCCGCGATCTCGCTCGGCGCCTCGGGCCTGCAGACGTTCTTCCGCGTCACGCTGCCCAACATCAAATGGGGCGTGCTCTACGGCGTCCTGCTCTGCAACGCGCGCGCGATGGGCGAGTTCGGTGCGGTCTCCGTCGTCTCCGGCCATATCCGCGGCGAGACCAACACGATGCCGCTCCTCGTCGAGATTCTCTACGACGAGTACCAGTTCGTCGCCGCCTTTGCGATCGCCTCGCTGCTGGCGATGCTGGCGCTGATCACGCTGATCGCCAAGACCGTTCTCGAACGCCATCTGGACGAAGGACAGGATCCAAGTGACCATTGAAGTCAGGAATCTCGTCAAGACGTTCGGCAGCTTCAAAGCCCTCGACGGTGTCGATCTCAAGGTCGACAGCGGCGAGTTGGTCGCGCTGCTCGGTCCGTCCGGCTCCGGCAAGACCACGTTGCTGCGGATCGTCGCCGGGCTCGACTGGCCCGATTCCGGCGAGGTCTTGATCAATGGCGAGGACGCGCTGGCGCAGGGCGCACGGGAACGGCATGTCGGCTTCGTGTTCCAGCACTACGCGCTGTTCCGCCACATGACGGTGTTCGAGAACGTCGCCTTCGGCCTGCGCGTGCAGCCACGCGCGGTCCGGAAGGACGAAGCCGCAATCCGTGCGCGCGTCAAGGAGCTGCTCGATCTCGTGCAGCTCGACTGGCTCGCCGACCGCTATCCGGGCCAGCTCTCCGGCGGCCAGCGCCAGCGGATCGCGCTCGCCCGCGCGCTCGCGATCGAGCCGCGCATCCTGCTGCTCGACGAGCCGTTCGGCGCGCTCGATGCCAAGGTGCGGAAAGAGCTGCGCAAATGGCTGCGCGCGCTGCATCGCGAGATCAGCGTGACCTCGATCTTCGTCACCCATGACCAGGAGGAGGCGCTCGAAGTCGCCAACCGTGTCGTGGTGATGGACAAGGGCAGGATCGAGCAGATCGGCTCGCCCGATGACGTCTACGACAATCCGGCCACTGCCTTCGTGCACGGTTTCATCGGCGAATCCATTGTGCTGCCGGTCGAGGTCGCCAATGGTACGGTCCGGCTCGGTGACCGGCCGCTGGATCTCGCCGCCGGCGGGCTTGCGCCTGGCGCGTCAAGGCTGTTCGTGCGGCGACATGACATGCTGGTTGGCCCGCCCGGCAGCGGCGCCTTCGAGGGCGCGATCCGGCATGTCCGCAATTTCGGCCCCGTACAGCGCGCCGAGGTCGCGCTCTCGGGCGGCCAGACTATCGAGATCGACGCCCCCCGCGACAGGGAACTGCGCGCCGGCGACACCATCGGCCTTGAGCCTCGCCGCTACCGGATATTTGCGGGCTAGCACAGGCTAGCACAGTCATTCCGGGGCGATGCGGAGCATCGAACCCGGAATCCCGGGATTGTGGCGCGAGATTCTCAGGTTCACGATTGCGCACCGTAGTTCGCGCTGACGCGCGCCCCGGAATGACAGCTACGATTTTCCTCAATATTCACCTTTCAGCCACGGTTGGTATGCAACAACGGCCCCTCATTTGGGGGCCTCGATTCATGCGCGCTGCGGCCGCAATTCTCGTCACTTTGCTGCTCGCCGGCTGTGCCGGCAACGAAGCACCGGTCCAGCAGCCATCCATGTACACCGACATGGCGGTCCCGGGCTCCAAGCTCGATGCGCAGGCGGCGGCGGTCATGATCTCGCAATACCGCCAGAACAACGGGCTCGGCACCGTCATGATCGATCCCGACTTGATGCGGCTCGCCGAGTCCCAGTCGGGCGCGATGGCGGCGGCCAACAGGATGGACCACGACGTCCGCGCGCCGCTGGCCAAGCGTCTGGCCGCCGGCGGTTATCCCGCGACCGTGGCGGTCGAGAACATCTCGGCCGGCTATCATACGCTGGCGGAAGCGTTTTCCGGCTGGCGCGACTCGCCCCCTCACCGCGCCAACATGCTCAAGGGCGGTGTCACAAAATTGGGCATCGCGGCGAGCTATGCTCCTGGCACCAAATACAAGGTGTTCTGGACCATGATCCTGGCCTCGACGGAGCCCCGATAAGCCAGACTTGATCCCGGGATGCATTGACGCCGCGGCGGAGTGTCGCCACGGTGGCGCGCCATTTGCTATTGTTCTCCCATGACCGATCGTAGCCCGGAATCCGCCAGCGTCCCCGCGAATGCGCAACGCGTCCTGGTCCTCCAGGGCGGCGGCGCGCTCGGCTCCTACCAGGCCGGCGCCTTTCAGGCGCTGTGCGGCTACGGCTTCGAGCCGGAATGGGTGGCCGGCATCTCGATCGGCGCGGTCAACGCCGCCATCATCGCCGGCAACGAGGGGCAGACGCGCGTCAAGCGGCTCAAGGAGTTCTGGGAGATGGTGTCCGCGCCGGTGCCGTGGAAGCCGGTCGGCAAGAGCGACCACAGCCGCGAGTTGTTCAATTCGACCAGCGCTGCGCTGATTGCGACCTTCGGCGTGCCCGGCTTCTTCACGCCGCGCATTCCGCCGGCGCCGCTCTGGCCGCCGGGGCATCCCGAAGCGGAAAGCTATTACGACACTTCGCCGCTCAAGAAGACGCTGGAGCGTCTCGTCGATTTCGACCGCATCAACGATCTGAGGACGCGCCTGTCGGTCGGCGCGGTCGGCGTCACTTCGGGCAACTTCAAATATTTCGACAATTACGAGTTCAAGAAGCTCGGCAAGACGATCGGCCCCGAGCACATCATGGCCTCCGGCGCGCTGCCGCCCGGCTTTCCCTCCGTGATGATCGACGGCGAGCACTATTGGGACGGCGGCATCGCCTCCAACACCCCGCTCGACTACGTGCTCGATGCCGAGGTCGAACGCGACATGCTGATCTTCCAGGTCGATTTGTTTTCCGCGCGCGGCGACCTGCCGAATTCGCTGCTTGAGGCCGCCGAACGCGAGAAGGACATCCGCTATTCCAGCCGCACGCGGATGAACACCGACAAGAACAAGCAGCTGCACAACGCCCGCAGGGCCGTGCGCGACCTGATCGGCAAATTGCCGGACTATCTGAGGAACGATCCTTCCGTCGAATTCCTGGCAAAGGTGTCGCGCGAAAGCACCGTCACCGTGGTGCATCTGATCTACCGCAGCAAGAACTACGAATCCTCGTCCAAGGACTACGACTTCTCGCACGTCGCCATGGTCGAGCATTGGGAAGCCGGCGTGCGCGACGTGCATCTGTCGATGCGCCACAAGGACTGGCTCGAGCGGCCGCAGTCCGGCGAGACCATGGTGACCTACGATCTCACGGGGGACGTCACCGCGCCCCCGGCAAAAAGGAGCGAATAGAATGGGTAGTCTGTCAGGAAAGAACGCCGTCGTGACCGGGTCGACCAGCGGCATCGGGCTCGCCTATGCGCGCGCCTTTGCCAGCGCCGGTGCCAATGTCGTCATAAACGGTTTCGGCTCGCCGGAGGACATCGAGAAGGAGCGCGCCAAAATCGAGTCCGAGTTTGGCGTGAAGGCGATCTACTCGCCTGCCGACATGACCAAGCCCGCCGAGATCGCCGGGATGATCGCGCTCGGCGAGAAGACGTTCGGCTCGGTCGACATCCTGGTCAACAATGCCGGCATCCAGTTCGTGTCGCCGATCGAGGAATTCCCGCTCGAGAAGTGGGACCAGATCATCGCGATCAACCTGTCCTCGGCCTTCCATGCCATCCGCGCCGCCGTCCCCGGCATGAAGAAGAAGGGCTGGGGCCGCATCATCAACACGGCGTCCGCACATTCGCTGGTCGCCTCGCCCTTCAAGTCGGCCTATGTCTCGGCCAAGCACGGCATCGCCGGTCTCACCAAGACCGTGGCGCTGGAGGTCGCGACCCACAAGATCACCTGCAATTGCATCAGCCCCGGCTACGTCTGGACGCCGCTCGTCGAGAAGCAGATCCCCGACACGATGAAGGCGCGCAACCTGACACGCGAGCAGGTCATCAACGACGTGCTGCTCGATGCGCAGCCGACCAAGGAGTTTGTCACCTCCGAGCAGGTCGCCGCGCTGGCCCTGTTCCTGTGCGGCGACGATGCCGCGCAAATCACCGGCACGAATCTCTCGATCGACGGCGGCTGGACTGCGGAGTAGTTCGCGTCAATTGAGCCACTCTGTCATGCCCCGGCTTGACCGGGGCATCCAGTACGCCGCGGCGTCTCGGCTTAATCGCAACCGTCTCTGGAAAACCGGATCGCCCGGTCAAGCCGGCCGATGACAGCGGGAGTGGAGCGGCAGCTTCCCGCTCAATGCGTCCAGGCCAGCGCCGTGACGATGGCCGACGACAAATTCAGTTCCGCGAACATGATCTTGCCGGCGACCACGAACAGCACGCTAGCAAGCACGAGGCGCAGCACTGTTTCAGGCACGCGCGTCGCGCTGAAGCTGCCGACGATGATGCCGGGCAGCGAGCCCAGCAGCAGCACACCCATCAGCGCCCAATCGACGTCACCGAGCGCCCAGTGTCCGATGCCCGCGACCAGCGTCAGCGGCACCGCATGGGCGATGTCGGAGCCGACGATGGTCGCCATCGGCAGGCGCGGGTAGAGCAGCAGCAGCACGGTGACGCCGACCGCACCGGCACCGACGGATGAAATCGACACCAGCACGCCGAGCACGATGCCGGTGACGACGGTTGCGATCCCTGTGGTTCGCTCGCTGACCTGCGCGAGGCGTTTCCGATAGCGCTCCATGATCGACTTGCGGAAGATCAGCGAGGTCGCGGTCAGCAGCAGCGCGAAGCACAGCACGAGGCTGACGAGGTTACGCTCGGACTCGCTTCGGAGATCGAGCTTCCACAGCACGAACAGCGTCAGCGCGCTCGCCGGGATGCTGCCGCAGGCAAGCCGCAGCACGGCCGGCCAGTGCACGCTGCGCGCCCAGCCATGCACCACGCTGCCGCCGGTCTTGGTCGCTGCGGCATAGAGCAGGTCGGTTCCGACCGCGGTGGCGGGATGGACGCCGAACAGCAGGATCAGCAGCGGCGTCATCAACGAGCCGCCACCCACGCCGGTCATCCCGACAAGCAGGCCGACGGCGAATCCGGAGGCGACGTAGAGTGGATCGAACATGGTCTGGAGAATCTTAAGTTTATCTCGTCAGTTGGGCAATACGACGTAGAATAAACTTTCGCCAAGGCGCAACCGCTTGGATAGAATAAGAAAAATTGTGCTGCCGACCGAGGCTGGGCAGTCATTTTGCTTCGTTCCCGGGCCTGTCACGCAACAGGCGTTCCTCAACGGCAGCGCAGGCCGCGGCGGCCTATTTGCCGAACGCCAGCACGTGCAGTCCGAGGCGCTGCCGCACGATCCAGAACAGCAGCACCGTCTCGAAGGTCAGCGAGATCGAGGTCGCGGCCGCGGCGCCGTGGCCGCCGTAGCGCGGTACCAGCGCAAAGCAGAGCACGACGTTCATCACGAAGGCCAGCGCATAGGCCAGTGCGCAGATCTTCTGCTGGCCGAGCATGTTGAGCAGGCGCTCAACCGGGCCGATCGCGGAGCGTACCACGAGGCCGATCGCAGCAATGAACATGATGTCGTAGCCGACAGTGAACTGCGGTCCGAACAGCCATAGCAACGGCTTGCCGGCTGCGAGCAGCACGATGGTCGCCGCCAGCGACGGCCAGAACGTCCAGTTGATGGCATGCGCGACATAGGCCGACAGCCGCGCCTTGTCGCCGAGCGCATTGTATTCGGCGAAACGATGCGCCGTCGTCGCCGACATCGCGTAGTGGATGAACGAGACCAGCGCCAGCGTCTTCACCACCGCAAAATAGACGCCGACCTCGTCAGAGGAGCGGAATTGCTGCAGCACCAGCACATCGGTGTAGGAGAGCAGCAGGTAAAAACTCTCGACCAGCAGGATCGGCAATGAGACGGCGAGCCAGCCCCTGACGTCGTAGGCCTTGGGGCCCGGCTCGATGTGATCGGCGAGCTTGCGGTTCAGCACCACCATCTGCCCGGCCATCGCGATCCACACCGCGCCCAGGCTCGCGATCATCGCGGCGACCGCGCCGAGATGATAGCCGAGCAGGAAGGCAGCGGCTGTGATGCCGATGATCAGCGCCTGGCGGATGATGAATTGCGGCATCAAGCCGAGTTGCATCCAGTCATGCGAGCGCGCGATGCCGTCCTGGGTGTTGGCGACGACGAAGGCCGGCAGCGTCATGCAGCCGATATAGAGCGGCAGCACCTCGGCCGGATCGATCCAGGGCGACAGCAGTCTTACGATGCCGGCAAGCCCAAGCGAGACCACCGTGGAAACGGCAAAGGTCAGCCAGCGGCTGCCGGAGAGGAAGCCGCGCAGCAGCTCATGATCGCCCCTGGTGCGGTACTCCGGGATGATCTTCTGCGCGGAGGCGGAGATGCCGAAATCCATCATGCTGCCGAGCAGCAGCACCCAGGTCCAGACATAGACATAGATGCCGTAGTCGGACGTGCCCATCCAGCGCGCAAGCAGAACCTGCGAGACATAGGCGAGCCCCGCGCTGATCACGCGGATGATGAAGATGGTGCCGGCGAGCCGCCGCGTCAGCGACGCTTCGCTCGATCCACCCGTCAGCTTGGCCCGCAGCCGCGCGATCAGCCCGGCCGGTCCGGTCGTTGCGGGTTGTGCATCCATCACGGCCAATTCGAACAGTCCCCAGGCATCCCGCATGCTGCGGCATGCCAGGGAACTAGCAACCATTCGTTAAGATTCGGTTGGGTGAGTACGCTGGGCCCCACGCTCCCCTGTCGTCCCGGACAAGCGCGCCCCGGGACCCATAATTCCAGGGAGAAGTTGGAGCGCGAGCTGGCAATCACGAGTCTTCGCCAGAGCACTCCCTGTGAATATGGGCTCCGGATCCGCGCCTACGCCTGTCCGGGACGACAGTTGAATGTGTAGTGCCGGCAGTGCAGCAAATAGGACAGCACTACTCCAAATTCGTATTGAACTCGTATGCCTTCTCCGGCCCGACCAGCGTAAACTTCAGCGCCGCACCATCCGGCTTGGCGCCCGGCGGCAGCCCGTCGAGCTCGAAAGAAAACCGCATCACCCCAGGCGGGCTGTGCTGCACAGGTACTGGAATCGGCAGCGCCCAATCGAGTGTCGGGCCTTCCACGAACAGATTGACGCTGCGGCTGTCCGGCGTCACCACGTCGACCACCACATTCTTGGGCCCGTCACGCTTGACGTCGCGGATGGTGAGCGGATTGGGGTCGCCGATATTGGCTGGCTTGGGGACGGTGTCGAGCGCAGCACGCAAGTTCGCATCCTCGGTCGAGGCGACGCTGTTGAGGCCGAGCTCGGCGCTGGCCTCGACTGGAATGCAGAGCTTCTCGCACACTGCGTAATTGATCTCGGCACGCAAGGTCACCGGCTTGTCGGCCGCCTTGGCGACGATGCGCAACGGCAGCACGATGTGGTCGTGATAGCCGATCGAATGGCCGCCCGCGCCGTCGTCGAATTTCAGCGGCGCCGGCCACATGATCGTCACCGCCTCGACATTGTCCGACTTCGAAAAGTCGAACCGCGGTGGAACGCCGGAATCGCCGGGCGAGCGCCAATAGGTCTTCCATCCCGGCTCGAGCTGGAACGCGATACCGCCGAGCAGGACTGCGCCGCTGCGCGATCCCGCCAACAGCCGCACCGCGGAATGTCCGTCGCGCTGCCACGGCGAAGCGTCGTCGGCACGGGCCGCGATGGCCAACGACGACGCAAGCAGGGTTGTCGCGACGCCAATCGCCGCACGCAGGGGAACTCTTGTGAGCATGGCACGTCTTTACAGGGTCGTCCCCGGCCAAACCATTGAATTGCTTGTGATGGATGCACTTGAATCAGTCACCGCAAGCCTTGATTTGACAGCCGCCCGGCCCGACATCAGGATAGGAATTGAAACCGGAGTGCTTCACCGATGGCTCCCACAGGCAAGAGGACGGGCGAAAGCACCCGCAGCTCAGGCCCCGCGCTGCCCAATCCGGCCGGTTATCTCGACGGCCGGCTCCTGATTGCGATGCCCGTGATGGGCGATTCCCGTTTCGAGCGCTCGGTGATCTATCTCTGCGCCCATTCCGCCGAAGGAGCGATGGGCATCATCGTGAACCATCCGGCCGGGAGCATCGACTTCCCCGAGCTCTTGCAGCAGCTCGGCATCATCAAGAAGGGCGAGCACATCAAGCTGCCGGAGAATGCCGAGAGCATGAAGGTGTTGCGGGGGGGCCCGGTCGACACTGGCCGCGGATTCGTGCTGCATTCCAGCGACTTCTACATCGAGAACGCGACGCTGCGGATCGATGACGGCGTCTGCCTCACCGCGACCGTCGACATCCTGCGCGCGATCGCCAACGGTTCCGGCCCCAAGCACGCCATCCTCGCGCTCGGCTATGCCGGCTGGGCGCCGGGACAGCTCGAGACCGAGATCCAGAGCAACGGCTGGCTGCATTGCGATGCGGATGCGGACCTGATTTTCGGCGATGACGTCGACGACAAATACAACCGCGCCTTGCAGAAGATCGGCATCGATCCCGGCATGCTCTCGAACGAGGCCGGGCACGCCTAAAGCGCGATGAGATTTGGATGAATCGTCATCGCGCTTTAGGTTGCTGTTTTAGCATGATCTTTTCGGAAAACCGCTGCGCACTTTTCCGGATCATGCTTTAGCATTCAGGGTCCGCTGTATTCGCCCCGCCTACCGCTGTCGTCGCCCGGCTTGACCGGTTGAATCCGCCCTGGATCGCCCGGTCAAGGCCGGGCGATGACACCATTTGCGGAGTAGCGGCGCGCGTCTACTCCGCCGCCTGCTGCTGCACCGTCGGCTCGGTTCCCGCCACCGTCGCCCGGCGCATGTCGCGGGGCTGGGACTGGTCGTAGCGGCGGACGCGGTGCATGGTCTGGCGGTTGTCCCACATCACGAGGTCATGCAGCTTCCATTTGTGGACGTAGACGAATTCTGCTTGCGTCGCGTGCTCGTTCAGATCGCGCAGCAGCAGCCGCCCCTCGGGCACGCTCATGCTGACGATCTTGCCGGCATGCGACGAAAGATACAGCGACTTGCGGCGATGCACGGGATGGGTCCGCACC
>NZ_AJQE01000205.1 GCF_000261685.1 Bradyrhizobium genomosp. I (2014) | reverse complement strand
CCCCCCCCAGCCGTTGCAGCACCGGCTTGAACATCTCCTTCTCTTCGTCGGTGTATTCGGTGAAGCCGAGCGATCCCCGCGAATACATCAGCGAGTGCTCGCAGACGAGGTCCTCGATCTCCGCCTTGGTCTCGTCGTCGAGTGCATCATAAGCCGCGCGCATGTCGGCGAATTCGGTGTTGCCGCCCTTCGGGTTCACCACGCGCGCCGACAAAAGCGAGAATTTTGCCGGGATGGGACGGAACGAGCTGTCGGAGTGCCACAGGCAGTTGCCGAGATTGAACAGATGCGTGCGGCTGTCTTTCGCAAGCGGCTTGCCGTCCTTGCCGAGATTGGAGACGTCGTTCAGGCCGGATTGCAGCCGGTAGTCCTTCTCCTTGGTCACGGTGCCGCCGCGCGCGTCCTCGCGCCGGCCGAAATTCAGCGCGAACGCCATCTGCTGCTCGTCGGTGATGTCCTGGTCGTGGAAAACCAGCACCGCATATTTGTCCATGGCGGCCTCGACCTCGCGCGCTTCATCCGGTGTGAGAGGCTTTCGCAAGTCGAGGCCGGAAACCTCGCCGACAAAATGCTTCTGAAGCTGCCGGATGGCGATCGTCATGACGTTCTCTCCCACGGGTCGCGAGCGGTTGCTCCCGCTCTGTCGTCAAAAAAGCTACTCCCGCGTCAGTCGTTGTCAACGCTTCGAGCGCATGGCTCTCACGCATTCCGCGCCATCAGTCCGCCATCGACCGGGATCACCGCGCCGGTGAGGAACGACGCTGCCGGCAGGCACAGGCTCAGCGTCATGTGCGCGACCTCCTCGGGGTCGCCGTAGCGGCCGAGTGCGGTGCGGCGTTTGGCGTAGATGGTCTTGTGCTCCTCGGAGATGCGGTCGGTGATGGCGGTGCGGATCGGCCCGGGACAGATGCAGTTGACGGTGATGCCTTCGCGGCCGAGCTCCACCGCCAGCGAGCGGGTGAGGCTGGCGACGCCGCCCTTCGCTGCCGAATATGGGCTGTGCAATGCGGTCGCCCCAAGCGCCTCGGTCGAGGCGATGTTGACGATGCGCGGGCTCTTCGACTTGCGCAAATAGGGCAGCGCAGCGCGGATGACGCGCGGATGCGCCGTCAGCATCACGGCAATGCCCCTGGCCCAGGCGTCCTCATAGGCCTCATCGTCGATCGCGACACGCACGGAGAAGCCGGCATTGTTGACGACGATGTCGAGCCCGCCGAAATGTGCGGCGACATCGCCGACCACGCGCTTGATCTCGCCGCTGTCGGCGACGTCGAGCTTCCACGCCCTTGCTGCGCCACCGTTCGCCGCAATCTCCCTGGCGACCGCATGCGCGCCTTGCTCGTCGAAATCCGTGACGGCCACGTTCGCGCCCTCGGCGGCGAACACGCGCGCGGTCGCGCGTCCCATGCCGCTGGCCGCGCCGGTGACGAGAACGGTCAGGCCCTTCACGGACCGGCTGAGCTCCCTAGAGTCGGACATGTTGTTTCCTCGCGGCTGCGCTTGTTCTTGTTATGATTGACAAGGCTGGCATCGATCCGCAGACAGGTCAAACAAGCAAGACAAAGGGGAGGCCGCAATGGCGAACGAGCTCGATTTCTCAGGCAGGCAGGTGCTGGTGGTCGGCGGTTCCAGCGGCATCGGCAACGGCATCGCGCAGGCTTTTCGCACGAGAGGCGCGCACGTCGCGGTTTGCGGCACGCGTGCTCGGCCTGCGGAATATTCCATCGAGGAGGGCTCCGATCTCACGGGGCTCGCCTATGCCCAGCTCGACGTCGGCAATGCCGGAGCGATCGAGGCGTTCAAGCCCTCCTTCGACAGGCTCGACGTACTCGTGCTCGCGCAGGGCGCGGTGCTCTATCGCCGCGGCGAGTTCGAGATGGCTGGCTTTCGCAAGGTGGTCGAGGTCAATCTGATGAGCCTGATGGCCTGCGCCACGCGGTTTCATTCCATGTTGCGGGATTCGAAGGGCGCGCTGATCATCGTGTCCTCGACCGCGGCCTATCATTCCACCATGGGCAATCCCGCCTACAATGCGTCGAAGACCGGTGCGGTCGGATTGACGCGGACGCTGGGCGAGGCCTGGGCCGAGGACGGCATTCGCGTCAACGGCATCGCGCCCGGGCTCGTCGACACCAAGATGACGAAGGTGACGACCGACAATCCGAAGCGGCTCGAAGGCGCGCTCGCGCGCATCCCGCTGCGGCGATTGGGCACGCCGGCCGACATGGCGGGCGCGGCGCTGTTCCTGGCTTCGCCGCTGTCGTCCTACATCATCGGCCAGACGCTGGTCGTCGATGGCGGTCTCATTCTCTGATCACTTGGAACTGCACTGCTTCTGATCGGTTACTTGGGCTGACCCCCGAGGAGGAGCATCATGGATACGGATCGGATTGTTGGATCGGCCAAGGAATATGCCGGACGCGCGGAAGGCGCGATCGGAGACATGGCAGGCGATGCGAAGACGCAGGCGTCAGGCAAGGCGCGGGAGGCCGCGGGCACGGTGCAGAATCTCTACGGCCAGGCCAAGGATGCGGTGCGTGACGCCACGGACACCGCCGCAAGCTATGCCAAGGACGCCTACGAGAACAGTGGCGACACTTTCCGCGACGGCTCGAAGGCAATCGCGCAGAAAGTGCAGGACAACCCGCTCGGCGCGCTGCTGGTCGCCGGCGGCATCGGTTTTGCGCTGGCGCTCCTGATGTCCCGACCCGCGCGCCGCCCGCCGCCGCGTTGGCGTTATTAATTTAGGGCCGAGCCGATACCACGTCATTCCGGGGCTCGCGCTGCGCGCGTCCCGGAATGACAGCTCAAATCAACAAGACAGATTACCGGAACATCTCCGCCGATCGCCCGACATTGGCAGGCGGGCGCGGAATCCCTGGATTGGAATTCGGATTGCGCGGCCCTGGGGCCGGCGTCCATTGCCGCGGCTGCGGAGAGCCGAAGCCGAAGAAATCGCGGACTGCGGGCGTTGCCTGGGTCGGCTGCTGCGGCGGGACCTGCGGCTTCTTCGGCGCGAGCTTCGGCGGCGCGATCACGGCGGCCGCTCCCGGCGAACGCTGCGCCGCGCCGTCGGGCGTCGTCGTGGCCATCGGCGTATCGCCCTTGGCCTGCTCGCGGCCGACTTCCCGGCGCGGCCAGGCATAATCGTCGGCGCGGCCGGCCGGAGCCGCCAGCGGTTCACCCTTCACCATGGTCTTCGCAGCGAGCGCATCGACGGCGGCGGGACGCGTGCCTGGCCCGCCCAGCAATTGATCGGTCGAAATCGAGGCTGCAACCAGCGGCACGATCGGCCCTGCCAGCGGCCGCGGCGCGGGCTTGCCCGGCTCGGCGCTGGTATCGGGGGTAGCAGGCTCGCTCGGCAGCGCGATCGGGCCGGAGCGTCCCGCAAGCAGGCGTGTGATCTCGCGCTCGACAAAGTGCGCGAGCTTGCGCGCGCCGGCCTTGGTGAAATAGACGCCGTCGGAGCTGCGGAGCTGACGAATCTGGCCTTCGAAGTCCGGGCCCTTCTGGAGGAAGCGGCCGGCTTCGTCGACAAAGCCGTCCCACACGTCGACATAGGTGATGCCGGCCTTGGCCGCGCCCTCCCGGTACAGCGAATCAAGGAACAGCGTGTCCGCGGTGCCCTTCGGTCCGCGAACTGCTGGCAGGCCAACCCAGAGCACCGGCACGCCCTTGGCCTTGAGGACGTTGGCGAGCTCCTCGATCTTCTTGCCGTAGAGCTCGACCCAGCGGTCGTCGCGGAATTCGTACAGGCCGTTCGGGTTGCGCGCGGTCTTCTCCGGCGCGGCCGCAGGCGTGTCGGCATTTTCGGCGTCGTCCTGCGGCAGCTCGGCATCGGCAGCCTTGTCGTCAGGCTTGGCGGCGGTATCGGTGCCGTGGGGTTTGGCGTCGCCGGGCTTGGCGTCCCCCGGCTTTGCTTGCTGTGGCTTGGCGCGCGCGCCCTTGTCGTTCTTCTTGTCCTTGTCGGAGGCCTTGTCCGACTTCTCGGCGGCGGGCTCGCGGATCGCGATGCGGTCGTTGAGGCCGAGCATGACGACGATCACGTCGGGCTTTTCGGTCTCGAGAATGCCCCTGGCGGCCGCCGCCCAGTCCGCGGGCTCACCCCTCGGCTGATACTTGATGAGGCCGGACGTGGTCTTGTGCTTGCGGATCACGCCCATGTCGGGCTGCTCGGCGTAGGCGTCTTCCAGGCCGTAGGCGAGCCAGTCGGCCATGGCGTCGCCGATCACCAAGACATTCTTCTCGGGAATCGTGTCGCGTTTCGCCGGCCCCGGTGCGCGCGAAAAATCCTGGCGCGGCGCCTGCGGCTGTTGCTGCGGGTACGGTGCGAAGAAGTCGCCGCCGAACCATCCGCCACCTCCGCCGCCGTGGCGTGGTGGTGGGGCCGCGCGCTGCGGCGGGCCGCCGAAACCGGGGAAGTTGAAGAACTGCGCCGAGGCAGGTCCTGCGACCGAGACCAAAATCGCAAGCGCCGTCCCCAGCGCGATCAACGGGCCGGTCTCGGTCAGCGCCTTGAACAGGGACTTCTTCGACATGCGATCTCGGGTACGCGCAAGGGGATTGGAAGTGGCCCGATATAATAACGGAATCCGGCGCCAAACGGGCAGATTCTCTTTGCAGATTCTTCTCCCATACACCGGGGAACAGCCGCCGGCGTCAAGGCTGCCTGCCAAAATCCCGCCTCAGGGTTACTTTCGGCGCGATCTTACCGCCCGCGCAGCCGGTCCAGCACGTCCGATGAGGCAAATCCGTCGGCGGGCACCCCGATCGAGGCCTGGAAGTGGCGCAGGGCTTCCCGGGTCTGGCCGCCGAACTGGCCGTCCGGGGTGCCCTTGTAGAAGCCGCGCTGGGCCAGCAGCTGCTGTAGTTCCAGCCGCTCGGTGCGCGCCAGCTCCCGCTCCTGTCGCGGCCAGGGCTGCACGAACGGCTGCCCCCCGCGCAGGCGGTCGGCGAAATGGCCGATCGCCAGCGCATAGGCCTCGGCCGGGTTGTACTTCATGATGACGCGGTAATTCTGCAGCATCAGGAAGCCCGGTCCCTGCGCGCCGGCCGGTGCGAGCAGATAGGCTTTCTCCGCCGGATGCGGGAACGGCTGCCCCGTCGCCCGCTTCAGCCCGAGCTTCTCCCATTGCGTGATCGTCATCGCCTTGGCGCGATCGGCCAGCATGTAGTTGAATCCCTGGGGCACCACGACCTCGTAGCCCCAGGTCTGGCCCGCCTGCCAGCCGTCCTTCTTCAGATTGTTGGCGGTGGAGGCGATCAAATCGGTGGGATTGTCGACGACGTCGCGCCGTCCGTCGCCGTCACCATCGACGGCAAAGCGCTTGAACGCGGTCGGCATGAACTGGGTCGGGCCGAAGGCGCCGGCCCAGGAGCCGCGCAGTTGTTCAGGCCTGAGATCGCCGCGGTTGAGGATCTCCAGCGCGGAGAGGAACTCGTCCTTGAAATAGGCCTGGCGGCGGCCGATGCAGGCGAGCGTCGCCGTCGATTGCAACACGCTGCGGTCGCCCATCTGCGTCGAGTAGTTGGACTCGATACCCCAGATCGAGGCGATGATGTAGCGGTCGACGCCGGTGGCCCTTTCGGTGGCGTCGAACTGCGCCTTGTACTTGGCGAGGATCTCGCGCCCCCTGGCGAGGCGGTTGTCGTTCACCAGGATGTCGAGATAGTCCCAGATCGACTTGGTGAACTCCGGCTGCGAGTCCATGAGGTCCATGATGCGCAGGTCGGGTGAGAGCCCCGCTGTGAAGCGCTGGAAATTCTCCTGCGTGATGTTGCGCCGTGCGGCATCGGGCCACATCGCGGCGACGCAATTCTTGAAATTGCCGGCGGCCTCGCGGATCGCGGCGGCCGTCATCAACGGATGGCCGGAGGCGCCGTCCTCGCCGCTCCAAGGCAATGCTCCCGTCTGTGTGCCGCCGGGGCCGGGCGTTGCTTGCGAAGGCGCGGGATTGGGTCCGGAGAAGATGCCGCCGAACAGGTTGGACAGGCCGTTCTGCGCCTGAGCGCGGGCGCAGGCCGGCAGCAGCAAAGCGGCGGCAACCATCGCTGCGCCGGTCAGAAATCCCGCCCGTTTTGCCAGCCCTGCCATCGTTTGCATCATGTCCCACCCGTCGGCCTGAAAAAATCCGCCACAGGAGGCCCGGTTAGCGTTGCCAATAGCTTAACAAAGGTGAAATTTTGGTGGCGGCCTTTTTCTTAACTCCGTCCGGGCGAGGCCCCACATCCGCCTTTGTTGGCGGCTGCAAACAGGCTAGCAAGATGCCATTGCTCCCGTCCCATGTGCCCCAGGTATTCGATCGATCACATGAAAATTCGCAAAGCTGTATTCCCCGTCGCCGGCCTCGGCACCCGCGTCCTGCCCGCCACCAAGGCGATGCCGAAGGAAATGCTGACCATCGTCGACAAGCCGCTGATCCAGTACGTCTACGACGAGGCGAGGGAAGCCGGCATCGAGCATTTCATCTTCGTCACCGGCCGTAACAAGAGTGTCATCGAGGATCATTTCGACCGCATGTTCGAGCTCGACACGACGCTGGCCGCGCGCGGCAAGAAGGCCGAGCAGGACATCCTGGCGCAGAACCAGCCGGAAGCCGGCGCCGTCAGCTTCACCCGCCAGCAGGCGCCGCTCGGCCTCGGCCACGCCGTCTGGTGTGCGCGTGACATCGTCGGCAACGAGCCGTTCGCCGTGGTGCTGCCGGACGAGCTCGTGCTCAATACGCCCGGCTGCCTGAAGCAGATGATCGAGACGGCATCCTCGCTTGGGGAGAAATCCAATCTGATCGCGGTCGAGGCGGTGCCCGATCACCTGACCCATCAATACGGCATCTGCGGCGTCGGCAAGCGCAATGGCAAGATGTTCGAGGTCGACGGCATGGTTGAAAAGCCGGCCAAGGGTACGGCGCCCTCGAACCTCTCGATCACCGGCCGCTACATCCTCCAGCCCGAGATCTTCAAGATTTTGGAGACCCAGGAGCGCGGCGCCGGCGGCGAGATCCAGCTCACCGATGCCATGATCGGGCTTGCCAAGACGCAGAAATTCTACGGCGTCGAGTTCGAGGGCGAGCGCCACGATTGCGGCTCCAAGCCCGGCTTCCTGCGCGCCAACATCGCCTACGGCATGAAGCGTCCGGAATTGCGCGATGGGCTGATCGCGGAGATGAAGAAGTATCTGGGGCAGCAGTAGCTACAAACTCCGCTGTCGTCCCTGCGAATGCATGCGAATGCAGGGACCCATATCGCGTGATCCATCGATCGTGTTCGGTAGCAGTACCGAGCGACACGTCTTCGCCAAACCACTCTGTGGTTGTGGGTCCTTGCGTTCGCAGGGACGACATCGAGTATTTGGTGGATCGCGTCGCGCGTAACGACGGCGAGGAGCAGCCTCACGCCACCATCGGCAGCTTCGGCAGGCTCGCCACCACCGACTGGTTGCGGCCGCCGGCTTTCGCGGCATAGAGCGCCTTGTCGGCGGCGGTGACCAGGATCGACCAGTCCATGCCGGCGGCGGGGACGAGGCTGGCGATGCCGCAGGAGACCGTCGACATCGCCTGATCGTCGGACCAGCCCTGTACCTTGAGGCGGATCGTCTCGGCGACCTTGAACGCGTCGGTGGCCGAGGTGTTGGGCAGCAGCACGGCGAATTCCTCGCCGCCATAGCGCGCGGCGCAGTCGCCGGCGCGGCTCGCCGAATCGGAAATGCAGATGGCAATGCCGACCAGGACCTGGTCGCCGGCCTGATGGCCGAACGTATCGTTGTAGGCCTTGAAGTGATCGGCATCGATCATCAGCAGCGCGACCGGAGCCTTCTGGCGCATGGCGCGTCGCCATTCGACGTCGATGACGGAATCGAACTTGCGGCGGTTCCGCAGGCCTGTGAGGGCGTCCGTCGTCGCCATCTCCTCGAGCTTGCGTTCGGCCTCGGCGCGCCGGCCGATCTCGCGCGCGAGCACGAGCGCCGACGCGAGCATGAACAGGATGAGCGCCACCACCACGGCGCCGATTCGATAGGCCTCCTTCCGCCACAGTTCGAACACTGCGCTCAGTGGTTTGCCAGCGACAACGAACAGCGGACTTGTGCCGCTGCTGCGAACGTACAGCCGCGGAGTCGTGTCTACGGGGCCTTGACCGGCATATGAGCCGCCGGCGCGCAAATTGTCCGCCTTCCAGTCCTGGCGCGTGCCGAGGTTCTTGCCGATCACGTCGAGATCGAATGGCCGCCGCATCATGATGGTGCGGTCGCGCTTGAGCACGGTGATGGTATCTTCGGGGCCGAGGTTCAGCCGCTCGAACAATTCGTGAAAATAGCTGAATCGGATCGAACCGGCGACGACGCCAATGAAGCCGCCGTCGGTGTCGCTGACGCGCCGGCTCAGCACGATCGAGTACGCGCCGCGGAACAGCATGGGACGGCTGACGAAGAGCTCCGCTCCGGGATTGTCGCGATGGATCTTGAAATAGTCCTCCTCGCTCCGGTTCTCCGGTGCCGGATCGAGCGTGGAGGCGTCGATCGTCAGCCTGCCCTCGGAATCGAACACCTGGATAGCGCCGAAATGCTTGGCGGTCATGGCATGGTCGAACAGGATCAGGTGACGGATCGGCTTCGAGACGGTTGCCAGCTCGGGCAGCAGCATGTTGCTCGCGACCGCCTTCAGCGACAGATCGTAGATCTCGAGGTTGCGACTGATGTCGGATTCGATGGTGGTCGCGAGGTTCTCCAGCGTCTGGCGGGCGAGTGCCTCCTCGCCGCGGCGCATGTCCAGCATCACATTGACGCAAATGGCCGAGAACCCGATCACCGTCACCACGGACGAGATGATCAGCAGCTTCGCCGAAATCCGCCACGGCCGGCGGGCCGTGATTTCGCGCCATCCAGACAGCATCGCTCGCTCCCGACACCAGTCGTGCGCCCGAAATCTTGAGTAGTGTTTAAACCGCGACGGCGCTGCCGCAATGAGTTAAGAATCGGTTTATGCGGCTCCCGGTTTTAGGCAGCCTGATGCGAGCAGACTCATTTGGGCAGGTCTGGCTTCGAACGAGAGGACGATTGTGAACGACTATGACGCGTTGCGCGACTATCTGATGCGGCAGAAGCAGGAGGAGTTCGTGCTGAGCTTCGAGCAGATCGAGGAGATCATCGGTGCGGCGCTGCCGCGCGCGGCGCATCGTGCCTCCTGGTGGGACAGCCTGCGCAGCCCCGACATCCAGATGCCGCAACGCGAAGCCTGCCTCGCCGCCGGCTTCGTGGCGACGCGGATGCCGGACGGTGCGAGCGTGCGGTTCAGGAAGCAGAGGAACGAGCGGCGGCGATAGCACGTACGGCAAGCCGTCCACCCTCCAGGCAGGGCTATCGCATATGACTTGCTGCGGTGGCCTGCGCGCCCGCCTCGTCCTTCGAGACGGCGCTTACGCGCCTCCTCAGGATGAGGCTAATCGGCATCAGCGCTCGTTGAAACTGCTGCCGCGCACTCCGTCCTCATCCTGAGGAGCCCGCCTAAAGCGGGCGTCTCGAAGGATGGCCGCGGGGAAAAGCTCTCAAATGCGATAGCCCTCCCCCTCAAGGGAAGGGTAAGAGAGCAGTCAGCTCGCCGCTTCCAGCCGCACTTCGGTCAGCAGCCGCATCGCCGCGTCGGCGTCCATCGGCTCGCCGAAGGCGAAGCCCTGCGCGTACTCGCAGCCCATCTGGTAGAGCTCGACCGCGTCCGAATCGGTCTCGGCGCCTTCGGCCACGACGTCCATGCCGAGATCATGCGCGAGCGCGATGATCGACTTCAGGATCACCGGGCGCGTGCCGCGGTTGGTGGTGCGCACGAAGGACTGGTCGATCTTGATGGTGTCGAACGGGAAACGCTGGAGATAGGCCAGCGAGGAGTGGCCGGTGCCGAAATCGTCGAGCGAGAGCCCGGTGCCGAGCTCGCGGATCCGCGTCAGCATCTGCGCCGCGTGCTCCGGGTTCTCCATCACCAGCGATTCCGTCAATTCGAGCTTGAGCGTGCCGCGCGCCACCGAGGAGCGCGACAGCACGGTGCGGATGTCGTGGATCAGGTCGTGGCGCAGCAATTGCCGTGACGACACGTTGACGGAGGCGAAGATCGGCTCGCGCGAGCGCATCGCGCGTTGCCACACCGAGAGCTGCTTTGCGGTCTGGTCGAGCACGAACATGCCGAGGTCGACGATCAGCCCGGTTTCTTCCGCGATGGTGATGAATTCCGAGGGCGCCATGCGCCCGAGCTTCGGATGATCCCAGCGCGCCAGCGCCTCGAAGCCGGCGATGGAGCGATCCTCCAGCCGCACGATCGGCTGATAGAGAATCGTGATCTCCTGCCGCTCGATGGCGCGGCGCAGCTCGCTTTCGAGCGTCAGCCGGTCGGTCTTTCGCGCGCGCATGGCGGGCTTGTAGACGTCGATGCGGTCGCCGCCGATGCGCTTGGAGTGATACATCGCCAGCTCGGCGTCCTTGATGATCTCGTCCGTGAGCTGGGTCTGCGGGTCGGAGAGCGCGAGACCGATCGAGGCCGTCAGGAAGATTTCGCGGTCGTTGAAGGCGATCGGCGCGCGGATGGTCTTGCGGATGGTCTCGGCGAAGGCGGTGATGCGGGCCGGGTCCTGCTCCGAGAGCAGGATCAGGCCGAACTGGTCGCCGGCCATCCGGGCCAGCGTGTCCTGCGGCTTCAGGATGCGGGTGAGGCGGCGCGCCAGCGTCAGCAGAATGGAATCGCCGACCGCGATGCCGACGGAATCGTTGACCTGCTTGAAGCGGTCGAGGTCGATCACCATCAGCGTCGGCCGCAGCGTCGGCACGGTCTTGGCAAGATTGGCGACCGCGCCCAGCCGGTCCATGAACAGTTTGCGGTTGGGCAGGCCGGTGAGGTTGTCATGCACGGAATCGTGCAGCAGGCGTTCTTCCGCGTTGCGCAGCTCGGTGACGTCGGTCAGCGTGCCGACGACGCGCGAGACCTCGCCGTCGGAGCCGACCACCGGGCGGGCCTTCAGCGCGAACCACATGAAATGGCCGTCCGGCGTGCGCAGGCGGAAATCCTGGACCAGGCGGCCGCGGCGCTGGTCGAGCACGCTGTCGAGCGCGGCGCGGAAGCGGTCCTGGTCGAGCGGATGCAGCACCTCGAGCCAGGAGGCTGCGGGCCCTTCGAGCGTGCCGCGCTTGAGGCCCAGCAAAGCTTCCGTCTCGGGGCTCGTAAAAACCTTGTCGGCGGACACGTCCCAGTCCCAGATCAGATCGCCGGAGCCGGCCAGTGCCAGCGCCCGCCGCTCGATATCGGAGACGACGCCCGTGGTGGCGCCGCCGCCGGCAAAGGCGTGCTGCATCACCGTGAAGCCGATCAGCATCACGATCAGCACGAGGCCGCCGAGCAGGGCAGGGCCGACGATGTCGTTGGTGACGGAGCCGGCGACCGTCATGCCGGCCGCGACCACCCAGACCACCAGAAGGAACCAGGTCGGGATCAAGAGCACGGCGCGGTCGAAGCCGTGGGTGGAGAGATAGACGATCAGCGCGAAACCGGCGAAGGCGATCAGCACCAGCGAAATGCGCGCGATGCCGGAAGCCACCGCCGGATCGAACAGCGCGAGCGCCACCAGGGAGCCGAGAAAGGCAAGCCAGCCGACCGTGATGTGAGAATAGCGCACATGCCAGCGGCTGAGATTGAGATAGGCGAACAGGAACACCAGCAGCGTCGCCGCCAGAATCGCCTCACCCGCCGCGCGCCAGATGCGCTCGGCGTTGTTCGACATGTCGAGCACCTTGCCCCAGAAGCCGAAATCGACGCCGATATAGACCAGCACCGCCCAGGCCAGCGCCGCGGCGGCCGGGAACATGATGCTGCCCTTCACGACGAACAGTATGGTGAGGACGAGCGCCAGGAGCCCCGAGATGCCGATCACGATGCCCTGGTAGAGCGTGAAGGAGTTGACCTTATCCTTGTAGGCCTCCGGCTCCCACAGATAGAGCTGCGGCAGCTTGTCGGTGCGCAGCTCCGCAACGAAGGTGACGACGGCGCCGGGGTCGAGCGTGATGCGGAACACGTCGGCGGTGGCGCTTTCCTGACGTTCCGGCCGGTCGCCGATCGAGGGCGTGATGGTCGCGATGCGCGACAGGCCGAGGTCGGGCCACAGCAGCCCCGAGGAGACGATGCGGTAATGCGGGGCGACGATCAGGCGGTCGAGCTGGTCGTCGGTGTTGTTGGCGAGCGCGAACACCACCCAGTTCTGCCCGCCTTCGCGGGCGCGCACCTCGATGCGGCGGACGATACCGTCGGTGCCGGGCGCGGTTGAGACCTGGATGCGATCGGCATCGCTGCGCTGATGCTCGAGCACGCCAGTGAGATCGATCGCGGGCGCGTCGCTGCGGACGCTGACGGCATCGAGCGCGCGCGCAGGGTACGCGGCGACGAGAATCATGAGGCCCAGCGCGATGGGCGCGAGGCACCTGATCAGACGCAAGGTCAGTTCTCCGCGTTCGACGCAAACTCTTCAGTGGAAGACGATTTCACACCGGACGGGATGGGTCCGGTGCGTCGCGATAGATGCCACGAAAGCGAGGAAAATCAAAGGGTTTCCGGCGTCTCCTGTGGGCCAGCAGCCTAGGCCTCCAACACAATTTTGCCAATATGTGCTGAGGTCTCCATGCGCCGGTGCGCGTCAGCGGCCTTTTCCAGCGGGAAAGTGCTGTCCATCACCGGTTTGACGCGGCCTTCGCGCACAAGCGGCATCACTTTCGCCTCGATCGCGGCCACCATTGCCGCCTTGTCCGCATTACTACGGGGGCGCAGCGTCGAGCCGGTATGCGTCAGGCGCTTGACCATGACCTTGGCGATGTTGACGCTGACCTTGGGGCCGTTGAGGGTCGCGATCTGGACGATACGGCCGTCGACCGCGGCAGCATCATAGTTGCGGTCGACATAGTCGCCGGCGACCATGTCCAGGATCAGGTTGACGCCAAGATTGTCGGTCTCCGCCTTGACCACGGCGACGAAGTCTTCGGTCTTGTAGTTGATGGCGCGGTCGGCGCCCAATTTGAGGCAGGCGTCGATTTTGTCCTGCGATCCCACGGTAACGAACACCCTTGCGCCGAACGCCTTGGCGAGCTGGATCGCCATGGTGCCGATGCCGGAGGAGCCGCCATGGATCAGCAGCGTCTCGCCGGCTTTCAGGCCGCCGCGCTCGAACACGTTGTGCCAGACCGTCATCAGGGTTTCCGGCAGCGCGCCGGCTTCCTTGATCGACAAGGCCGGCGGCACGCTCATCGCCTGGGCGTCCTGGGCGATGCAGTACTGGGCGTATCCGCCGCCGGCGACCAGCGACATCACCTTGTCGCCGATCTTGTGCCGCTTGGCGTTGCTGCCGACGGCGACCACTTCACCGGCAATCTCAAGGCCCGGCAGGTCGCTGGCGCCGGGCGGCGGCGGATAGGCGCCGGAGCGCTGCGCCACGTCGGGCCGGTTGACGCCCGCGGCCTCGACCTTGACCAGGATCTCGTCGGGGCCGGGCTGCGGCACGGCCCGCTGTTCCGGCACCAGCACCTCCGGTCCGCCGGGCTTGGAGATGGCGACCACGGTCATTTGCGCGGGCAGCTTGTCCATGATGTGTCCTTGAGCAAAGGTGCGGGAGGAAACGAGGTCTTTGCTTAGCCAGCGCGGCCCAGGCTGGCAACCGCCTCACGCAGGAGGAATGACGATGCCGACGGAAGACGACGACCGCCCGCGCAAGAAGATCACACATGAAATCGGACAGGATCTCTCACTCTTGTCCGTGGAGGAACTGACCGAGCGTGTCGCGCTGCTCAAGACCGAGATCGTCAGGCTGGAAGAAGCCGCCACCAGGAAGCGCGCCTCGCGCGATGCGGCCAACAGCTTTTTCAAGAAGTAGGGGTCGCCACACGATTGCTGTCGTTCCGGACCCGTGCACCGAACTTTCTCCGCTCGTTATCCCGGGTTCGCGACTTCGTCGCGCCCCGGAATGGCGGCGGAGAGTTTTGTTCCGCCTCCGCACTCGGCCGCTGGCCGACATGGCTAACGAACCGTCAAAATATTCGTTCGTTTACGGTCGATTAAGCTTTCGGGTTTATGACTGGCGCTGTCCTCGTTTGGACACCGAGTGGCTCCTGTCCACTCTGTTTGACGCCTCCCTGTTATCAACTTTCAAAGCCGCCGGTCTCCGGCGGCTCTTTTTTTGTCCACTCCCGCCTGCTCGCGTCTCCTTCCGGTTGAATTCCGAGGAATGACCCGCGGAAACCATATCCGCGCTTGTCACTGGACTCGGCGCCCGCAGCGCGCAATGATTTGTTCATCATAAGCCGGCGCCAAAGCCGGACCGGTAAACAGTTGCGTAAGGGGCGTTAACCATGGAACGTTTGCAAGCCGAAGGTGCTCTCGTTCAGCTCAGTGAACGGTTCACCAATTCTGCGGCGTTCGGTGCCCTGTTCCGCGAGGGCATGGACCTCGTCGAGGAAACCGCCGCCTATCTCGACGGCGCCGGCCGCGTCGAGGCCAAGGCGCTCGACCGCGCCGTCAGCCTCACCTATGCGACCGAGAGCATGCGCCTCACCACCCGCCTGATGCAGCTCGCCTCGTGGCTGCTGCTGCACCGCGCGGTGAAGGAGGGCGAGATGACGCTGAGCCAGGCCAACCGCGAGAAGACCAAGGTCAAGCTCAGCGCCGCCGATCCCGGCCCCGCCGACACCATCGAGAAGCTGCCGGAGCAGCTCCAGGACCTGATCCATCGCTCGATGAGCCTGCAGACCCGCGTGCGCCGCCTCGACAGCACGATCCACACCCCGCCGGCCGAGCACGTTGCCATCGGCAACCCGCTGGTGCCGCACCTCAACGCGCTGAAAGCTGCGTTCGAAAGGTAAGCCTCCGCTGTCATTCCGGGGCGGCTCGTAGAGCCGAACCCGGAATCTCGAGGTTCCGGGTTCGATGCTGCGCATCGCCGCGGAATGACAGCGGCCCAAAACAAAACGCCCCCGGTTCTCCGGGGGCGTTTTTCGTCTCCAGCCTTGCGGGCCGGATCAATCCTTTTTGAGAAAGCCCGAAAACTTCTTCTGGAAGCGCGAGACACGGCCGCCGCGGTCCATGATCTGCGCGGAACCGCCGGTCCAGGCCGGGTGCGACTTCGGGTCGATGTCGAGGTTCAGCGTGTCGCCTTCCTTGCCCCAGGTCGAGCGGGTCAGGTACTCGGTTCCGTCGGTCATGACGACCTTAATCGTATGATAATCCGGATGAATTTCGGCTTTCATGGCAATTCCTCGGCGCTCCGGCGCCTTCTTGTGTGGCTAGCGAATGACGGATTTGGGCGGCTCTATACCCCACGAAACCCAGTAAAACAAGCCATGCCGGGCTGTTGAACCGGGTTTGCCCCTAAGGGACTTCCCGGATTTGCCACTACTGTTGCACCAGCCTATTGGGAGCAAATCAATGCAATGGGTCGGATCTCATGAGCGCAGTGGAACGGCTTGATGACCAGTATGCCGATCAACCCGGAATGAACGCCGCGGACACCCCCTCGATCGAAGCCGAGCTGATCGAAGAGCCGGCCAAGGGCCGCGCCAAGCTGCGGCCGCTGCTTGCGCTCGCGCCCTATGTGGGCCGCTATCGCGGCCGGGCGGCGCTGGCCTTCGTCGCGCTCACGATCGCCGCACTGACGACGCTGCTGGTGCCGGTCGCGGTGCGCAGGATGATCGATTTCGGCCTGACGCCAGAGGGCATCGAGCTGATCAACAGCTACTTCTCGGTGATGCTCGCGGTGGTCGGCGTGCTCGCGTTCGCGAGCGCTGCGCGGTACTACCTCGTGATGACGATCGGCGAGCGCATCGTCGCCGATCTCAGGCGCGACGTCTTCGCCCATCTGCTGTCGCTCTCCCCCGCCTTCTTCGATTCGGCGCGCAGCGGCGAATTGATCTCGCGGCTCACCGCCGACACCACCCAGCTCAAATCGGCCGTCGGCGCCTCGGTCTCGATCGCGCTGCGCAATTTGATGATGTTCCTGGGCGCCACGGCGATGATGGTGATCACGAGCCCGAAATTGTCCGGCTTCGTGCTGCTGGCCATCCCCTTGATCGTGCTGCCGCTGGTCGCCTTCGGGCGCTGGGTGCGGCGTCTGTCGCGCAATGCGCAGGACACGCTCGCCGAAGCCTCCGCCTATGCGGGCGAGTTGGTCGGCGCGATCCGCACCGTGCAGGCCTATACCAGCGAGCAGTTCGCCGAGAAGCGTTTCGGCGGCGAGGTCGAACAGGCCTATGAGGCCGCGCGCACCTCGACCCGGGCCCGCGCCGTGCTCACAGCCATCATCATCTTCATCGTGTTCGCAAGCGTGGTCGCCATCCTCTGGATCGGCTCGCATGACGTGCTCTCCGGCGCAATTACGCCCGGCCGCCTCGGCCAGTTCGTGCTTTATGCCGTGTTCGCCGCAGCGGGCCTCGGCCAGCTCAGCGAGGTCTGGGGCGAGGTCTCGGCGGCATCAGGCGCGGCCGAGCGCCTGTTCGAGATCCTGCACGTGAGGCCCGAGATCGCCGCGCCCGCGGCGCCGCGGGCGCTGCCGGTGCCGGCCCGCGGCGAGGTCGGCTTCGATCAGGTCAGCTTCGCCTATCCGGCGCGGTCCGACGTCAAGGTGCTCGACGCCGTGTCGTTCGCCGTCCGCCCCGGCGAGAAGGTCGCGATCGTCGGTCCCTCCGGCGCCGGCAAGAGCACGATCTTTCACCTGCTGCTGCGCTTCTATGATCCGCGCAGCGGGACGATTGCGCTCGACGGCGTGCCGGTCAAATCCGCCGACCCGCACGATTTCCGCGCCCGCATCGCGCTGGTGCCGCAGGACTCGGTGGTGTTCGCGGCGACCGCCCGCGAGAACATCCGCTTCGGCCGGCCCGATGCGACCGATGCCGAGGTCGAGCGCGCCGCGGAGCTGGCGCATGCCGCCGAATTCATCCGCCGCCTGCCCGAAGGTTTCGAGACGGCGCTCGGCGAGCGCGGCGTGACGCTCTCCGGCGGCCAGCGCCAGCGCATCGCGATCGCGCGCGCCATCCTGCGCGACGCACCGCTGCTGCTGCTGGATGAAGCGACCTCCGCGCTCGACGCCGAAAGCGAGACGCTGGTCCAGACCGCGCTGGAAGAGCTGATGCGCCACCGCACCACGCTGGTGATCGCGCATCGCCTGGCTACCGTGCTGTCCTGCGACCGCATCCTGGTGATGGACCAGGGCCGGATCGTCGAGCAGGGCACACATGCCGAGCTGGTGGCGGCGAACGGACTCTATGCGAGGCTCGCGAGGTTGCAGTTCGAGGGGGCGTAGACGCCGCATACTGCGTCATTGCTTCACTGCGCGCGCAATGACGGCGGAGAGTGCCGTGGGCCTCACGCCCGCCAGGCCATCTTCAGCACCGGCCGCCCCGAGGTCGGGTTCACGTCGTCGCCGGCATGGGCAAAGCCGTTGCGCTCGTAGAAGCGGATGGCGCGGGCATTGTCCTTGTTGACGAGCAGCGTGATTCCTGCCGGCGACAGGCGCTTGGCCTCATCCACCAGCAGCCGCGCTGCATTCGAGCCCCAGTGCTCCGGATCGACCACGAGCTGGTCGAGATAGCCTTCGCCATCGATCGTGACGAAACCGATCAGCGCACCGTCCTGCTCCGCCACCATGATCGAGGCCTTCGGCACCAGGTCCTTGCGCCAGCGCTCGCGCCACCATTCCAGCCGCGCAGCGAAGTCGATCTGCGGATAGGCCTGCTGCCAGGTGCGATGCCAGAGGTCGATCGCGGCAGCTTCGTCCTCGGGGCGGTAGGGGCGGAGGTGGAGCGCGCTCACTACCGCTCCGTCAGCTTCAGCTCGATACGGCGGTTGCGCTTGTAGGCCTCCTCGGTGTTGCCGGGATCGAGCGGCTGGAATTCGCCGAAGCCGGCCGCGACGAGGCGCTGGGCGGGCACGCCGAGCGAGATCAGATATTGCACCACCGAGATCGAGCGGGCGGCGGACAGGTCCCAGTTCGACTTGAAGTTCGGGCCGTTGACCGGGCGCACGTCGGTATGGCCGTCGACGCGCAGCACCCAGGGAATCTCGCTCGGAATCTTCTTGTCGAGCTCGATCAGCGCGGTCGCGAGCGTGTCGAGCTCGGTGCGGCCCTCGGGCAGCAAGGTCGCCTGCCCGGTGTCGAAGAACACTTCGGACTGGAACACGAAGCGGTCGCCGACGATGCGGATATCGGGCCGGTTGCCGAGGATGGCGCGCAGGCGGCCGAAGAATTCCGAACGGTAGCGCGACAATTCCTGCACCCGCTGCGCCAGAGCCACGTTGAGGCGCGAGCCGAGATCGGCAATGCGGTTCTGCGATTCCTTGTCGCGCTTCTCGCTGGCATCGAGTGCCTCCTCCAGCGCGGCCAATTGCCGGCGCAGCGCGCTGATCTGCTGGTTCAGCACCTCGATCTGCGCCAGCGCCCGCGCCGAGACCGCCTTCTCCGAATCCAGCGCCTTGCCGAGCTCGGCGGTCTTGCCCTGTGCGTCGTTGCCGGCGGCGGCAAGGCCGTCATAGAGACCCTTGATGCGGTCGCGCTCGCTTTCGGCCGAAGCGAGGCCCGCCTTCAATTGCGAGACCTGGTCGTCGAGCGAAAGCTTGCCGAGCTTTTCCAGCGACAGCAGCTCGTTGAGCTGGGCGATCTTGGCGTTGAGCAGCTCCAGCGCCTTGTCCTTGCCGGTCACCTCCTGCGAGAGGAAGAACTGCACCACCAGAAACACCGACAGCAGGAACACGATCGACAGCACCAGCGTCGACAGCGCGTCGACGAAGCCGGGCCAGTAGTTGAAGGCGCCGTCGCTGCGGCGGCCGCGCGCTAGGGCCATGTTGTCAGTCTCCACTTTTGCGTCCCGGACGCGACGCAGCGTGCAACGCTGCTTCGCAGAGCCGGGACCCATATTGTCCCTGACGCTGGGCTCCGGCTCTGCAGCGCATCACCATAGCGTGTCGAAGACGCGCGTAAACGCGCTTCTGGTGCTGCGCCGCGTCCGGGGCACGATAGTTCAGCGTATCTTCAGCTCTTCTCGGGCTGGCGCGCGATCCGCTCCAGCAGGCGCCGGATCTCGCGGTTCTGCTCGCCCTGGCCGTCGGCCCATTCGCGGATCATCTGCTGCTCGGTGCGCATGTGCGAGACCAGCGCCTGGATCGCCTCGGCAAGGCTCGCCATCGCCGCCGTGGTGCCGCGGCTGGCGCTGCCTTCCTCGAACACGGAGCGCAGCCGTTCGACCGCGGCCTGGAGCTCGCCGCCGGCGGCGCCGCCGCCCGCCGCAACGGGCGCTTCGCCGCTGCCATATTCGCGCACGGTGGTGGCGAGCCAGTCCTCGAGGTCGGTATAGAACCGGTTCTGCGCCTGGCTCGATTGCAGGTCGAGGAAGCCGAGGATCAGCGAGCCGGCGAGGCCGAACAGCGAGCTGGAGAACGAAATGCCCATGCCGCCGAGCGGGGCGGCGAGGCCCTCCTTGAGCGTGTCGAACAGCGAGCCGGCATCGCCGCCGACCTTGAGCCCGTCGATCACCTTGCCGACCGAGCCGACCGTTTCGATCAGGCCCCAGAAGGTGCCGAGCAGGCCGAGGAAGACCAGGAGGCCGGTCATATAGCGCGAGATGTCGCGGGCTTCGTCCAGCCGGGTCGCGATCGAATCGAGCAGGTGCCGCATCGTGGTCTGGGTGATGGTCATTCGCCCGGAGCGCTCGCCGCCGAGGATCGCCGCCATCGGCGCCAGCAGTCTTGGATGCCGGGCCGGCGCAAGGCCCGGATCGGCAATGCGGAAATTGTTGACCCAGGAGACTTCGGGATAGAGCCGGATGACCTGGCGGAAGGCCAGCACGATACCGATGAACAGCACTGCCCCGATCAGGGCATTGAGCCCGGGATTGGCGAAGAAGGCCTGGATGATCTGCTTGTAGAGCACCACCCCCACCAGCGTGCACAGCACCAGGAAGACCAGCATCCGCACCAGGAAGACGCTGGGCGAGGACAGTTTGGTGTACTCGATATCCATGGTGGAGCGGGAAGTGCCAGACGGCATGGCCGGAATCATCCGTTACGTAAGCTTGTTTGCGGTGCGCACTATGGCACAGCGCCAGCCCAAAAAAAGCGCCGGATACGCCGATTCGGGGGACAGCTCGGGGAACCCGGACCGAAAGCGACGCTTTGATACGCAGCTATCTGCAGAAGTTCGCCATTCGGGGGGAGGGGCGGCGGAGGAGGCACTGCGCCGGACGGTCGAGCATGCCGGTCTTGCCGATCGCCAGACCATCCTCGAGTTCGGCTGCGGCTGGGGCTCGCTGTCGCTGTGGATGACCCGACAGTTTCCGCACGCAAGGGTGATGGTGGTGTCGAACTCGCAAGCGCAGCGCAACCATGTCGAGGACGAGGGGTGGCTGCGCGGACGCCCGAACCTGCGCGCGGTCACCGCGGACATGAACGTTTTTTCGCCCGAAGGCCAGTTCGACCGCATCGTCTCGGTCGGGACGTCCGGGCAGATGACGAACTGGCGCAAGCTGATGACGCGCATCCGGTCATGGCTGGCGCCATCGAGGCGTCCTTGCGCAGGGTCTATGGCGAGAACTGCTCTTTGGATGCGTTGCTGGCGCTGGTTCCTCCTCGCGACATCCGGCCTGGCTACGCCGGGAGAACCGAATGGGGAATCAGCCATTGCCGGATGAAAGCAGCCGACTGATTGCGATGTTCCGCCGCAGCACGCGGCGGTGGAACTCGACTCACAATCGAGTGAATCTTTAAAATGGAAGTTTTTTCATAGCATTAGATCGTGTGACAATGAGCCGCCCACGCTCTCATTGCGTCGCAGCAAGCAACGATTATTTTGCATTTCGATATCACACTGTCCGGAACTTCTCCGGAAGTCCGAAACCATGAGTGATTGAACGGGGCGACTACCCTTATGCCAGCGCTTCAAGTGCGATCCGCCTGCATGGCAATTGTGCTCGCGGTCGCGGCGCCGCTGCTTGCGGGCTGCGATGAGTCAAATTCTGCGATCGTCCAGGCACAACCGATCGAACCGGACGTCAGCGTCGTCACAGTCAGGCCGCAGCCCCGCGCCATCGTGCGGGAACTCCCTGGCCGTATCGCGCCGACGAGAGTCTCCGACGTTCGGCCGCGCGTTTCGGGCATCGTGGTCGAGCGTCTGTTCCACCAGGGCAGCGAAGTGAAGGCGGGCGATCCGCTCTACCGCATCGATCCGCGTCCGTTCGAGGTCGAGGTTTCGGCCAACGAGGCCGCGCTTGCCAAAGCGGAGGCGGCGCTGATGCAGGCCAAGCAGCAGGCACACCGCATCGCCACGCTCACCAGCCAGCGCGCCGCGCCCGAAGCGGAGAACGAAAAGGCAATCGCGTCCGAGCGCCAGGCTCATGCCGAGGTCGAGGGCCGCAAGGCCGATCTTGCGCGGGCAAAGCTCCATCTCGACTATGCCACGGTGCGGGCGCCGATCGACGGCGTCGTCGGCGCGGCGCTGGTCAGCGAGGGTGCGCTCGTGGTGCAAAACGAAACCAATCTCGCCACCATTCAGCAGCTCGATCCGATCTACGCCGACTTCACGCAATCGGTGAACGAGCTGAATCAGCTCCGCCGCGCCTTCGAGAGCGGCGACCTCGAGCGCATCGCACCCGATACGGCCAAGGTGCGCCTCGTGCTCGACGACAACACGATCTATCCGCTGAACGGCAAGCTGTTGTTTTCCGATGCCAAGGTCGACGCCAATACCGGACAAGTGACCCTGCGCGGCGAGTTTCCCAATGCGAATCGCGAGCTGCTGCCCGGCATGTACGTTCGCGTGCGGCTCGAGCAGGGTATCGACGCCGACGCGATCGCGGTGCCGCAGCAGGCGATCCAGCGCAACGGCGGCGGTGGCAGCGAAGTCTTCGTCGTCAAGGACGACCATCGCGTCGCGGTGCAACCGGTGCGCACCGGCTCGGTGCAGGACGGTGTCTGGTTTATCACCGACGGCTTGAAGGCCGGTGACAAGGTCGTCGTGGAAGGGTTCCAGAAGTTTGCGGCCGGCGACAAGGTCAAGCCGCAATCCTGGACCGAGGCAGGGACCATCGTGGAAAGTCAACGCGCCCAGATGATCCAGTAAGGCATCATGCCGAGTTTCTTCATCGACAGGCCGATCTTCGCCTGGGTGGTCGCGCTGTTCATCTGCTTGATCGGCGCGATTGCCGTGCCGCTGCTGCCGATCGCGCAATACCCGATCATCGCGCCCCCCTCGATCTCGATCTCGACCAGCTATCCCGGCGCCTCGCCGGAGAACCTCTACAACAGCGTCACGCGGCTGATCGAGGAGGAGCTCAACGGCGCCTCCGGCATCCTCAATTTCGAATCGACCAGCGACTCGCTCGGCCAAGTCGAGATCATCGCCAACTTCCAGCCGGGCACCAATACCAACGACGCCTCGGTCGAGGTCCAGAACCGCATCAAACGCGTCGAGGCGCGCCTGCCGCGCGCGGTGATGCAGCAGGGCATTCTGGTCGAGGAAGCCTCCAGCGCGGTGCTGCAGATCATCACGCTGAGCTCGACCGACGGCAGCCTGGACGAGGTCGGTCTCGGCGATTTCATGATCCGCAACGTGCTGGGCGAGATCCGCCGCATTCCCGGCGTCGGCCGCGCCACGCTCTATTCGACCGAGCGCTCGCTTCGCATCTGGGTCGATCCGGCCAAGCTGGTCGGCTACGGACTCACCGCCGACGACGTCAACAAGGCGATTGCGGCTCAGAACGCACAGGTCGCCTCGGGCAGCATCGGTGCCGAGCCGTCGACCTCGAGCCAGCGCACCTCCGCGCTGGTGCTGGTCAAGGGCCAGCTCTCCTCGCCGGACGAATTCGGCGCCATCATCCTGCGCGCCAATGCCGACGGCTCGACCGTGCGCCTGCGCGACGTCGCGCGCATCGAGGTCGGTGGTCTCAGCTACCAGTTCAACACGCGATTGAACGGCAAGCCGACCGCCGGCCTTTCGGTGCTGATGTCGCCGACCGGTAACGCGCTGGCGACCGCGAGCGCGGTCGAAGAGAAGATGAAGGAGCTGTCGCGCTTCTTCCCGGCCAACATCACCTACGAGATTCCCTACAACATCACGCCCGTGGTCGAAGCCTCGATCGAGAAGGTGCTGTCGACGCTGGTCGAAGCCGTGGTGCTGGTGTTCGTCGTGATGTTCCTGTTCCTCCAGAATCTCCGCTACACCATCATCCCGACCATCGTGGTGCCGGTGGCGCTTCTGGGCGCCTGCACGGTGCTGCTGCTCGCCGGCTATTCGATCAACATGCTCTCGATGTTCGGCATGGTGCTCGCGGTCGGCATCCTCGTCGACGACGCCATCGTCGTGGTCGAGAACGTCGAGCGCATCATGGCCGAGGAAGGCCTGCCGCCGAAGGAAGCGACGCGCAAGGCGATGTCGCAGATATCTGGCGCCATCATCGGCATCACGCTGGTGCTGATGGCGGTGTTCGTGCCGATGGCGTTCTTTCCCGGCTCGGTCGGCATCATCTATCGCCAGTTCTCGGTGACCATGGTCGCCGCGATCGGCTTCTCCGCCTTCCTGGCGCTGTCGCTGACGCCGGCGCTGTGCGCGACCTTGCTCAAGCCGATCGCCAAGGGGCACGGCCATTCGACCAATTTCGTGTTCAGCCGGTTCAATCATTTCCTCGAGGCCTGCCGGTTTCGCTACGCGCGCACCGTCGGCTTCTCGCTGAAGCGCACCGGCCGCCTGATGCTGGTCTATGCCGCGCTGCTGGTCGGTCTGTCCTGGGCGTTCGTCAACCTGCCCGGCGGCTTCCTGCCCGTCGACGATCAGGGCTTCGTCACCACGGACGTGCAGACGCCGTCGGATTCGTCCTACGCCCGCACCGAATCCGTGATCGAGAAGGTCGAAAAATATCTTGCCGCACGGCCGGGCGTCGACAACGTCACCTTCCTCACGGGCTTCAGCTTCTCCGGCCAGGGCATGAACACCGCGCAGGCCTTCATCACCTTGAAGGACTGGTCCGAGCGCGGGCCCAAGGATTCCGCCGCGGCGATCGTCAACGACATCAACCGGGATCTGTCATCGATCCGCGACGCCAAGATTTCGGCGCTGCAGCCGCCGCCGATCGACAATCTCGGCAACTCCTCCGGCTTCTCGTTCCGCCTTCAGGACCGCGGCCAGAAGGGCTATCAGGCCTTGATGCGCGCCGCCGACCAGCTGATCGCGGAGGCCAATGCGAGCCCGGTGCTCCAGAAGGTCTATATCGAAGGCCTGCCCGAGGCCGGCGTGGTCAACCTCGTGATCGACCGCGAGAAGGCCGGCGCCTTCGGCGTCACCTTCGAGGACATCAACAACACCATCTCGACCAATCTCGGCTCGAACTACATCAACGACTTCCCGAACCGCGGCCGCATGCAGCGCGTCGTGGTGCAGGCCGACGCCCGCGACCGCATGCGGACCGAGGACATCCTCAACTACAACGTCAAGAACAGAAGCGGCCAGCTGGTGCCGTTCTCGTCCTTTGCCACCGTGGAATGGGCGCGCGGTCCGACGCAGATCGCCGGCTTCAACTATTATCCGGCGGTGCGCATCTCCGGCGAAGCCAGGCCCGGCTTCACCTCGGGCGATGCGATTGCCGAGATGGAGCGGCTTGCCGACAGATTGCCGCGGGGCTTCGGCTATGAATGGACCGGACAGTCGCTCCAGGAAAAACTGTCGGGCTCGCAGGCGCCGTTCCTGCTGGCGCTGTCGGTGTTCGTGGTGTTCCTGTGTCTCGCCGCGCTGTACGAGAGCTGGACCATTCCGCTCGCGGTGCTGCTGACCGTGCCGCTGGGTATCGTCGGCGCGGTCGCCGCAGCGACGCTGCGGAGCCTGCCCAACGACGTCTACTTCACCGTCGGCCTGATCACCATCATCGGCCTCGCGGCGAAGGACGCGATCCTGATCATCGAGTTCGCGAAGGATCTGCGGAAAGAAGGCAAGCCGCTGGTCGAAGCCACCATCGAGGCCTGCCGCCTGCGCTTCCGTCCGATCCTGATGACCGGCCTCGCCTTCATCTGCGGCGTGCTGCCGATGGCCATCGCCCACGGCGCCGGCGGCGCCAGCCAGCAGGCGCTGGGCAGCGTCGTGATGGGCGGCATGATCGCGGTGGTGATCCTGGCGCTGTTGATGGTGCCGGTGTTCTTCGTCTCGGTGCAGCGCGTGCTGGCGGGGGACCGGGAGCCGGCGGCGGCGAGGGAAGATGATGCGTACGGGCCGCCGGCGCCGGTAAAACCCTAAGGCAAACTGTCATGCCCGCGCAGGCGGGCATCCAGTACGCCGCGGCCTTTCTGTATCCGACTGATGTCTCTGGAATGCTGGATCACCCGCTTTCACGGGTGATGACGGCGGAGTGATTGGCTAGCAGCTTCTACTGCTACGCCGGCTTCCGCAGAATTTTCACCAGCTCCCCGTGCACGAACTCATTGCCGCACACCACGTCCCCGGTCACCAGTGCATCGCCCGGCGTGTTGATGTCGCTCACCGTGCCACCGGCCTCGCGCACCATCAGCATGCCGGCGGCGATGTCCCAGGATTGCAGATTGCGCTCCCAATAGCCGTCGAGACGGCCGGCGGCGACGAAGGCGAGATCGAGCGAGGCGGCGCCGAAGCGGCGGAGACCCGCGACGCGGTTCTGGATCGCGGTCATCTCGCGGCGGAATTCCTCGTGGTCACCGCGGCCGATATGGGGCAGGCCGCAGGCCACCACGCATTCGCTCAGCTGGCGGCGGCCGGCGACGCGCAGACGCTGGTCGTTGAGGAAGGCACCCTTGCCGCGTTCGGCGATGTAGAGCTCGTCATTGGCGGGATTGTAGATCACGCCGGCGATCACGGTGCCCTCGCGCGCGAGGCCGATCGAGATCGCGAATTGCGGGATGCCGTGCAGGAAGTTGGTGGTGCCGTCCAAGGGATCGACGATCCAGGTGTGGCTCTTGTCGGTGCCCTCGCGCGTGCCGCCTTCCTCGCCGATGAAGCCGTAGCCGGGGCGGGCCTTGGCGAGATCCTGGTAGAGGATCTCCTCCGCACGCTTGTCGGCGAGCGAAACGAAATTCGCCGGCCCCTTCAGCGAAACCTGGAGATGCTCGATCTCGCCGAGATCGCGCTTGAGGCTGCGGCCGGCCCGGCGCGCAGCCTTGACCATGACGTTGATAGTGGCGGAGTACAGCATGGGCTCTGGATCTTGATCGGGAGAAAGGGCGGACGATCGCGCCTGTTTGAGGGATTGGGTGCCCTGCGGGGGCGCTTGCGTCAAGTCATTGGGTCAAGTCATTTGGTCCCGAGCCATTTCTTGGCGGCGGCCTCCGCCTTGGCCCGCTCCTCGGCCGGCAGATCGGATAATTCCTTGTCGAGCTCGGGGTCGCCCTTGCCGCCGGTCTTGGCCACCAGATGCCATTTGAAACCCTCGACCTTGTCCATGGGTGTGCCCGCGCCGTTGATCAGCACCCATGCCAGCCGGTTCTGCGCGATCGCGCTGCCCTGGCGGGACGCCTTGCGGAGCAGGGCTACGGCCGCCGGCTGGTTCTTCGGCGTGCCGGTGCCGTTGAACATCGCGATCGCATATTCGACCTCGGCATCGACGTTGTCGGCGAGCGAGGCGGCCTGGAGCAGCCGCACCGCGCGTTCCGGGTCCTTCGGCACACCGGTGCCTTCCTTGTAGAAGGTCGCAAGCGCGTATTGCGCCTCGGGCAGGCCTGCATCGGCGGCCTGGCGCAGCAGTTCTGCGGAGCGCCTGACGTCCTGCGGCAGGGTCTGGCCGTCCAGATAGAGCAGGGCAAGGTTATAGGCCGCCTTGGGCTCGCCGAGCTTGGCGGCGGATGCCATCAGCTTGACCGCCTCGCTCTTGTCGACCGGGCCACCTCGACCCGAAATGCGCAGCATGGCGAGCGCGAACATCGCCTCGCGATCGCCGGAATCGGCGGCGCGCTTGTACCATTCGGCTGCCTTGGCGTAGTCGCGCCGGATGCCCATGGCGTTGGAATAGAGCTCGCCGAGCATGGTCATCGCCTTGGGATCGCCGGCCTGTGCGCGCACCGTGGCGAGCTCGAAGGCGGTCTTGTATTGGCCGCGCTGATAGGCGCCGAATACCAGGTCGACATTGGGATCGTCGGTCGGCGGCGCGGGGATCACGGTGGCGGCGGGCTTGGGCGAGGGGGACGGCTTGGGGGAGGCCGAAGGTTTCGGCGCGGGCGCCGCCTCCTTCTTTTTGGTGATCGTGTGCGGCCTGGGCTTGTGTTTTTCGGCGGGTGCGCTCGGCGTCGTGGCCGGCGGGGCGATCTGGAGCTGCGCGGCTGCGGGCGCCGTGAGCAGCAGCGTGGCCAGCATGGTGATGCATGAGAGCTTCATCTCAGGGCTAGCCATGCTCCTGGCGGGCCGGCGCCGTCGCGTGGGCCTTCTTGATCGCGGCATCGACTTCGATCAGCGCGGCCTTGGGCCCGCGAGGATCGGCCCAGATGAAGTCGCCGACCAGCACGAAATCGGCGCCGCTGGCGGCGAAATCGTGAGCCTCGTCCAGCGAGGTGGCAAAGCCGACGCAGGGCGGCTCGAACAGCTCGGCCCACCAGTCCAGCCGTTCGGCGATGGCCTGGGACGACGGCCGCTGGCCTTTCGCATCGGGCTCGCCGAACAGCACGTAGTCGGCGCCCATCTCGCCCGCGCTCATGGAATCGTGGCGCGTGGCAAGTCCCCCGACGCCGGCGATGCGATCGGGCTTGAGCGAGGGCGACGCCTCTTCCAGCGCGGCAAGGCCGGTGAGGTGCGCGCCGTCGGCGCCGCCGCGCGCGACGATTTCAGGATGGCCGTCGACGAGGAGCGCCGCGCCTGCGGTCTGCACCGGCGGCGCCAGCGCCTTGATGCGCGAGATCATGGTGCGCTGATCGGTCTCGTTCAGTCGCAGCAGCACGGCGGCGACGTCGGCGGAAGCGAGCAGGCCCGGCAGCTCGGCGACGAGCATCGCGGGATCATCGACAACAGGCGTCGCGAGATAGAGGCGCGGCGCCGGGCGCGGCGGAGGCGGTTTGTTCGACAAGATCTAGGCTGCCTTCTGTTCCAGGCTGCTCTGCCATTCGCCCTTGGAGGCGAGGCCGTTCATCCGCGCGCGATGGCTGAAGGCGCGCTGTCCGGCCGCGATGTTCTCGGCCTTGCCGGACCAGGCCTTCTGCGGCGCGGCCTGCAGCGCGCGGCCGTAGGAGAAGGTCAGGCCCCAGGGTAACGCGCCGAGCCTGTGCATGGCGTTGAGATGGGCGGTGGCCTCCTCGTCCGACTGGCCGCCCGAGAGGAAAGCGATGCCGGGCACGGCTGCGGGCACGCAGGCCTTGAGCAGCCGTATCGTCTTCTCCGCGACTTCCTCCACGGACGCCTGCTTCGCGCACTTCTTGCCGGAGATCGCCATGTTCGGCTTCAGTACCATGCCTTCGAGCGCAACGCGCTGCACGCGCAGCTCCTCGAACGTCTTGTTGAGCACGCGGCTCGTTACCTCGTAGCAGCGGTCGATGTCGTGATCGCCGTCCATCAGAACTTCCGGCTCGACGATCGGCACGATCTGCGCGGCCTGGCACAGCGCGGCATACCGCGCCAGCGCGTGGGCGTTGACGCTGATCGCCGTCGTGGAGGGAATGCCGCTGCCGATGTCGATCACCGCGCGCCATTTCGCAAAGCGCGCTCCGCGTTCATGGTATTTCTTCAGCCGCTCGGCGAGCTTGTCGAGCCCGATGGTCACGAGCTCGCCCGGACACATCGGCAGGGCCTGCGTGCCCTCGTCGACCTTGATGCCGGGAATGGCGCCGCTCTGCTCGATCAGCCTGATCAGCGGCGTGCCGTCCCTGGCATCCTGCCAGATGGTTTCGTCATAGAGGATGACGCCGGAGATGTACTGGCTCATGGCGTCCTTGGAGCGAAACAGCATCTCGCGATAGTCGCGGCGGTTCTCCTCCGTGGATTCCACGCCGATGGCGTCAAAGCGCTTCTTGATGGTGCCGGAGGATTCGTCGGCGGCAAGGATGCCCTTGCCTGATACGACCATGGCGGTCGCGATCCTGTTGAGCTCAGTCAGATCCATCGAGAGGTCCTCCCAAAACGATTCTGCCCTTGCCCGTGAAAATAGACCGTTCTCGGGCAATTGCCGAGTTAACGTTCGTCGCAGGGTAAGGGGGGAGGGTATCGTGCCACAAGAGAGCCTGTCATTCCGGGATGCGCCGGAAGGCGCAGGCCCGGAATCCATAACCCCAGGCCGTGGTTATGGATTCCGGGCTCGCCGCTTTGCGGCGCCCCGGAATGACGGAGAGAGTATGCGGGCCCTCCGCCACTTCGCGATCGCTTACGCGACGCGGGGATCGAGCTCGCCCTTGGCGTAGCGCTTGGCCATCTCGGCGGTGGTCAGCACCTTCTTGATCTTGGAGGCCTGGCCTGCGGTGTTGAATTCCTGCAGCCGCTGCTTGCACAGCTTGGTCATCGCTTCCATCGCCGGCTTCAGGTACTTGCGCGGATCGAACTCTTCCGGACTGTCCTTGAGCACCTTGCGGATCTGGCCGGTCATCGCCATGCGGTTGTCGGTGTCGATGTTGATCTTGCGCACGCCGTTCTTGATGCCGCGCTGGATCTCGGCGACAGGCACGCCCCAGGTCGGCTTCATCTTGCCGCCATAGGCGTTGATGATGTCCTGGAGCTCCTGCGGCACCGAGGACGAGCCGTGCATGACGAGATGCGTGTTCGGCAGCTTGCGGTGGATCTCCTCGATCACGTTCATGGCGAGGATGTCGCCGTCGGGCTTGCGCGTGAACTTGTAGGCACCGTGCGAGGTGCCCATCGCGATCGCGAGCGCGTCGACCCTGGTCTCCTTCACGAACTTCACGGCCTCGTCCGGATTGGTCAGGAGCTGGTCGTGGCTGAGCTTGCCTTCGGCGCCGTGGCCGTCTTCCTTGTCGCCCATGCCGGTCTCGAGCGAGCCGAGCACCCCGAGCTCGCCTTCGACCGAGATGCCGCCGAGATGGGCCATGTCGGTCACGGTCCTGGTGACGCCGACATTGTAGCCCCAGTCGCCGGGCGTCTTGCCGTCGGCCTTGAGCGAGCCGTCCATCATGACGGAGGTGAAGCCGGCCTGGATCGCGGTCATGCAGGTCGCCGGCTCGTTGCCGTGGTCGAGATGCACGCAGACCGGAATGTGCGGATAGATCTCGGTCACCGCGTCCATCATGTGCTTGAGCATGACGTCGTTGGCGTAGGAACGCGCGCCGCGCGAGGCCTGGATGATGACGGGCGCATCGACCTGGTTGGCCGCGTCCATGATCGCCAGCGCCTGCTCCATGTTGTTGATGTTGAAGGCCGGTACGCCGTAATCGTTCTCCGCCGCGTGGTCGAGCAGTTGACGTAACGTGATCCGAGCCATCTGTGCTTATCTCCCGTTGGGGCCTGCAAGGCCGCTTGATTACTTGGTACGCAGAACCTCGACGCCGGGCAGCGGCTTGCCTTCCATCCATTCGAGGAACGCGCCACCGGCGGTCGACACATAGGTGAAGTCACCGGCCACATGGGCCTGGTTGAGCGCCGCGACGGTGTCGCCGCCGCCCGCGATCGAGATCAGCTTTTTCGCCTTGGTGCGCTCGGCGGCGTGCCTGGCGGCCGCGACGGTTCCGCGGTCGAACGGCTGCATCTCGAAGGCTCCGAGCGGGCCGTTCCAGACCAGGGTTGCCGCGTCGTCGATCGCAGCGTGGACGCGGGCGACCGATTGCGGGCCGACGTCGAGGATCATGCCGTCGGCCGGGATCGCATCGAGGCCGTAGGCATGCGAGGGCGCATTGGCCGCGAAATGGTAGGCGACGGTGGCGTCCACGGGCAGGATGATGGCGCAGTTGGCGGCGTCCGCCTTCTCCATGATGCGCAGCGCGGTCGGGGCGAGGTCCTTCTCGGCCAGCGACTTGCCGATTGCGACGCCCTGGGCGTGCAGGAAAGTGTTGGCCATGCCGCCGCCGATCACGAGCGCGTCGACCTTGGTCACGAGATTCTCGAGCAGGTCGATCTTGGTCGAGACTTTTGCGCCGCCGATGATGGCGATGACGGGCTTGGTCGGCGAGCCCAGCGCCTTCTCCAGCGCGTCGAGCTCGGCCTGCATGGTGCGGCCGGCATAGGCCGGCAGCTTGTGGCCGAGGCCTTCGGTCGAGGCATGGGCGCGGTGCGCGGCCGAGAAGGCGTCGTTGACCCAGATGTCGCCGAGCTTGGCGAGCTCCGCGACGAACGTGGGATCGTTCTTTTCCTCTTCCTTGTGGAAGCGGGTGTTTTCCAGGCACAGGATGTCGCCGTCGTTCAGAGCCGCCACGGCTTTGGCCGCAGGCTCGCCGATGCAGTCGTCGGCGAAGGCGACCGGCTTCTTCACGACCTTCGCGAGCGCTTCCGCGACGGGCTTGAGCGACTCCTTGGCATCGCGCCCCTTCGGCCGGCCGAAATGCGCGAGCAGGATCACCTTGCCGCCCTTGTCCGAGATCTCGGTGATGGTCGGCGCGACGCGCTCGAGCCGCGTCGCGTCGGTGACGCGCCCGTTCTCCATGGGCACGTTGAGATCGACGCGCAGCAGCACGCGCTTGCCCTTCACGTCGACGTCGTCGAGGGTGCGGAATTTGTTGGTCATCGGACGCTTCCTTGTCCCGGGCCGCCTCTGGGAGGTCATTCCGGGGCGGTGCGCTAGCACCGAACCCGGAATCTCGAGATTCCGGGTCTGGTCCTGCGGACCATCCCGGAATGACGAAACCTGCGGAGTCAGATCACCTTCGCCATGGCGACGGCGGTGTCCGCCATGCGGTTCGAGAAGCCCCACTCGTTGTCGTACCAGGACATCACGCGCACCAGCGTGCCGTTCTGCACCTTGGTCTGGTCCTCGTGGAAGGTCGAGGAGTGCGGGTCGTGGTTGAAGTCGATCGAGACGTTCGGCGCATTGGTGTAGCCGAGGATGCCCTTGAGCTGCTGCTCGCTGGCGCGCTTCATCGCCGCGTTGATTTCCTTGGCGTCGGTGGCGCGCTTGGCGACAATCTTGAGGTCGACCACCGAGACGTTCGGGGTCGGCACGCGGATCGCGACGCCGTCGAGCTTGCCCTTCAGCTCGGGCAGCACGAGGCCGATCGCCTTCGCAGCACCGGTCGAGGTCGGGATCATCGACATCGCCGCGGCGCGGCCGCGGTAGAGATCCTTGTGCAGCGTGTCCAGCGTCGGCTGATCGCCGGTATAGGCGTGGATCGTGGTCATGAAGCCGGTCTCGATGCCGACGAGATCGTTCAGCACCTTGGCGACCGGCGCGAGACAGTTGGTGGTGCAGGAGCCGTTGGAGACGACCAGATGATCCCTGGTCAGGGTGTCGTGGTTGACGCCGTAGACGATGGTGGCATCGGCGCCGTCGGCGGGCGCGGAGACCAGCACGCGCTTGGCGCCGGCGGTCAGATGCGCGGAAGCCTTGTCCTTCGAGGTGAAGATGCCGGTGCATTCCAGCGCGATGTCGACGCCGAGATCCTTCCACGGCAGCTTCGAGGGATCGCGCTCGGCGGTCACCTTGATCTTGTTGGCGCCGAGGCTGATGGAGTCGCCATCGACGGTGACGGTGCCGGGGAAGCGGCCATGGACGCTGTCGAAACGGAGCAGATGGGCGTTGGTCTCGACCGGGCCGAGGTCGTTGATGCCGACGACCTCGATGTCCTTGCGGCCTGACTCGGCGATAGCCCGCAGGACGTTGCGGCCGATGCGGCCAAAACCGTTGATTCCGACGCGGACTGCCATGTTTCGTCTCCTTCAATGACCGTTGTCATCCCGCACAACGCGCTTTCGTGCGCCTGCGAGGGTTTTTTAGGGGCGGACGCCCGGTTCGGCCGGGCGGTGCTTGATCATATGGGAGATTACGTAGTCCTTTTTTGGGGCAAGCTCAACTCTCAGGAAATGCGCTTCAGCACAGCGTTAACCGCGGCCTCGGCGGTAATGCCGAAATGCTTGTAAAGCTCCTTGGCAGGACCGCTTTCGCCGAAGGAATGCATGCCGATGAATTCGCCGTCCTGGCCGATCACGGCATCCCAGCCCCAGCGGACGGCGGCCTCGATCGCGATCTTGACCGGCGCATTGCCGATGATTGCGGCACGCTTGGCCTCTGGTTGCGCTAACAGCAGCTCGAGCGAGGGAACGGAGACGACGCGTGACGCGATGCCGCGTTCCGCGAGCTGCTTCTGGGCCGCGACCGCGATCTCGACCTCGGAGCCGGAGGCGAACAGCGTCGCCTTGGCTTCGCCCTGGGCTGCGACCAGCTCATAGGCGCCGATCGCGCAGGGATTGTCGTTCGGTGCGGTGGTGCGCAGCTGCGGCAGGTTCTGCCGCGTCAGCGCCAGCACGGTCGGACCGTCGACGCGGTTGAGCGCGAGCTCCCAGCACTCGGCGACCTCGATGGAATCGCAGGGGCGGAACACGCGCATGTTGGGAATGGCGCGAAGCGCGGCGAGATGCTCGACCGGCTGATGCGTCGGCCCGTCTTCGCCGAGGCCGATGGAGTCGTGCGTCATCACATAGACGACACCGGTGCCCATCAGTGCGGCGAGGCGCATCGCGGGTCGTGCGTAATCGGTGAACACCAGGAAGGTCGCGCCGTTCGGCGCGAAGCCGCCGTGCAGGAAGATGCCGTTCATCGCGGCGCACATGCCGTGCTCGCGGATGCCGTAATGGATGAAGCGGCCCTTCGGCGTCTTGGCCGAGAAGGCGGTCGCCGACTTCGCCTTGTTGTTGTTGGAGCCGGTGAGATCGGCCGAGCCGGCCAGGAATTCCATCGGCATTGCAGCCGCGATCGCCTCGATCGCCGCTTCCGACGATTTGCGCGTCGCCGCCGTCAATGGTTTCTCCAGCAGCTCCTTCTTGTGCGCCTTCAGCGCCTTTGCGAGCGACGCCGGACGCTCATGGCGCAGACGCCGCTCGAACTCGGCACGCTTGCGGCTGCCGAGCTCACTGATCCGTGCTTCCCATTCCTGGCGCGCCGAAGCGCCGCGGCTGCCGGCCGCGCGCCACGCCTTCAGCACGTCCTCGGGCACCGAGAACGGCTCGAGCGAGATGCCGAGATTTTCCTTGGCGGCCTTGAGCTCGTCGGCCCCTAACGCCTCGCCATGCACCTTCGAGGTGCCGGCCTTGTGCGGCGCGCCGAAGCCGATCGTGGTGCGGCAGGCGATCAGCGTCGGCTTGTTCGATTTTTGCGCGCGGGTGATGGCGGCGGCGATCGCTGCCTGGTCCTGGCCGTCGATCTTCTCGGCGGCCCAGCCCGCCGACTTGAAGCGCTTCACCTGGTCGACGGAATCGGAGATCGAGGTCGGGCCGTCGATCGAGATGCCGTTGTCGTCATAGAGCACGATCAGCTTGCCGAGCTTCCAGTGACCGGCCATCGCGATCGCTTCCTGCGACACGCCCTCCATCAGGTCGCCGTCGGAGGCGAGCACATAGGTGTGGTGATCGACGATCTTCTTGCCGAACTCGGCGGCGAGCATCTTCTCGGCGAGCGCCATGCCGACCGCGGTCGAGATGCCCTGGCCGAGCGGCCCCGTGGTGGTCTCGATGCCCTTGGTGCGGAAGTTCTCGGGGTGGCCGGGAGTGAGCGAGTCGACCTGGCGGAACTGCTTGATCTGATCCAGCGTCATCTCGGAATTGCCGGTGAGATACAGCAGCGAATAGAGCAGCATCGAGCCGTGGCCGGCCGAGAGCACGAAGCGGTCGCGGTCCGGCCAGGCGGGCGCGGCGGCGTCGAATTTCAGGAACTGGGTGAACAGCACCGTGGCGATGTCGGCGGCGCCCATCGGCAGGCCGGGATGGCCCGATTTCGCCTTCTCGACAGCGTCCATCGAAAGGCCGCGGATCGCGTTGGCCATACGGGTGTGATCGACCTGCGTCATGTCTGAAATCCGTCTGAAATGAGGCGCTTGGAGGCGATGTACGCCCGCGCGGGAGGAGCCTGGCGGCGACTGGAGGTTGGGGGCTGGGATAGCACCTCGGTTCCGGGAGTCCAAGGCGGTCAAACGCCGGTTTGGCCGTAAAAGTTGCCGGTCGAGATCAGTTTTCCGCCGGGATCGTGCCCGAAGGAATCGATCGATCGCAACCGCGTCCCGATTGATCGGTGCATAGTTTGGCGGCGGCGTTGCGCTGGGCTAGCTTGCTTTGTAAATTTCTGCTTCTAACCGCTTGCCGAACCGAGTCTTTTGCCGGACGGCAAGCTCCAGGGAAAGGCCACTGGGCAAAGGCCGCCAGGTTCCGCCGCTGACTGCATGAACGATCGCGTGTCCAATAGCTCTGCCATGACGGAATCATCCGCCGTCGAGATCGAGATTGCGACGCGCAGGCTCACGGCCGCGCTCGACGCGCTCGAAAGCGCGGTGGAGCGGCGGCGCGACGCAGACCGCGACGAGAACGAGCTCGCAGCGCGGATTCAGGCGCTCGGCGCGGACCGCTCGCGGCTCGCCGACGAGCTCGACGGCGCGCTGGTGAAGGCGCGCAAGCTCGAGCGCACCAATCGCGAGATTTCCGACCGGCTGGATTCCGCGATCGTCACGATACGTTCGGTGCTCGATACCGGAGAGGACGGATGAGCCACATCAACGTCACCATCAATGGCCGGCAATACCGCATGGCCTGCGAGGAGGGCCAGGAGGTGCGGCTGCTCAAGCTCGCCGAGAGCCTGGAGACGCGCATCCAGTCGCTGCGCGGAAAATTCGGCGAGATCGGCGATGCGCGCCTCACCGTGATGGCGGCGCTGACCGTGTGCGACGAGTTGATCGACGCCGGCAACCGCATCCGCTCCATGGAGCAGGAGTTGGTCGAGCTTCGGGATTTTCGCAACGCCGCCGTCGAACGCGCCAGGATGACGCAAACCGCCGTGGTGAACGCGCTCAACGCCGCGGCCGAACGCATCGAGAAGTCGACCCAGGTCCTGAACCGCACCGTCGGAGGCGGGATCGCGATCGGATAGGGCCACCCTCCCCTGGAGGGGGAGGGTCGATCGCGCGCAGCGCGAGCGGGGTGGGGTGATCTCTCCACTCGGGCAGTGTGCAAGGTGGAGAGACCGTCACCCCACCCCGTCTCACATTTCGCTGCGCTCAACGTGAGCCGACCCTCCCCCTCCAGGGGAGGGTAAGAAGCAGCACACTCGCCGCACTGGCGATTTGTCAGTACAGTTGTTACATTGCCCAAGCGAGGCTGCGACGTGCGTCAGGAGCCATATATCCCCGGGGCCTTATCGATCCTTTAGGGAACTGTCCCTGGCCGGGCCCGTGGGCCCGGACATATGGTGCCCACCTACTTTCGTAGGGAACTCCGGGATCGAGTGCTTCAACGGCGTTCGCGGCTTCGTACTGTTTTCTTCGTATCTGTCGAATTGCGTCCCCGACACGCTTGCGGTTCAGCTCAAGGTTCGGTGTCATGCCCCGGCTTGCCGTCTTCGCTGAAGCTTCGCCGGCCGAGCGCCGTTGTGAGCCCGGCGTAGCCTTGGCGGAGACGGGACCGGGGCATCCAGTACGCCGCGGCGTCGAGGTTCTGGAATTGGCGTCTCTGGAATACTGGATCGCCCGCATTCGCGGGCGATGACGTGGGGACCAAAGCGCATGTCCGCTTCCAAAGCCGAGCTCCGTGCCAAAGCCCTCGCCAAGCGCGACGCGCTGAGCGACAAGAAGCGCATCGCTGCGGCTGCAAAGCTCGCCAAGCGCGGGTTGCCGTTCGAGCTGCTGCCCGGCAGCATCGTCTCCGGCTATTCGCCGATCCGCAACGAGATCGATCCGATGCCGTTGATGCGGAAGCTCGCCGAGCAGGGCGCGAAGCTGGCGCTGCCCTGCGTCACTGCGCGTGGCCAGTCGCTGATCTTCCGCATCTTCCATCCGAGCGACCGCCTGATGCTCGGCCCGCTCGGCATTCCCGAGCCGTCGCCGGCGGCGGCCGAGGTCATCCCCGACATCATGCTGACGCCGCTGGCTGCCTTCGATCGTCTCGGCCATCGCATCGGCTATGGCGCAGGGCATTACGATTTCACCTTCGCGCATTTGCGCAAGACCAAGCACATCATCGGCATCGGGCTTGCCTTTGCGGCGCAGGAGATCGAGGCGGTTCCGGCACTATCGCACGACGTCGCGCTGGATTATGTGCTAACGGAATCGGACGTGTTCGATTTCCGGAGTTCTGAAGTTGCGCATTCTCTTCGTGGGTGATGTCGTCGGCCGTAGCGGGCGCGAGGCCGTCGCCGAATATCTGCCCGGCATGGTCAGGGACTGGTCGCTCGATTTCGTCGTGGTCAACGGCGAGAATTCGGCCGGCGGCTTCGGCATCACGGAAGCGATTTACCAGGAGTTTCTCGAGGCCGGCGCCGACGCGGTGACGCTCGGCAATCACTCCTGGGACCAGCGCGAGGCGCTGGTGTTCATCGAGCGCGCCGACCGCCTGGTGCGTCCGGCGAACTATCCGCGTGGCACGCCCGGCCGCGGCGCCGCCCTGGTCGAGACCAAGAACGGCAAACATGCCCTCGTCGTCAATGCGCTCGGCCGCGTCTTCATGACCCCGTTCGACGATCCCTTCGCCGCGCTCGAGCGCGAACTCGGCGCCTGTCCGCTCGGCACTGCCGCGGACGCCATCGTCGTCGATTTTCATTGCGAGGCGAGCAGCGAGAAGCAGGGCATCGGCTTCTTCTGCGACGGCCGCGCCAGCCTCGTCGTCGGCACGCACACCCATGTGCCGACCGCCGACCACCAGATCCTCAACGGCGGCACCGCCTACATGACCGACGCCGGCATGACCGGCGATTACGATTCCATCATCGGCATGCAGAAGGAAGAACCGCTGCGGCGGTTCACCACGGGGATTCCGTCAGGGCGTTTCGAGCCGGCCGCGGGCGCGGCCACGCTCAGCGGTGTTGCGGTGGAGACCGATGATGCAACGGGCCTCGCGCTGCGCATCGCGCCGGTGCGCGTCGGCGGAAGGCTGGAGCCGACGACGCCGAGATTCTGGTTGAGCTGAAGGTCTCGCGGCAAACGGCGCTGCCACCCTCCCCTGGAGGGGGAGGGTCGATCGCGCGTAGCGCGAGCGGGATGGGGTGATGTCTCCCCACGGGCAGTGTTCAATGCGGAGAGACCGTCACCCCACCCCGTCTCACATCTTCGCTGCGCTCAATGTGAGCCGACCCACGGGCGAGCTACGCTCGTCCCGGACCCCTCCAGGGGAGGGTAAGAGAAGCGCTACTCCGCCGTCTGCTCCCTCAATTCCGCCACGTCCTTCGCCGTCAGCTTCGAGCCCTTCGCACCGAACCGTGCCGTGACATAGTTCGCCACCGCCGCGATCTCGTCGTCCGTATACGCCTTGCCGAACGCGGGCATCGACAGCGCACCATCCGGCGTGTGGCGCTTGGTGCCTGAGATCACGATCTGCGCGACGTTGGTGGCGGCGGGGTCGTTGACAGCCCAGGTGCCGGTCAGCGTCGCCATCGGCGAGACCGGGCTCTCTCCGCTCCAGCCGTGGCAGCTGGCGCAGGCGCTGGCGAACACCTGCTTGCCACGGGCATCCGCTGTGATGCCGTCGCGGTGCGATGCAGGCGCGACGGGTGCCGTGGTGGCCGGCAGGTCGGGCGAAGCCTGTGGCGGCACGCTGCGCAGGTAGGCAACGATGGCGCGGATGTCTTCGGGGGTGAAATGGCTGAAGCTGTTGTCGACCGCTTCGCCCATCGGACCGGAGGCCGAGCCATGGCCCGGCGCATGGCCGAGCGACAGATACGAGATCAGATCCTGGTCGCTCCAGTTGCCGAGACCGGTCGCCTTGTCCGAGGAGATGTTGAAGGCGCGCCATCCGGCGGTGATCGCGCCGGCGAACTTCCTGCGGTTGTCCAGCGCGAAGCCGAGATTGCGCGGCGTGTGACACTCGCCGCAATGCGCCAAGGCCTCAGCAAGATACGCGCCTCTGTTCCACTCCGGGCTCTTCGAGGTGTCAGGCGCAAAGCGCGTGTCCGGGTTGAACACCGCCGACCAGAAAGTCATCGCCCAGCGCTGGTTGAACGGAAACGACAGCGTGTTGTCGGGCGCCTTGGCGCGTACGGCCGGCCGGCTGAACAGATAGGCCTTCACCGCCAGCACGTCCTCATCCGTCATGAACGTGTAGGACGTGTACGGCATCGCCGGATAGAGCCGCGCGCCGTCACGGCGCTTGCCGTGCTGGACCGCGTTCAGAAAGTCCTGGTCGCTGTAATTGCCGATGCCGGTGTCCTTGTCCGGCGTGATGTTGGTGGAATAGAGCGTGCCGAACGGCAGCTTGAAGGCGAGACCGCCGGAATACTGCTTCTCGCCCGGCTTGGTGTGGCAGACCATGCAGTCTGCGGCCTTGGTGAGATATTCGCCGCGCTCGACGATGCCGGCCTTCTCCAGCTTCGGCGGCACGCCGGTCGGCTTGCCCGCGCGGTAGTCCGCCAGCGCCACTTTCGTGCCGCCCGCGAAGTCGAGCGGGCCGGGCCCGCGGATGATGAAGACGCCGAGCGCCGCCGCGACGATGGCGATGACGACGATACCTGCGAGGATACGCATCTTGCCGCTCATGCCTTCTTCCCCGCAGCCAGCAGTTTCCGATCGATCGGCAGGCGCCGCAGCGCCACGCCGGTTGCGGCATAAATCGCGTTGCGCAGCGCCGGCGGTCCGGCATTGACGCCGGCTTCACCGATGCCGCCTGGCGCCTCGCCGCTCTTGACGACGATGACCTCGATCTTCGGCGTCTCGTTGATGCGCATCATGCGGTAGTCGTGGAAGTTCGACTGCTGCACGCGGCCCTTGTCGATGGTGATCTCGCCATAGATCGCCGCGGTCAGGCCGAAGATCAGCCCGCCCTCGATCTGCGCCTTCACGGTGTCGGGGTTGACCGCGATGCCGGTGTCGACCACCGAGGTGATGCGGCGGAGCGCGATCTCCCCGAAATCGTCGATCTCGGCCTCCACCACCGTTGCGATGAAGCTCGCGAATGACGGCTGCACGCAGACGCCGCGGCCGACGCGCGGAGGCAGCTTCTGACCCCAGCCGGATTTCTCCGCGACCTGGGCGAGCACCGCGAGCATGCGCGGGTTCTTGGTCAGCATGGACTTTCGGAACGCGATCGGGTCCTTGCCGGCCTTGCGCGCGAGCTCGTCCATGGCGCACTCGACCGCGAACACGTTGTTGTTGGGACCGACGCCGCGCCAGAAGCCGGTCGGCACCGACAGCGGCTCGGCACGGACATATTCGACGTGGAAATTGGCGAAGTCGTAAGGCGCGTCCACCGCGGCGTCGATCGCGTCGATGTCGATGCCCTTCTGGAACGCCGGCGGCAGCCAGCGCGCCAGCACGGCGGAGCCGGCGACCTTGTACTTCCAGCCCGCGACCTTGCCGTCGACCATCGACGCCGTGATCTGGTCACGATAGACCGGGCGGTAGACGTCGTGCTGGATGTCCTCCTCGCGGGTCCACACCACCTTCACGGGGTAGTCGACCTGTTTGGCGATCTTCACCGCGGCGATCACCATGTCAGGCTCGAGCTTGCGGCCGAAGCCGCCGCCGAGCAGGTGATTGTTGACGATGACCTTGTCGATCGGCAGGCCCGCGGCCTTCGCGGCCTCAGACTGCACGCGCGTCATGATCTGCGTGCCGGTCCAGATCTCGCAGGAGTCGGGCTTCACGTGCACCGTGGCGTTGATCGGCTCCATCGAGGCGTGCGCCAGGAAGGGCAGCTCGTAGGCCGCCTCGAACTTCTCGCCGCTCGCGAGCGCCTTGGCGATATCGCCGTCCGATTTTGCAACTGCGCCGTCCTTCTGGCTGGCCTTGCGCAGGTCGTCCCAGATGTCCTTGGTGGTGATTTGTGCGTTCGGCCCCTCGTCCCACTCGATCCTGAGCGCTTCGAGCCCCTTCTTGGCCGCCCACATGTGATCGCCGATCACAGCGACCACGTCGTCGAGCACGACGACCTTGCGCACGCCGGGAAGCTTCACCGCGGCGCTGTCGTCGACCTTGCCGACCTTGCCGCCGAACACCGGGCAGGCGGCGACGGTCGCGAACTTCATGTTGGGCAGGATGGCGTCGATGCCGTAGATGGCTTTGCCGTTGACCTTGTCCGGCGTGTCGAGCCGCTTCAAGGGCTGGCCGATGAGGACGAAATCCTTGGGATCCTTGACGGCGACGTCCTTCGGCGGCGTCTGGCCCTGCGCGGCCAGCGCCAGTTCGCCGTAGCCGAGCTTGCGGCCGCTTGCGGCATGGGCAACCTCACCCTTTGACGCCGTGCAGCTTGCCGGCTCGACGCCCCACTGGCTGGCCGCGGCCTGCACCAGCATCGCGCGCGCGGTGGCGCCGGCCTTGCGCAGCGGCAGCCACCAGGCGCGGATCGAATTGGAATTGCCGGTGACTTGCAGGCCGAAGGTCGGATTGCCGTAGAGCTTGTCGTCAGGCGGGGCGTGCTGGACCTCGACCTTGCTCCAGTCGGCATCCAACTCTTCGGCGAGCACGGCGGAGATCGAGGTATAGGTGCCCTGACCCATCTCGACCTGCGGCATGATCAGCACGGTGCGGCCGGCCTCGTCGATGCGGATGAAGGCATTGGGCGCAAACCTGCCGTCCGTCGTATCGCGCGGCTGCACCGGCTCGTTGACGGCGGCGCGCAGCGGCAGATGGAAGGCGAGCAGGAAGCCGGTGGCGAGACCGCCGGTCAGCAACGCGCGGCGGGAGACGCTGTGATGTGCATTCATGGCGAACCTCAGGACTGACGGCCGTTGGCGGCCTGCTTGATGGCCTCGCGGATGCGCACATAGGTGCCGCAGCGGCAGATGTTGCCGGCCATGGCGGCGTCGATGTCGGAATCGTCGGGATTCGGCGTTGCCGCGAGCAACGCGGCAGCCGCCATGATCTGGCCGGACTGGCAATAGCCGCACTGGATCACTTCGGCCTCGAGCCAGGCCTTCTGCACTTTCGCGCCCGCAGGCGTGTTGCCGACGGCTTCGATCGTGGTGACGGCGCGGTTCTCGACCGCACTGACCGGCAGCACGCAGGAACGCACCGCCTTGCCGTCGACATGCACCGTGCAGGCGCCGCATTGCGCGATGCCGCAGCCGAATTTGGTGCCGGTCATGCCGAGGATGTCGCGCAGCACCCACAGCAGCGGCATGTCAGGTGGCGCGTCGAAGGATTTCGTTTCGCCATTGATGGTGAGAACAGTTGCCATATGCATTCCCTTGTTGGGCGATCGCTTGCGGCGATCACTCGACGAATTTTGCGTGACCATAATCATATCGATGCGAAACGATGAAGCGTCGAAATTTCCGGCAATGCATATTTGCGCGAACGAGGCGTGAGGCCATGACATTCACGAATTTGTGCGGTGGTCGCTGCAAAGGTTCTGGGCTGATTGATATGATAATCGTCATGTTTTGACTCATTTTCGTCGCGTGCGCTATCGACCGCCGCAGATGATCGTGCAAATCCGCAAAATCATGCGATGACGAAAGTCGTGCGATTGGGAAAGTCGGGGACGGCGGCACGTCCTTGCTTGCGGCCATCCTTCGAGACGCCCGCCGTTGGCGGGCCCTCAGGATGAGGACCGAGTGTGCGGCCGTAGGTTTTGATGAGCATCGATGCGGCTTAGCCTCATCCTGAGGAGACCGCGAAGCGGTCGTCTCGAAGGACGAGGCCCGCGCTCAGAGCCCGCCAAGCTCAAATGCGTAATTTCGGAATAATAGCATTATGCCCCTGTTTTGCCCGACGAGTCAAAGCGCGCCGTGGCCTGCCGGCATAAGCCATTGATTTCGCACACCCCGGCTACTGTGCATGGGGTTGTTTTCGAGCTTTTTTATCTTCGGAGCGCCGTCGCGACGGCCGTCAGCTCTGGCGAAAGCCCATCCGGAAGGCGCCCCAGTGCTTGCCGCGGATCATGATCGGCGAGGACAGGTCCTTCATCAGCACGAACTGCCCGCCGCCCATGTCGCGGCGGTAGGTCTGGAGCAGGAACGGCTTCGTGTTGGCCGCAACCTTCTTCACGGTGCGGTCGGTGAACAGGCGGCGATTGCGGCAATTGGCGTTGTTCCAGACCGGGTCCTTGCCTTGCGGCAGCCGGTAGTTCGGATTGTGGGTCGGCAGATAGCCGCCCCTCGCCCAGGCGACGCAGAACACGATGCGGGGATCGGATTTCTGGATCGGGTCCTGGATCGCGGGCAGCAAGCGGTCGGTGAACGCGACGTAGTTGGTGAGGTACTGTTTCGGATCGGTGCCTGATATCTCGCGGTAGTTCTCGTCCATGAGCTGGTCGAGCGTGATCTCGCCGCGGTCGATCGCAGCCTCGAACTCCGCCGAAATCCGTTTCGCGGTGTCGACGACGACGCGGACCAGCGGCGCGTCCGACGTCTCCACGCCGCTGTCGGCGATCAGCGCGATGAGGCCTTCGGAGGTGTCGAGCAGCTTCGCCACCCGCTCGTCGGCGTTCTTGAGATCGCTGGAGGAGAGCTCGACGCCTTTTGCGAGCTCGTTGAGCTCGTTGATGACGGTGTCGCAATGCCCGAGATTGGAGGTCGCCGCGCGCGCGACGCTGTCGATCTCCGCTTCCACCGAGGCAAAACCCTGCTGGACGCGCGAGATGATGCCCGAGATCTGCCGGGCGCCTTCGCCGGCGGTCTTTGCGCGCTGCGAAGCATCGCTGCTTTCGCCGATCAGGCCTTCGATCTGGCCGTCGAGATCGCGCACGGTGTCGGAGATCTCATGCGTGGCCTGGCGGGTGGCCTCCGCGAGGTTCTTGACCTCGCTCGCGACCACCGCGAAGCCGCGGCCGGCGTTGCCGGCGCGTGCCGCTTCGATGGTCGCGTTCAGCGCCAGCAGATTGGTCTGCTTCGCGATCGCCTCGATCGAGCCGGATACCTTCGCCACCTGCGCCAGTGCCGAGCCGACGGCGGACAGGCGCGCCTCGATCCGCTCCACGGCTGCGACGAGCTCGGAGATATGGCTGACCGCGGTGTCGACGGCGCTGCGCGATTGCGCGATCTCGCCGACCGCGGCGGACGTCGTCGTCTGCACCGCCTGCGATGCGTTGGCGATGGCGTGGTTGGCCGAGACCATCGTCTCGGCCGTTTTCTGCAGGTGGTGGAAGCGTTCGGACTGGCTCGCGACGCGGCTCGCGACCTCCTGGACGTTGCCGGCGATGTCGGCGAGTTCCACGCCGAGCCCGCCGATGCGGTCGGCGAGCTGATCAATCAGCCGCTCGGCGAGGGTGCGGTTGGAGCCGGTGTCCATGACGGCAAGTTGTGCGACGGACATGTTCGATGAGTCCTCCAGTCAGAGCCGTTCACCGGCTCACGGCGGCATTCCCATTCCAAATTCGACCTTAAAGGATGATTCGCCGCCGCCGTCTTGCCTGAGCGCGCACTACAGCTTGTAGGCAGTGCGAAATCCGCCCCAGTGCCGGCCCTGCACGCGGATCGGGACGTCGATCTCGCGCATCATCACCGTGTTCCCGTTGCCCATGTCGCGCGCATAGCTCTGGACCAGGTACGAGCGCAGGTTGCGCGCGGCGGCCAACCCCGCCGGATCGTTGAACATCCGCCGGTTGCGGCTGTTGGCCGTGTTCCAGGCGACGTCGCCCGGCCGCTGCGGATGCGAATAGATCTTGTTGTGCACCGGCAGGAAGCCGTTGCGGTCGACCATGGCACAGAACGCCATGCGCGGCTCCCTCGCCAGAAAAGCTTCCTGGAACGGCGGCAGGGCGCGGTCGGCCCAGTCGAGATACTTCGTGCGGTATTGCTGCGGATTGGTGCCCGCGATTTCCACGTAGTCCGTATCGAACAGGTCCTCCGTCCTGACCTCGCCGCGCGCAACTGCCTGCTCGAATATCTTCGTCAGCGCATTGCCCGCCTCCATGGCACGGGTGACGAACTCCGTGTTCTCCTCATGGATCGACCAGAGCTTGTCCTCGATCTTCTCGCTGAGTGCGGCGTTGGGACCAACGAACTGCGCGCGGGCGCCGGCCTTGGATTGCTCGACCACGCGCAGGCGGCAGGCGCCGATGTCTTCGATGGTGCCTTCGACCATCGCTTGCGGTGCGAGCCTTCCCGCATCCGCGCCGCCGATCAGCACCCCTTCCATCGCGATTTCATAGACCGGCATCACCCCGCGCGGCGTCTCGAACTTGAGATGGCAGGGCAGCCGCTCGGTCTTGCGGCGGTCGTCGTGCTCGCTATGGCCGAGCAGCACGGCGCAGCGCGATTTCAGCTTTTGGGCAAAGGTGGTGACGGCCTTGCCGGCACTTGCGACGCTCTCGCCATGGGTCTCGGCCGCCTTGGTCGCGGCATCGATCTCGGCCGCGCTCTCGCCGACCGAGATGATGAACTCCGAGGCGCTGGCGGCATTGCCGGAGACTTCGCTGGTCGTGGCGTTCTGCTCGGCCACCGCGCCGTTGACGGTGTCGAACACCGGGCGGATCGCCTCGATCGCCTGCGAAATGCGGTGCACGGCATCAGCGGAGCCGGCGGCGTCGCGCTGGAGCGCGTCGATCTTCCTGGTGATTTCTTCCGTGGCTCCTTGCGTCTGCACCGCGAGCGCCTTGACCTCGGTGGCGACGACCGCAAAGCCTCTGCCCGCATCGCCGGCGCGCGCGGCCTCGATGGTCGAGTTGAGCGCGAGCAGCGTCGTCTGCCGCGCGATCTGCGCGATCAGGTTGACGACATTGCTGATCGCGGCGGAGGATTCACGCAGGCGGTCGACATTGGCGCGGGCTTCCTGCGCCGCGGCGCTGGCCTCGTCGGCGAGCTTGCCGGCATTGCGGACCTGCGCGCCGATGCCTTGCGCGGACTGGGTGAACTTGTCGGCGGCATGGGCGAAGGTGGAGGCGGTCGACTGCGCCGCGTTGGTCCGGCCGGTCAGCGCATCGGTGCGGTCGCGAATGGCGGCCAGCGTCGCGGCGGTCGCCTCGGCGCCGCCGGCGACGGAATTGGCGGCACGCTCGAGCTGGCGGATCATCGCGCCGAGCTCGAGTTCCAGCAGTTCCAGGATTTCCCGGGCCGAATCACCTTCGGCGCTCGGGGCGGGCGCGGAATGGGCCGCCGGCTGCGGAGCCTCTGGGACTGCCGCAGGCGCAGCCTGGTCCGGCAGACGCTTCCGAAATAGTCCGAACGCCATCGGCTCTCTCTTGTCGGGGGACGGTCGGGCGCTATTTTCGCAGCCCGGAATGAAATCAGGGTTAACGGTGCCTGACCTCTAGGCAGGGGCCACTACGGTGTTACCTTAAAGTCGCAGAGCCTCTTTCATTCCGGTGGGTTGGCGGCCTATAAGGCCGCGCTTCCCACGCTCACCTTGGCGCACGATTCCTTTACGAGACCACGCATGGCCGGACATTCCCAATTCAAGAACATCATGCACCGCAAGGGGCGGCAGGATGCCCAGAAGTCGAAGCTGTTCGGCAAGCTGGCGCGGGAAATCACCGTCGCCGCCAAGCTGGGGACCCCCGACCCCGCCATGAATCCGCGCCTGCGCGCCGCCGTGATCGCCGCGCGCCAGGAGAACATGCCGAAGGACAATATCGAGCGCGCCATCAAGAAGGCGCTCGGTAGCGACGGCGAGAATTATGACGAGATCCGCTACGAGGGCTATGGCCCCGGCGGCGTCGCCGTCATCGTCGAGGCGCTGACCGACAACCGCAACCGCGCCGCCTCCGACATCCGCTCCTTCTTCACCAAGTCCGGCGGCAATCTCGGTGAAACCGGCTCGGTGTCCTTCATGTTCGACCGCACCGGCATCATCGAATACGACCGCAGCGTCGCCTCCGACGATGCGGTGCTGGATGCCGCAATCGAAGCCGGCGCCGACGACGTGATCTCGGGCGAGAACGGCCACGAGATCTACGCCTCGACCGAAGGCTATCGCGACGTCGCCAAGGCGCTGGAAGCCAAGTTCGGCGAGCCGCGCAAGGCCGCGCTCATCTGGAAGCCGCAGAACACGGTCGCCGTCGACGACGAGACCGGCGAGAAGCTGCTCAAGCTGATGGACCTGCTCAACGAGCATGACGACGTTCAGAACGTCTACGCCAATTTCGAGGTGTCGGACGCGCTGATGGCGAAGATGGGCGGCTGACGCCGTTCTCGTGTCCCGGACGCGCTGCAGCGTGAAGCGCTGCTGCGCTGAACCGGGGCCCGAGACCGCCTTTCCCCTGTTACTTCCGTTCTGTTTCTGTTTCCCCCGCGGCAGCCAGCCGCTATCACTGGCCCATGACTGCGCTCCCGATTCGTGGCCCCGTCCGCATCATCGGCATCGACCCCGGCCTGCGCCGCACCGGCTGGGGCGTGATCGAGGCCGAGGGCAATCGCCTGATCTACGTCGCCTGCGGTTCGGTGGAGCCGCCGGACGATCTGCCGCTGTCGAGGCGCCTGCTCGCGATCCATGAAGGGCTCGCGGCCGTGCTCTCGAGCCACCAGCCGGTCGAGGCCGCCGTCGAGCAGACCTTCGTCAACAAGGACGGCGTTGCGACGCTGAAGCTTGGCCAGGCCCGCGGCGTCGCCATGCTGGCGCCCGCAATGTTCGGCATCAGTGTCGCCGAATATGCGCCGAACCAGGTCAAGAAGACGGTGGTCGGCGCCGGTCACGCCGACAAGCAACAGATCGCGATGATGCTGAAGATATTGCTGCCCAAGGCCGAACCGCCGTCGGCGGATGCCGCCGACGCGCTCGCCATCGCCATTACCCACGCCCATCATCGCCAGAGCACGGCGCTCCGGCTGAAGGTGGTGGGGATATGATCGATCGTCGTCCATCGCCGCCGTCATGCCCGGACTTGTTCCGGGCATCCACGTTCTTTGTTGCCGGGGTCAAAGACGTGGATGGCCGGGTCAAGCCCGGCCATGACGAAAGAGAAGTGTCTGCCGCGACCGGGGACCGGAGATGATCGGCAAGCTCAAGGGCCTGATCGATTCCTACGGCGAGGATTTCGTCATCCTCGACGTCGGCGGCGTCGGCTATCAGGTGCACTGCTCCTCGCGCACCTTGCAGCACCTGCCCTCGCCGGGCGAGGCCGCTGTGCTGTCGATCGAGACCTATGTCCGCGAGGACCAGATCAAGCTGTTCGGCTTCCGCACCGACCAGGAGCGCGAATGGTTTCGCCTGCTCCAGACCGTGCAGGGCGTCGGCGCCAAGGTCGCGCTCGCCGTGCTCGGCACGCTACAGCCTTCCGATCTCGCCAACGCCATTGCGCTGCGCGACAAGGCCGCGGTGGCGCGCACGCCCGGCGTCGGCCCCAAGGTCGCCGAGCGCATCGTCACCGAATTGAAGGACAAGGCGCCGGCCTTCGCCAATGTCGATCCGGCCGTCGTGCATCTCGCCGGCGCCGTCGACGACCAGCGCGCGCCGCGCCCCGTGGCGGATGCGATCTCCGCGCTGGTCAATCTGGGCTACGGCCAGCCGCAGGCGGCCGCGGCGATTGCGTCGGCCTCGCGTAATGCGGGCGAAAATGCCGAGACAGCCCAGCTCATCCGCCTTGGCCTGAAGGAGCTCGCCAAGTGAGCGATCCCAAGGCTAGCCGCATGGTCTCGCCGGAGCGCCGCAGCGACGATGTCGGCGACACCGCGCTGCGTCCGCAGTCGCTGTCCGACTTCGTCGGCCAGCAGCAAGCGCGCAAGAACCTCTCCATTTTCATCGAGGCGGCGCGCAAGCGCGGCGAGGCGCTGGATCACGTGCTGTTCGTCGGCCCGCCCGGTCTCGGCAAGACCACGCTGGCGCAGATCGTGGCCAAGGAACTCGGCGTCGGCTTTCGCGCCACGTCGGGACCGGTGATCGCCAAGGCCGGCGATCTCGCCGCGCTGCTGACCAATCTCGAAGAGCGCGACGTGCTCTTCATCGACGAGATCCATCGCCTCAGCCCAGCGGTGGAAGAAGTGCTCTATCCCGCGATGGAGGATTTCCAGCTCGACCTCATCATCGGCGAGGGCCCGGCGGCGCGCTCGGTGAAGATCGAGCTGTCGAAATTCACCCTGGTCGGCGCCACCACGCGCGCAGGCCTGCTCACCAATCCCTTGCGCGACCGCTTCGGCATCCCTGTGCGGCTGAATTTCTACACGATCGAGGAATTGGAGAGCATTGTCACCCGCGGCGCGCGCGTGCTCAATGTCGGCATGAGCGCCGACGGCGCCAACGAGATCGCACGCCGCGCCCGCGGCACGCCGCGCATCGCCGGCCGTCTGCTCAGGCGTGTGCGCGATTTCGCCTCGGCGGCCGATGCCGACAAGATCGACCGTGAGATCGCCGACCACGCGCTGAGTGCGCTCGAGGTCGATGCCGCAGGGCTCGACGCGATGGACCGCCGCTATCTCACGACCATCGCGACGAATTATGGCGGCGGCCCGGTGGGCGTCGAGACCATGGCCGCAGCGCTGTCCGAGCCGCGCGACGCGATCGAGGACATCATCGAGCCATATCTCATTCAGTGCGGCTATCTGCAGCGAACCCCGCGCGGCCGGCTGCTGACGTCGCACGCCTTCCGCCATCTCGGTATTGCCGAACCTACGCGCGACCCGGCCCAGTTTGGCCTGTTCGGCACGGATCAGTCCGAGGACGACTGACTGCCGCAAGCGGTGAACCCGCTGCTTCAATCCCATCACTAATCCGAAAGTGTGGCGAACGAGCATCGCCGCTCACGCACACGGATTGGAGTGAGAAGAATGGGGCTGACGGACGACACTGGACTGCTCGAGGTCATCGCGGCCGCGCCGCAACTGCGCACGCCTGATCAGACCGAGGCGTTCCTGGACCCGATGCCGCCCGGTGAGCTGGCGTCGATGTGGTGCGCGCTTCAACGCGTCAGCCGGCGCGACCAGGTCGGCAGCATCTGGGCCTTGAAGCTCTATTTCGATCGTCTGCCGCACCGCCGGCCGCAACAAGCGCTCGACCTCGTGCTGGCAGTGCTCAAGACCGAGGCCGACAAGCCGACGGTGATGCAGCTCGATGACAAGTTCCTGCTGGCGCTGCTCTATGCGCATGGCGAGGCGGTGATCGCACGCATCGAGCACGAGGCCGCGCACAATGACCGGCTGCGCTGGTTGCTGGGTGGCGTGCTTGTCGATCCCGACGATCCCTTGATGTCGCGTATTGCAGGACTTGCCGACAGCGAGGCCTGGCAGGCCGATCGTCTGGCGCAACGCACGCCGCGCGAGCCGCTCGATTGCGCAAATATGTCCACCGCCGAACTTGCCCGCGTCTGGGTCGAGCAATATTCCAAGTCTGAGCGCGACCAGGACGACAATCTGTTCGCGATCATGGATTTCGAACGCGACCTGCGCGAGGATGATCCCGACCGAATGATCGACCTGATCCTGGAGATCCTGAAGATGGAAGCCAATCCGGTGCTGCTGTCGTTGCTGGCCGCAGGTCCGCTCGAAGATGTGATCAGCGCCGGGACGATCGACCGCATCGAGCGCGAGGCGCGTGTCAATGAACGTTTTCGCGATCTGCTCGGCGGTGTCTGGTACTACCGCGCGTCGGACGAACTGAAGATGCGGCTGGATGCGCTGGTCGGCGAGAGCCGCTGGTGATGCCCGTGCAGGCGTCTGCACGAGGATGCAGACGATCTGCACGCGCATCCCAATTCCGCTTCAATCGCATCGCATCGAGAAGCTGCACTAGAAACGAGCTTCCATGATCACGCGCCGTCATCTCATCCGTTCCATCGGCGGCCTGTCCGCCCTCGGCGTCTCGACCGCCGCCTATGGCGTCGGCG
>NZ_AJQE01000204.1 GCF_000261685.1 Bradyrhizobium genomosp. I (2014) | reverse complement strand
GCTCCGCGTCACGCGCTATCGTCCGACGCCGCGGCAGTGGCCGGCGGATCTTCCGTTGAAGATTGCCGTCATCGCCGACATCCATGCCTGCGATCCCTGGATGCCGCTGGACCGGGTCGCGGCCATCGTCGACCACACTAACGCGCTGAACGCCGACCTCATCGTGCTGCTTGGCGACTATGTCGCCGGTCTTCATCAGGTCACGCGCATCATTCCGTGCCGTGAATGGGCTCGCGTGCTGGCCGGCCTCAAGGCGCCGCTCGGCGTCCACGCCGTCATGGGCAACCACGATTATTGGGATGACAGGACGGTGCAGCGGGCCGGGCAGGGGACGACCGTCGCGCATCGCGCGCTGGAAGCGGCCGGCATCCCCGTCTACGAGAACGACGTCGTGCGCCTCACCAAGGACGGCCGCCCGTTCTGGCTCGCCGGTCTCGGCGATCAGCTCGCGTTCCTGCCGGCGCGCCGGTTCCGGAGCATGGTGCGCTTCGGTGCCGACGATCTCAGTGCGACGCTCGCCAAGGTCACGGACGATGCGCCCATCATCCTGCTCGCGCATGAGCCCCACATCGCACCGCGCGTGCCCGCGCGCGTCGCGCTGCAACTGTCCGGCCACACCCATGGCGGCCAGGTCCGTCTGCTCGGCTGGTCCCCCGCAGTGCCGCCGCAGCATGGCGTCCGCCTTGCCTATGGTCATGTCAGGCTGAAATGCGACGTCATCATCTCCGGCGGCCTCGGTTGCAGCATCATGCCGCTCCGCGTCGGCGTGCCGCCGGAGATCGTCGAGGTGACGCTGGGGCGGGCCGCGCCGGTTGTATCCTAACACGCTTGCGCGGACCGCGGTTTTTGCGCAAAACGGGCCGGTACCGACAAGCGAAGAGGCTCGCGACGTGACAGCTCATCTCGACGGCGAGATCCGCGGCGGCCGCCACCACATGCAGGTCCGCGTCTACTACGAGGACACGGATTTCTCTGACTTGACGTTATCATAGTAGGCGAACGCACTGATCTCTCTCGTCTTGCGTCGATCTTCGGGGAAAAGATTCATGCTAGAAAGGGAAGCGCTGTTCAGGTACGGAGTATATTCGTAGGGCATCCGCTTGCGAACCGGATGCACTACGATGCTGTCGATCAAGTTGCGAAAGGCGACGCGGGTTTCGATGGCCTTCGGATTAATCTTCAGCGCGGTGACCAGTTTCTTGGCCTCCGAACGATATCGGTCACCGAACTTTGGATGGTCGAACGGGATCACGTTTTCGCTGCCACTACCCAGAAGCCGCAAGCGCTCCTTAACGGTTTCCCGTTCCACATCGCACTCATCGATCCGCTTGAGCAACTCATCCGGCTTGCGACGGCTGTTTGCGATGGCATATGACAAGCGTTCGATCTCAGTGGTCAACGTACGGAGTCTACGCTCTAAATTTGCGTGTTCGCTGTTCTTTTTCCGATCGTTCTTACGCTCCTCCTTCCAAGCACGCATCGCCTCTTCAATCGCTTTGGGCGAAAGCAATTTTAATTCCATTTTGCTTGAGACATCCTCAAGTAGCACGTCCATGTCAAAGCTCCGGGTGTGCTCACACGTGCCTCGTTGATGCGCGTTGGCGCATGCGGCGCGCGGAGCGCCGTTCCTGGAGGATTGAGCGATTCGCATATTCCCGTTGCAGACACCACACCGAAGGACCCCAGCAAGTGGGTGCTCATTATTGCGCGGGATCACAGGACGGCGCCGCGGCTTGCCCGTCGGTCCGAACATATGGATGGCGCGGCCGCTGCGAACCTTCTGCGCCCTGTCCCAAAGCACTTGCGGAACAATCCGCAGCTCGGGCTTCTTGACAATGATGTGCCGGTCTTCCGGATTGCGGCGTTTCTGTTTCTTCTGCGTTTCCGGGTTCAGAATTGTTGATCGAACGTTCCAATGTATTTCGCCGATATACAGCTCGTTGCCGATAATGCCGCGACCGTGCCGACCGCCAGTTATGCACTGATGATTCCAGGTCGTGCGACCAGCCTTGTTCTTGTGACGGGTGGCGCCAGGCGAGGGCAGGCCTTGGCGCGTGAGATCGGCCGCAATATCTCGGGTTGAACGCCCCAATACATATTCGGTGAAGATGCGGACCACGATCTTCGCTTCGATCTCATCGATCACGCGCTCACCGGGCGCGCCCGGCCTTGGCCGGTAACCGTAAGCGTATGAGCCAGGAATTCTTCCACTAGCGACAGCATTATCATGGCCACGCCGAACCTTGTCGGCGAGCTGCGGCTTATAAATCGTGTTGTAGAGACTTGCGATGCTGATGTCGGTGGCAGTCGCGTAAACGCCTTTCTGATCCATCAGCTCAACGCCATTGAACTCGAAAACTTGCTTGAGACGCTGGATGGTTGCGGGATCGCGCGACAGGCGATCGAAATGCTCAACGATCACAACATCAAAATCATGGTTTCGCACGCCATTGAGCAATTGCTGATAGCCGTCCCTCGCATTTTCGGTTAGGCCAGACTTCGCGGCATCAACAAATGCACCGATGACATCTAGGTCGTTGCGTACCGCGATCTTCCGGCAGAGCAATAGCTGACCGTCAATCGAGGTCGCCTTTTGCATGTCGCTCGAATAGCGGGCGTATAACACGGCCCTCTTTTTTGTTGGCCCCGTCATCATGCCCTTCCTCCTTTCGGCTGCTCCAAACCGTCGTTTTCGTCTCGTGCAATCTGCCGTCCGATGGCGCGCGCCAGCTCAAGCCAAACTTCCTCATTGTCAGGATTATCCCAACCCTGAGGGTGGGAAGGATCAAGCGGTCGGATGATCGCCTTCGGCCTCCGAGGCGATCGGATTCGAGTACGCATATGGACCGACCGGCAAACGTTAACGTAAATTGTCGCCCAGCGCGATAGCTGGGCTGTGATCAGTTGCGGTGCCTGCTTCTGTTATTCGGAGCGTCGATCGCGCCGGCAGAGACCCCTCCCTGATTTCACAATTTTCGTCGGCGTGGTGATCAGGTTCAGATCGTCCTTCAGCCACAGCTTTCGTCAGCCTTGGCCGTGCGCCGATAGAAATCACAGAAGGTCGACACTTGACCTTTGCCTCTGGAGTGCTCACGGGAGTCTCGATCTGAGTAATTGTGGGTCCAATCATGTTGACCGCTGCAGCGGTCAATGAAAATGAGAGTTTTCTGGTGTCGCGGTGCTCCACATCGGGCGCTAGCGCATTCCTGCGATAGCGGTCGTAGGCGAGAGAATTTTTGCGAAACAAGGCGAAGTAAAAAAACTTGCGCCTGACGGCGACGAAAGTCCGATACCCGTGTCCATATTTAGCGGTGCAGTTCTCCGCTCGAGCATCCGCTCCGTCTGATGCCAGCGGTTGCCGCAGACGAGACGGCTTCATTGATCAGTGAAATCCGGCGGTCGGCCGACAAATCGTGGCGCGAGACGCTAGATGCGGTTGTCCTAATCTGAGTAACCGATCAGCTGTTCTCGTTCAGCCTGCCGTCCGATCTTCTTTGTCTGCCCCATCACGATCTTGAGCACATCATCCGGCAACGGCTGTTGTTTGCTTTGGCCTCATCCATGGCGCGCGCAATCCAGACATCGCGTTCCTCGTCGGTCGTCAAAATTACCGGCCTTGTCTTGGGGGATCGGCCCGACCACCTCCATTCGACGTATCGTTAGGGAGCCGTGACCAAATGCGGCCCCGGCAGCCTCCTGCATCGAACCAACTTTGAGTTGGATAGACATTAAGCGTGAATTTTCGAATCCAAATTTCCGTGGTTTCCCGTTGCATCAAGGGAGTAACCTGTTTTGGCCTTTGGGGCGTAGGGATGGCTCACTACCGAGCTTACCTTTTGGATCACGACCGCCGCGTTGTAAGCGTGGCCAATTTGCAGTGTGCCAACGAGCAGGAAGCACGAGGGCGTGCTCAGCAGCTAGTTGATGTCAACGACATCGAGCTATGGCAACTTGATCGGCGTATTGCGGTGTTTGACGCCGCCATAACCCGAACCTCGCAGGCGGCGGGACAGAGAAGCGTTCAGCGGGCGCAGCCCCCTACAATGAAGCCTAAGTGAAGGCTACGACGGAAAGAGGCCCACGACTCGGTTGAACGCGAGGATGGCGGCTTGGCTTGTGGTGATGCTGTAGAGATTGCAAATGGAGAACGCCTGCCGCCGACCTACTCGACCTCGATCATTTGCTCCCTGGTGGCCCGCAGGCTGCGGAGGTAATAGCCTTGTGCCTGAACGGCTGACTTGATTTCGTCGCTGACCTTGAGAACTTTTTTCCTGCTCTTACGCCACTTATGTGCAGAGTAAAGCACGGGTACGGCAGAGCCTGTACTTAGGACGAGGAAGTCGCGCTTGTCATTGCGATAGACATCAAACACCTTTCGCCCCCGCTGATCATATTGAAGTAAGAATGAAAGATGTTCGTCGTGTCAATGGACGAGCTTAGTATCTCAAATGGCTGTGCGGGTTGTAAATCTGCCACGCCCCCGACTTTTGCTTCACCTCGTTCCGGATTTGGAACGAACTGATGCAAGCCCGGACCATCGCCAAATTGGACGCGCCAGGCAGTTGCTTCAGCGATGCCGTGAACGGCACGAGACAGTAGGATCGGCTTGTAACCCTCCCGTGCGGAGCGGAGATGCCCTGGAGCCCCAACAGCAATGATCAGGCGGATGTGATCCAGGGAAGATAGAACGAACTGACTACCGAGGAGATTTAGTGACGGACAAATTTTGGCCAGCCTCAGGGTTGGTCTCATCGGGGGTAGCGCACATGGCAGGTCCTCCAACCCAAAAGGACATCGAGCGCCGAGCATATCATCTGTGGCAGCAAGCCGGAATGCCAAAGGAGAGGGATCAAGAGTTCTATTTGGAAGCAGAACGACAGCTAAAGGAAGAGCTGATCGTCCACGAGCTCAAAACGCCGGATACGCTGTGAGACAATGGCGACAAGGCGGCCCATGGCCGGCACACAGGTGAGAAGCGGTTTCATTATTTGCTCCAAGTTGCATACCGCAGATGGCGAAGCCGAGCGTCACCGCGAGGTCGGTGAGTTGGGCCGCCCTGTATCGCGGCAGGCCCGGTCGAGTCAAAGCGGTTTCGGGCAGAATCGTAGTCTGCCATTTGACGGCTCGCGCGGATTGAGAAAAACGCTGCACTCCAAGCTTCAGAGATGAAGTTCTTTGCTTCTGCTCACGCATCATTTCCGGTCCGTATCGACATTCTCGAAACTGAATAGATGATGCACGTCGGCGATGGCGCGACACGCGGTTCGGCGTGCCACGCACGCGCGATCGACGCCGTAACGTTCGACGAATTCTCCCCCGAAGGACCGAAGAACTCAGCGAACCCCTCGGAGAGGGGGCCGATCTTCGTCGCCACAAACGCTCCGCTGTGGTCATGGTTTCGGGCCGGCGCTAACCGCCGCGTCGAGATCAATCTCGGGCTGGACTTCGCCGGGCTTCTTGCGCCGCGGCAGAGGGGTTCGTGTCTCGCGCAATCCGCTACGAACGCGGCGAACGGTTTGATGTTGCCGCGGACGCTCGCGTCGTCCAGCACCTTCATGTAGTGTCTCGGTTTGAAATTTAGCGAGACTTTGTCGGGGGCGCGGATGCAAAAGAGGAACTTTCTCAGTGACCGTCAATCTCGCGCATGAGCAGGTGGCGCCGCAGCACTGCCGCCGCCTCTTGCTCTGAGACCCCGGTCGTTTGCTTGCTGGGCTGGCCGTCGATGATCGGCGAGTAGGCTGCCGCCTGCCGTATGACCGCGTGAAGGTACCGCATCTCGTCATCGGTCACGCGCCGGTTGAAGTAGAAGCAAAGCGTCTTCTCGTTTTCGGCATCGCGGCCGGCGGCGGGGCAGCGCAGCGGCTCCTGTTTCGCGCCGCTGACAAGCCGCAGCGCGGGCCCGGGGTGCGATGTTCCGGTTTTGGGGATGTCGGACACGGGACGATCTCTCTCAACGTGTGGGTGAGGCTACGGGCGGAGTTTTGGGCAGGCGGCAGGCGCGCTTCTCCGCATCCACGGCGATCGCCGAGAGCGTTTCGTTCTGATCAATGAGAAGAGAGATCGCCTTCGTCGCCCAGTCCTCGTAGGTCAGGGTGCCGGTTTCCCACAAGAAGACAAGCGCGCGGGCGACCGCGTTATGGCGGGATAGTTCCTGCAGCTTGCAGAAAAGCTCGGCGTTCATTTGTACGGGCATGATCTTCTCTTCGTCAGTGTCGGGGTTTTCAGTCGACGCTAGGTCCAAGCAATGCCGGCTCGAGTCAGTCGGCGCGATCGCGCCAGTGGTCGCGATCTTTCGTGATCTCGCGTTCGGCACGCGACACGCGCTCACCGAGTTCGCCGAGGCCCTTTCGCTGCCTAGCGAGCTGCTTCTGCAGATAGGCCATGCTGATCTATGCTCGCTCTGCTTTGTCCTCGCGGGCGATCCTGCTCCAGCCGTCGGTGTGTGAGCCGAGTATGCGGAGCCGGAGCATCCCCTTCGTTTCGGGCATTTAACACCACAACCGGTTCTATAATCGGCGCCGATGGGCCACCTTTTGCCGTCTTTCTGCATGATCGGCTGAGGGTTAATAAACCCGGGTGGCGCTCACCCCGCATCTGGCGGTCTTTGATGGTTGCACCAGTTTTTCCAGTTGCGCCGGGTCCCAACGAAATCCCTTCAGGCGATAGGGGCGGCGCGCGCGGGATTTCGGAGGCACAATGGTGGACCCAGTAGCCATGCAACTCTCTGGTGCTTTTCGTGGTCTGTTTCAAAAACCGCTTGCATCTCGCGGGGCGTCCACAGATGGGTTCACGGCCTAGTTCTACTTAGTGGGAAACAGGTTCTCCACGATACGAAAGTCAGAAAGTTGTTCGTCGCGCAATCGCGCGAGACATCGGCACGACCACGCCGTCCGCAGCGCGCTTGCCATCGCAGAACGCGGCCCAATCAGCCATCATCGTGCGCTGCTTCGACCGCGCCGATATAGGTCTTGATGGACATGGTGCAATCGGGTTCTTCGAAATCGTGCCTGACGGTGGCGTTGCAGGCAAGTCTAACCAGGGAAAACGAGCCCTCCCTCAATCGGCTCGGTGGTCCCACAACTCGGGGCGGCTGCTCCCGGCAGATGATACGTCAGTGGTGTCCGAGACCTTTGATTTGGAAGCGCTGTCACACGCTTACGTAATAGGCGTCACCTCGGTCCCTGCGTGTAACGACCACGCAGGTTGTACCCCGCAGCAGAGGTTGAGCACTCGCCAGATCTTTTGCTAGGCGTTCCGCCGCACGGAAGGCTTGCAGCTCGTCTTCGAATGCTAACCCGCCGGGGTCGTCGACATTCTGCTTGCCTGCCAGATTAAAGTAGAAACGGGCCATTCGTTCGCTCGCTTCGTTGCCCCACGGGAGTAATGATAGTATTGGGCAATTAGGCAGAAGTTCTCTGATGTAGGCCTGATGATGCCGAAATTCTGCGAATGATTGGCGAAATGCGAAGCGCTTTCGTGCGTGGGCTTTGGAACGGATTGAGCCCGCACGAATTGCTGCCGACGCCAAGAACGCCTCGTTCTATGGTCCAGAGATGCAGTGCTATTTGTTCTGCTCGTCTGCGCTGCCCGGCTGCGCTGGCCGCAGAAACTTCTGCAAAGCGGATGCTGCGTCCTATCGGCTGGCGAAGGCTGTCTGCCAAATCGTCACCACGTTTCATGGCACAGAGCGAGATACGGTATCGATCGGATTCCACGGGGCGCGACAACACAGCCGGGCCCAAGCTGATTGAGCAGAAAGACTGCGGATCACAACCATCAAACGCTGCTAAGCGTCTTGGTTGCAATGCTAAAGTGCCTCGCCGACCGGCTGGGGGACAACGTGGTTAAGGCAATTCGCAATACCGTCATGGCACTTACTTTTGTCGGCGTCGCAGGCAGCAACATGTTTTGGAATTTCATGAATGATTATATCGCCTGCGGCCTTGCGCTGGCAGCTTCAGTCACCGCCGGCCTTTGCGTTGAGCGCGTCTTCATCGAGCGGTCCCGTCGCGAGATGATCCGCCTCCACGGCGCGGACTGGCATTCGGCAGAGGACCAACAGCCCGGCGCATGAACGCCACTCCTCGCACGCTCGTGATCTTCATCATTGGATTCTTCGCATTCGATCCGAGGGGCCTGCCCTGATGACCAAGCCGGCCCATCCATTCCGGATCGCTCGCATCGAGCGCCTGGTGGAGCTGCTCGAGGCAGACTACAGAATGACAGTTGATCCGAATACCAGTGAGAGCAACACGAAATCGGAGGCGTCCGATCCGGAGGTGCTTGATTGCCCAGCGCTACCCGGTCCTGATCCAGGAGGATGCGAGCAGGCGCCTTCGTTGCGAGCGAACCCTACGGCATGGAGGTCTCGACCAAGGCGGTCGGCACGCCCGAGGAAGCGATAACGATCTGGAGCGGCGACCGCCACAAGCTGACCCCGACGTAATCGAGGTGCGCAATGATCAAGAGGCCGCGCTTGGCTACAGCTGGTTTGTGCAGCAGCGCCAGGAGTGGATTCGGAAACGTTGCGCGTGTTCGGCTTCATCAACCGCGAGCACATCGAGCACAAATTCAACACTTCGACGCCGCACGGCTCGAGCGACGTGCAGTTGTTTCAGCGGCGGCGTTCGGGCGTGATATATTTCAGCGCTTCCGCCAAGCGCTACCAGCCGGTGATCGAGATTGCCTCCGGCATCGAGCCGGTGCAGCTGAGAAGGAGAGACGACCGTCAAGGCGCCGCGTTCGTCGAGACAGTTGGCCGTCAGGTCGATGTGGACCGACTGCAAGTGGTCCTTGGTCTTGGGCATGAGGACCAGGCGGTATTGTTCAAAGGTGATAAGCGCTTCCTCCTTGGGCCACGTGATCTGGTTGTCCACGCCAGCGTTGCCGCACCCATGGGCGGCGGGCGTGCGGCGTTCAAGTGCGGTAATGCAAGGGAATAATCCACGTTACGCCGACAGGAGGCGAGAATGCGCAATAGCTTCCACAATCTCCACGACGGTTCAGTGGAGCGCACCAAATCTTCCGCCCTCCGTTGCACGCGCACTGGTACTCGCTTTGTGGACGCGTGCTCTCTACTCGCAGATTCAGCGCGGAAGTTATCGTTACACTGGCTTGTGCGAAAGCCATGGCACGCGCCAGTGCCAACCGCCGCAGCGTTCGTCATAGTTGAGCAGGCCGGCGGCGACATTGCAGCCGACGAGCGGCGGCAAGCTCACGCCGGGACAGTGAGTTGTCAAACCATCGGAGATTCCGTCGCAACGCTCGCAAACCTTGAAGCTGAAATCC
>NZ_AJQE01000203.1 GCF_000261685.1 Bradyrhizobium genomosp. I (2014) | reverse complement strand
TGGCGAACTTTAGATTCATGTGACTAGCTGCTGTTGTTAGTTGGTAAACTCACCGCCGTTTGTCGTGCTGGTGATTGCAACGCCGTTAACGCATGTTGTCAACAGCCGTTAACGTAAGCGGATCAACTTTCCGGACACGATGCAACCGCAGGCATAAATACACGTTCGTCTGCCTATTTTATAAGGCAGGCCGATCGTCGCAGCCAAAAACCTTTCCGAACATCGAATAGCGGCGAACAAGCGTAAACATCGACACGCACTGCTTTTGGCGACAATCAAAACGACCATCGACTCGTGCTCGTGACGATGACGAACGATGGTCAATCAAGCCACATCGGCATGGGATTCTGAGGAGGTGTCGCTTCTGCAATGCATGTGGAGCGCGGGCCACTCGGTGTCTGCGAGGGGTGGCGATGCGTATCTCGCAACGCCATCATCGGCAAGGTCAAGCGCATGAGAGCTCGCCGAGGCCAAGCAACGCAACAGGGACAAACGACGGCAAAGTCAGCAGCAGTCGCTATCGACTTTGATCCGGCGCTCGTGCAGGAGATGCTCGCCAAGATCGATGGCTATCACGCCGATCTCGCATCCGAACGCGGTTCGTCGATGGCGCGGTGTCGCAACATCCGCGATGTCGATCAGCAACGTCTACAAGGAAGTCAAAGCGCGGAGCTCATCGGCAACCCAACCATCGGCCGTCGCCCCGCGCGAGGGCAAGCGCCTCGAACAGCCGCGGCAGCCGCTGACAGAGCACGGAGCGGTTGTCGCGGCAGGCCTTGTGGCCCAAGGCGCAAGCAATCCAGCTCTTGCAGACGCCGGTCGGGCCGATGATGAGCAGGTTCTGATGCCGGTCGATCCACTCGCCGGCGACGAGCTTTTGGAACAGCGGCTTGTCGAGCCCGCGCGGCGCCTTCATGTCGATAGTCGATCCAGTCCCAATTGATCTTGCCGGCGTGCTGAACCAGTTCGTGCTCCATGTTGATGACCTGCTTGAGCCTGGCCCGGAACAGATCACCTTCGTCCGTCGCCTTCGGCTTCTTCGGTCGCATCGGCTCCTCCCGATACGAGCGCCGAATCATGCCGTGCGATTCGAGGGAATCTCAAACTGCAAATTGCAGGTTCCGAGCTACCGCACTGTCAAAGCCTGCAATCACAAAATCGCCGCAGCCGAAAAACAACGACTCCAGATCAGCCCCTTACCTGTTCTTCACGGACGACTAAGGAGGCACGGATGAATCGATCCATGAGTCAAAAACCAGGCGCACGCTTTACCGAGAAGCAGGGCCATTATCTGGCGTTCATCTATACCTATTCGCACATGTCCGGACGGCCACCCGCCGAATCCTGCATCCCCAGAAGCATCGAAGTCCTTGTGCCGCCAGAAAACTTGCCTATCCTAAGCTGGCCGGTATCAAACCATCAAGATCACTGTGACGAGCCACTAGCTAGTTTCGCCCTCACCTCGTGGCAAGAGGTTAATCGGATGCGTGTGGCGAGAATAACATCAAGCCGAAAGAACACCGAATTCCAGAGTACGCCTAAAGGTTGCCTGGAAGATCGGCGCGAACGTTTGATCCGCGCCTTGGCGAGTCCGAGCCGTCACGGCGCAGGACAGCGCTTCTCTATCCGAGCGAAGCCGCAGCGTCCGCTGCCTTAATCACCTCAGGTGATATTTATTGAGTAGTTCGCCAAGCTCAGTCGCTTCAATCTTTTTTAGAATGAGCTCGCGCAGGAACGCAGGTCCCGGGATCTCAATTTCATTGCCGTCGCGCAGTCTACCCATTGCTGCAAGCAGCTTGCGAATATCATAGGTCGAGTTGAATACCTCGGGCACGCCACGTTCAATCTTGAGGAGGATATACACGGCTTCCATCGCGGTCCGAACGGAGTATTCCGTCGTGAAGATACAATCCCGTTCACCCGACTCCGCGAACTGGCCGATGAAGGCGAAATTGACCGCATCTTTCGGCACAACATCTGGCCGGTCGCCCGCCTGCCGCGGCATGAAGAAGGAAGTGACGTAGGGCATCATCACCGGGACCGTCTTGGCGGCCCCAGCGGCGAGTTCCGGTATACTCGCAACCGGCACACCGAGGTGATAAAGCCATTCTTGCGTGATTTCCTCGCCCGTACAATCTTGCATCGGTTTCCTCACGTAGTCGCCGGCTTTATCGACGAATAGCGAATAGACCCAGACGACGACTTGATCGCTGGGCTGGCGCTTGAAATGCGGCTGGCGATTTGTGGTCCAACTGAGCAACCAGCTCGAATCTTTCACCGTAACGATGCCTCCTGTGACAACCTTGCCGCTGAACGGATCGCGTTTGGCGATCTTGCGGATGTATGCTGGAATGCGTTTGTCCAGGGTCGTGATCGTCGCCGATTCCCATTTGCTTGCAGGAATATTGCCGCAAAAGACATTTGGGCGTCCAAAGGCCGCATCTTTGGCCGCAATACGCCGCCACAGATCCCAGGCGGGCGCCGGTCCTTCGTTGAGCCTGGCGGCCGTGTGATGGTCCCCCATGTCCGAGTTTTCGGTCAGCGACCCGATCGTCATGAAAACAAGATCGTCGGCGCCAATAATGAGACTGCCCTCAATGCCATTCTCCAGCCAGCGGATGGCTGTGGCTTGCTTGCGGCCACGCTTTATGTCGAAATCGATATCGGTGACTCCGACCCCGTAGCGAAAGTTGACGCCTTGCGCCAACAGCCATTTGGATAACGGCAGAACGAGCGATTCATATTGATTGTATTTGGTAAACTTCAGCGTACTGAAATCCGGCAGGCCGCCGATATGGTGGATGAATCGATGCAGATAAAGTTTCATCTCGAGGGCTGAATGCCATTCTTCAAAGGCGAACATGGTCCGCCAATAGAGCCAGAAATTGCTGTTGAAGAAATCTCTTCCGAACACTTCGTCGATGCGCTTGGTCTCCATCTGCTTACGAGTGGCAAGAAAAAGGGCAATCAGCTCTTTCTGGGCCTGTTCGCTCAGTGTGAAGAGGCCATCGGTATGGGCATCCTGCCCCTGCTTCACCGTCGCCCGCCGTAGTGTGTAGTTCGGATCATCCTTGTTCAGCCAGTAAAACTCATCGAGCACGCTGGCGCCTTCAAGTTCGAGCGATGGGATCGAACGAAACAGATCCCAGAGACACTCGAAATGATCCTCCATCTCTCTACCACCTCGAATCACGAATCCCCTTTCCGGATCCTGACAACCGTCCAACGCGCCCCCCGGAACCGTCTGTCGTTCGAGGATGGTGATACGGTCGCCACGCAACTGCCCGTCGCGGATCAAGAAGGCCGCGCCGGAGAGCGCAGCCAACCCCGAACCAACGAACCATGCTGTCTTGCTATCCACGCCGGCGGGTTTGCGGGGCCGAGCAAAAGCTTCGTAATTTCCACTGGTGTAATACATCGCGACATTCGATCTCGTTTGATGTGACAATCCGTCCGCTGATAGTCAGAAGATGTTTTCGACCGCCTGACCCTTCTGCGGGACGCCGATCGTCAGACCGCCATCGACGACGATTTCGGAGCCGGTAAGATAAGAGGACTCGTCGCTAAGCAGGAACAAGACTGCCTGTGACACTTCCTGCGGCTCGGCTGGCCGCGCGAGCGGAATTGGAAAACTGGAAAGATCGATGTTCTCTGTCATCCGAGTGTTGATGAAGCCCGGATGGATAGAGTTTATGCGAACGCCGGACGCGGCGGCCTCCAAGGCAGCGGACTTCGTTATGCCCCGCACGCCGAACTTGGAAGCAACATAGGCGTGAAGCCCAGGACTACCCCTCATCCCCTCGACCGACGAGATGTTGACGATCGAGCCTCCGCCCGCGCGGCGCATCGCAGGTAGGGCAGTCTGCATTCCCAAGAATACACCGGTGAGATTGACAGCCAGGGTCTTCTCCCACTGCTCGAGCGGGAACCGCTCGATGGGAGCCATACTCGCTATGCCTGCATTGTTGACGAGGCCGTGCACCGCGCCGAACTTGCCCTCCGCAGCCGCAATCGCCTGGCACCATTCCCCTGGCTGAGCGACGTCTTGACGCACATAGATCGCGGATGGGCCAAGTTCGGCCGCGAAAGTCGCTCCTTCATTGTCAAGAATATCGGTGATCACGACTTTCGCGCCCTCGGCTACCAGCAGGCGCGCATGAGCGGCCCCCATCCCTTGAGCCCCGCCGGTTACCAAAATGACTTTTTCGCTCACACGTCCCATAACTCTTGGTTCCCTCGATCAGTGGCGGTGCAGGGGTTTTCAGCATCAAAAAGGATGACGGGCGTGTTGATCAAAATGGTTGAGAACGAGCATTGAAAGTCGGGCAAGCCAAGAGTTGCGGTCTGCACCACGCCCCGGACTCTTGGCGATCTGCCCTCTGCTACGTATCATCTTTGATTCCCAAAGCCTGTGCGCAGTACCCGTGTAAATTGGCGCTAAAGCACTTCGATAACGATTTCACGTCGCGAACATGCTTCCGCCGCTCAGGCGTTAGCCATCCTTTGGATTATTGCATTGGCTTTGCCGAACTACCCCGCCTTCTAGACGCCGACAATTTGCGACCGAATTTCCTCCGGTTTCGGAGATAGGATCGGTACCCGCGAGCGGAGCGATACCGGTGCCGAACGGTGCTGAGCTCCTTGTGGATCGAAAAGTGGGGCGCAGAACGCATGAGGTTCTCCTTAGTCTTGCGAATTGGAGTATCCATTCCGTGCAATCGGCGCGCCGAGACTCTGATGGGAAGTCAGCCTCACGTGACTCTTGCACAGGCGCCGGAGGTCTTCCGACTCTCCACCGAGACGGCGATGTCAGGGCCTGCGTTTTCGACCATGCGCAGCGACAATGTTACGCTGATCTGGTTTAATCGAGGCTGTTGCGAAAACTCGTGAGAGAGCCTCATCGACTTTCTGTCCGGATACTTGATCATGTCGGGCTTTCGACATCGCGTCGTCAATCGGACAAGCGAGGAAGGCAACAGAACAAGGGTCGAAAGTTGTCGGGTCACTCGTACCCAATTTGACGTCAGCCAGTGAGCCGTATAAACCGCACGAGGTGCCTGGCATCGACGTTGCATAACGACTGATAGACAAATAGGAATCACCCACTCGCCTTGACGTCATCATCGGTGAGCAGGCTCCGCCGGAATGGATGCACAATCAGGCGCATCCGGCAGCACAGGACAGCTGCCGGCTTCTAGAATGGAAAAGGTCAAGCGTGTCGGATGTTTTCGGATCGTTTAATCCGGCGGATTGAGGTGCAAGGCGCAGAAACGGCACTGCGGCCTCGCGTAGCGAAGATCGCTATCACCGGATCGATGTGCCGCACGGACTACCGAACCCACATCGCTGCCAGCGCAGTACAGTCGCTTCAGGGGCGCTTCAACAACCGGAGAGGCGCGGTGAGATGAATAGCTCAATCTCCAACCGCGCGAATTGTTCTGAGATCAAGGAGGATGCGATGCCCGACGTCAAAGGCATTCCGCTTGATGCGCCTCTTTACCATGGGGGCAAAAATCGTGGCGGTGCGTTTCTCGGCTGCCAAGCCATAAACCTTATGTTCAGCGTGGGGCACGAGGCGAATTGTTTATTGCCGAAGGAACTAGCACCTGCAGCAAACCCTGCAATCGCCATTGTGGGGGTCGCGAGCTATCGCTCAAGCACTGTCGGGCCATACTTGGAGTGCTATTCAGGAATTCAAGTTCGTGATCCCGACGGCGAGACTGGCTACTACATCCCTTACATTTACGTGACGGTAAATGATGCAGCTCTCGCCTCGGGACGAGAGGTTCTTGGTGCTCCAAAAAAGCTGGCGCACATTAGACTGATCAGAGAAGGCGGTCTAATTCAGGGTACGCTCGAGCGTCCGAAAGGCAAGCGCCTGCTGACCCTTACCGCTCAACCAGACGAGCGCATGAGCTCGGATTCGCGGCAGATGTATTCTGCGCGGACGAATTTCTACTCGGTTCGGCAGCTGCCGCCCATCATTGAGTCCGGGAAGGGAGAGGTCACGCAACTCGTCAAATGGTGTACGGACCGAACGTTGCGACGCGACGAGCGTGGCGAAGAAGTTCTATTTACTGGACCAACCTCCCTAACTTACGACTCCCCCTCGATTATCGATCCCGTGCACAACTTGACAGTTGGCCAAGCCCTGCTCGGCACATACGAGGAGTATGACGCAAGGCTCGAGGCCATTGATATCCTTTCGGAGGAATCAAACCCGGTAAACGATGATCGACGAGCTTGAAGAATTCATCCAATCCTAAATTGCTGCCAGCGCTGTCGGTTTGCCAGCTGACGGGCGGTATGTGGGGTTCACCTCCCCGGCGACTCATTCTGGAAGATGGTCGACAAGGCCGGCTTCAAGACCCACGTCTACAACAAGAATAGCGGCAATAAGGAGAAGAAGGCCGACGTGGCGATCGCCACAGCCATGATGGATGGGCGTTCAACATCATCGACAAGGACAACGACGATATCCTGCTGGTTGCCTCGTCAGAAGCAGACGAAAGAGCTGCGCCGGACATGTCGGCTACGGGCCCAAAAGCGCAAACCCGCATTTCTCTGCAGCTCGCTTCGCCCGCCGCAACGTGCTTTCAAGAAAAACGACATAGCAGTTGACTCTTTCTGAATACACTTTCCGATGGCGCGGACTTGATGATGCGCCTAAATGGTTTGCGATGCGCAATACAGCGCGGCGCGATATAGCCGCGGGGAGGCAACATGGGGAACACCCTTGTTGTACACGCGAAACGTCTGCCTCAGTCGCAGAAAGCGCGACGGGCGGCGCAGTATGTCCGCATGTCGACGGATTACCAGCAATACTCGATTGAGAATCAGGCAGTGGTCATCGCGACCTACGCCGAACTTCACAAGCTAACCATCGTCCACACCTATCGTGACGAGGGAGAAAGCGGCCTCAGAATCGAAAACCGGGGGGGCCTTACCGAACTGGTTGAAGACGTGCAATCGGGACGCGCTGACTTCGCTCATCTGCTTGTCTTCGACGTGAGCCGATGGGGACGCTTTCAGGACGTTGACGAGAGCGCGCACTACGAGTTCATCTGCCGCAGGGCGGGCGTCGAGGTTGCTTATTGCGCGGAGCAATTCGACAATGACGGAAGCCTTCTCGCCAGCATCATGAAGAATATTAAGAGAGTGATGGCGGCTGAGTTCAGTCGGGAACTCTCCGCCAAAGTTTTCGCAGGGTCAGTCCGGCTGACGCATCGCGGCTTCAAAATGGGCGGCCCTACGGCTTACGCGTTCCAACGACGTCTCGTCGACGATCAATGCAGACCGAAGGGCATTTTAACGATCGGCCAGCGCAAATCTTTGCTTACCGACCATGTCAAGCTCATCCCCGGTGCGCCCGATCAAGTCGAGATCGTGAATTGGATTCTCCACGAATATCTCCGTCACAAATCGCAGGCCACCATTGCCCGAGAGCTCAACCAGCGAGGGATCTTGAATAGCCAGGGAAGACCGTGGCTTGGAAAGGCTGTCGGTGACCTCCTCCGGAACGAAGCTTATATCGGCGTTCTGACCTACAATCGCAAAAGCAGAAAACTTGGCGCCAAGGTGACGCGCAACCCAAGGGAGCTCTGGATCAGAAAAGAGAATGCCATCGAACCTATCGTCCATCGCGACGCATTCCGGCGCGCGCAAAAGATTATGGGTGAGGGGCGCGTCAGCATTCCCGAAGAGGAAATGTTGCTTCGGCTCCGTAAGGTCCTGATGAAGAAAGGCAAGCTTAGTAAGACGATTATCAATTCAAGTCCGGGACTGCCGTCCATGTCATCGTATGTTTTGCACTTCGGCGCGCTGCGGAACATCTACCGTCTTATTGGGTACAACGGCAATCAAGAATGGTTTGACAAATACGCGTCGCACCAACGGTGGGCCGCCCTTCAGCTTAGCAATGCTGCTCGCCTTCGAGACGCCTTCGAGAGACTTGGTCGCAGTGCCACCCTCAATGCTTCGACTGAATGTCTTCGAATCGACAATGTCGTGAATGTCGTCTTTCGGGTCGCGAGATGCCGCAACTATGAAAACCGGCCCTTGCGCTGGACGCTGCAATACCGCGTGAGGTGGCCGAAGGGATGGGTTGTCGCGGTTCGGCTGGACGAGAAGAACGAAGCGATCTTCGACTATGTCTTGATGCCCTCGGCGTGGCTCACCTTCAGTCGTCGCATGTTCTGGTTCTCAAAGGAAGTCTATAAGGGCCGCACCATAAACCGATTTGACACGTTCGAAGCGCTGTCACGCTTCCTCATCGAATGCGTCGGCAAGGAAAAGCCTTCGTGAGTCTAACACCGCAGATGAAGAAGCCGTTGAAGGCGGCAACTCGCCACGCGACATCGCAACTGCCTTGAACAAGAAAGGCGTACCCGGGCCACGTGGCGGCGCCTGGAACGCCTCGACCATTGACGGTAGCCGCAAGCGCTTGAACGGCATCCTTCAGTACGCCGGGCGGATCATCTGGAACCGCCAAAGGTTCATAAAGGTCCCGGAGACCGGCAAGCGCATCAGCCGCGAAAACCCGCGCGAGCAGTGGATGACTGCTGAGGCAAACGATCTGCACGCGCATGAAGGAAACTGGTTTCTGTGATAACCGGCGCACGGTGCCGCTCGAAGCGATTGAAGCCACGGTTCTAGAGGGGCATCGAGCAGATACTCGCGGTCTGCTGAGATCATGCGTCGGTTTCTTCCAGCTCGGCGATACGCTTGCGCAGCGCGGCGACTTGGCGGCCCAGCTTCCATATCTCGTCGCCGGCCCAGTAGGCGCCGCGCTGGGCGATTTCCTTGCGAACGTCGTCTGCTTCCGCGATCTCGCAGCGGATGACGCTGTCAAAGGCTTCGATGATCAGGTCTCGCACGGGTTATTACCACCTTTTCGGAGCGTGCCGGGGCCATCAGATGCCGGCTTTTGCCGGCCGCGTTGCTCAAATACGTAGAGCGCTCCCTACGGAGCGCTCTACGATCGTCAGTTACGCCTTCGGCAAACTGCCGGCGCGCAAGATGGCTTACGCCTGCCGTACGAGGTTTTCTGGATGCGACGATAGGAAATACCATTCGGCCATGTCAACGTTTAAGTTGTATTCTTTTGTATAACACGTATTGAGTCATTAATTATATCGACACACAAAGGTGCACCGTGTTTGAATCGCGCGATGAAGCGTAGAATCAAACCGAACTCGCAGATGGCGGACTATGAAGTCGTCCTCACCTTCGATGACGGACCGCGGCCGCCGAACACGGATAAGGTGTTGGCTGCGCTCGCACAGGAATGCGCGCGAGCCACGTTCTTTCTGGTGGGCCGATCCTCGGCGGAATTTCCCGAGCTCGTGCGGCGTATGGCCGCCCAGGGCCACACCGTAGCGCACCACAGCTGCCGATCGACGTGATAAGCAGATTGCCCATCCCGGGCCACGAAAACACCGTCTCAACAAGGATTGAGCCCGTGACCACTCCCCCAACAAGCAACCCGAGCACCGTCAATATGGCACGGCCGCGTTCGGCAACGCATGATGGATCAAGATACGCCAGACCGGGATGTCGCGTAGCGGACCGAGTTTGAGCTTCGTCATGGCGTTCCTCCCTTGCCGTAGGGTGCCAATACCAAATCGCGGGTAACGATGACCCGCACGGGGAAACCTGGCCGGATGGTCAGCGTCGGCTGGATGTTGAGCTGGCGCTGCAGATCTGCTGGCCAGTCTGGCTGATGCTGCTAGGTCGTCCAGCGACTCGGCATAGACGACGTATCGCTCCGGGGAGGACCGCCTTGTGCGGTTTGATGGAGGATGAAGACATAGGCGTATGACTGACCATATGCCTATGCCGAAGGTTTCCCGACTTGAAGTCGTCTCGACAGGCGCTCGACGTCGTTGGACATTGGAAGAAAAGCAGCGAATCGTCACCGAGAGCTATGGCGGGCCACGTCTGGTGTCGGTCACGGCACGACGTAACGGGCTGTCGACAAGCCAATTGTTCACGTGGCGCCGGTTGGCGCGGGAAGGCAAGTTGAGCGGGGATGCCGCGCCGGTGCTTGTTCCGGTTGAGATGACGCCTGCGGCGGCTCCGATCTCGAGTGGCGCGCCACAACCGGTGTCTTCACCGCCTGCGCAACGTGCACGGGCCGGCATTATCGAGATCGAGCTTGGGGGCGGCTGTCGCGTGCGCGTTGACCGGGACGTGGACGCGGAGGCGCTGCAGCGGGTTCTTGAGCTTCTGAGACGGCGATGATCCCGATCCCGAGCGGCGTCAGGGTCTGGATCGCCACCGGCCACACCGACATGCGCCGCGGGATGCAAAGCCTGGCGCTTGCGGTCCAGGAGAGCCTGAAGCGCGATCCTCATGCTGGCGATCTCTACATCTTCCGGGGTCGCCGCGGCGATCTGGTCAAGATCCTCTGGCATGACGGGCTGGGCATGTCGCTCTACGCCAAGCGCCTGGATCGCGGCAAGTTCATATGGCCTTCGGCGTCGGACGGCGCAGTATCGATCTCGGCGGCGCAGATGGGTCCAGAAACTAAAGGTCCCAAACGTGAAAATCCTAAACATCTCGAATTTTTCAGAAGGACTCTTGGCTGTCGATAGCGATCGCGCCGACGCGTTTTGTTCGGACGACGCGATCCTCTACACTTTGCGACAAAAGCCGGCTCGCGACCGTCTGGAGGTCGTCGGCCGCCCGCTCTCCTTCGAGCCGTACGGGTTAATGATGCGCCGTGACGACTCTGCGTTTCGCTTGGCTGTCAACAAGACGCTGGCCGAGCTCTTTCGCTCGGGAGAGATAACATCTCTCTACCACAAGTGGTTTGACCAATTTGGAATTCCACTGAGCGAGAAGCTCGAGACCGTTTTGCAAGCGCAAGCAGTCCCTCAATAGCGGCTGGGTCGAATGCTCTCCTACAATTGGAACTGGAGTATTCTCTTCCAGCAGCCGCAGCTTGGATGGCTGCTGGAAGGTCTGCGTCTCACAATAGTCATGGCGGTGGTGAGCTTCCTCCTAGCGCTTGCGATCGGAACCTTAGTCGGTACAGCCCGCACTGCTCGATCGAGAGCGGTGCGTGGAATAGGCTTCGTCTACACAGCTCTCTTTCGGAACGTGCCATTGCTGATCCAGATGTTCCTGTGGTTCTACGTCTTTCCGGAGCTCCTGCCCTCAAATCTTGGACGCTGGGTGAAGCGGGATTGGGCGTGCTTGTCGTCCCTTATGGCGATCGATACGTACGGTTGGTCATCTACGCTGGAATAGGACGGGATCAGATCGATGCGGTCTTGAGCGCTTTTTCGGAGATAGGCCAAAGCTTAGAGGCGAAATACCCCGATACACTGTCGACATCCTAAGCCGCGGGCATCGTGCGAAGCGCGTGGGACGCCGACTGCCCACGTGCATCGATCACGGTCCCGGCCGCGTTTGAGGCTAGATCACGTCGAGGAACACCGACCAAGAAATAATAGCGGGATTATAGCCAGTGTTTTGAGGCCTAGCACCATGGCATGAGTTGACGTATGAAAACTCGTGCGATTGTAGCCTGGAATGTGCGTCGGATTCGCGTGAATCGGGGTATCTCGCAGGAGCAATTGGCTTGGAAGGCCGGGATCGACCGCTCCTACATGAGTAGTCTTGAGCGGCAATCGAAGAACCCGACGATTGATCTTCTCGACCGCATCGCCGAAACGCTGGACGTGCAGTTGTCCGAGTTCTTTGTTCTGCCGCCCAAAGGTGCTAGGTCTCCGAAGACCTTGCCTAAAAGCCGCAAGCCAGCGGGTCCACGTCGCAAGAAAAAATAGCGAATTTCAACGGCTTCTACGTAGCCAATTGAGGGACTTAGAACACCAATTTCGCCCGACAAGCCTTCTTTGCCGGCCGAACAGGGCTGTGATTAAATTGGAGTGCGTTTCACAGCACGGGAGTGAGTGACGACTGGTTGCCGGATGCAGGTTCGCGAAATGCATTGGCGGGCGCGGTCGCATCGGAAGAGGAGACTTCGATAATCGCAATTGCCTCGACTTTTTCAACCATTTGTACGCAGCCGATTGACCACGGCAACCGGGTTCATCCCCACTGGGGCGATCTTTCGTAGTCCACGTGTGATGTGTCCGGAGGCGCAAAGGCGCGGAGATTACGCCTCATCAGGCAAGTCTATTGGAGCGCCAATTGAGCTTGAAGAATATCTGATCGATTCGCCGTGATCTCGGGATGCCCCGGCTGTGGGAAGTCCACGCTGCTGACCGAACTCGGCCGACGCGGCTACGCGACGATAGATGAGCCTGGACGCCCGGTCGTAAGGAAGGAATTGGAGTCGGGCGTTCCCGCGTTGCCCGGGACAGGTATTGAAGCGCGCCTGCACAGTGCGTTTGATCTTTCCCTTGAAAACCTGACGCGAGCGAGTGCGTTCGACGGCTGGGTTTATTCGATCGCGGCCTGATCGACGCCGCAGCGGGTCTCGAACGCGTGACAGGCGAGCCGGCGACAAGGAACTCGGACAGGCACGCCACTATCATCGACGCGTGTTCATCGCTTCCGCCTTGGCCGGCCATCCACGCGACCGATCAAGAGACGCGTCATGATTTCGAGGATGCCTGTCGAAAACGAGCATCTTCTGAAGGTTTTCCCGATGCTCGGCTATGAAGTGGCACTACTCCCAAACTCAGCGTGGTGGAAAGGGCCGATTTCGTTCTTTGAGTGCCGACGTCCAACGAACATCACCAATTATAAACACGTGCAGTCGAACGGAAAGTCCATGGCAAGGGCCGCTATGGCGAATCAATTGTCAGCCTGCTGCCGTGAATCTGCCGAACGGGCACTGAAAACGGATCGAAGTCCTTCAGGCAACGCACGTTCACTGCCCATCCGTCGAACGGCCGAATGCCGGCTTCGCGTTCTGCTGCGGTGGGCTGGCTTGGTTTGCGGAACGGCAAAATACCGCAAACCGGGCAAAAATAGTCAGCCGCAGTGAATAAACCCCAGCGATAGACCGACAACTCCTGGAGGGGCGTCAGGAGCCGGAAGTCGCCCTCGGCGACGCGATAAATCAGCGCGCCACGCTTCGAGCAGATAGAGCAGTCGCAAACCCGCACATGGTCGATATCGGCGTCGATCTCGAAACGGACGGTGCCGCAGTGACACGAGCCGGTGTACGTCTTCATCATCGGCGGTTTGTCTCTAGAAGCCCGACCGAAGATAGATCAACGGATGGGGCCTGACAAAATCTCGTTGATCCTGTTCGCAAACACATAATAGCCGCAACTCCGCCAGCAAGTCACGGGCGCGGCGCGCTGATTGGCTCCTGGCTTACTCGCTCGATTGGAGTCGAGAAGAACTCGGGTGGAAGAAATGCCAGTCGTCGCCTTGAGACACACACCGTCTAAAGATACGCCCGCTTCAATGGCGAGGTCATTGGTTAACCAGTCTGGGAAATCGAGCGTGAATGTGCGAACACTATCCGTGTCTTCGACTGAGGCAATCTTGGCAACGCTTGTACAATTGTCGCAAACACAGGATCCCCCCTCATCCCGTTGACATCACTCGCTAGGTCGCAGTCGATCCTGGCAGGCCGTCGAGGGATATAGCTCGCATCAGACGGTCGCATACGGGGCCAGGGGGTCGCCTCTGATCGAGTTGATCCAGGGGAGGGCATGCATTTCGCAGTTGAGCACGCGGGTCGCCTAACACTTTTTGGATGGTCCACGATCCGCTCGCCGTCGGCGGCGGACATCGTTCGTCCGCTATCCTCCAACCCGCCAGACAGCCAATCGATCCAGAGCCGACCGTCGGGGTTGAGCATCACTCGCCTGGGGACGAGTCAGTCTGCTGGGCATCCTCCGGGATTTCTTGCCGCAGTTTCGGCCCTTGATTGAGCCGGCGGCCCAATGCGGCAAGGAAATTATCATAACGCGCTCCGGCCTGTGCTCTCGCGGCCTTGGCGGCGGGTTCGGGGAGTGATGGTGTTGTCGTGAGCCAGAAGCGGATGAAGAGAGCGATAGTCTCGACCGAAATCCCGACATCCCGCTCAAGGCGCGCGATCCGGCGGTCGATCTGGTCAAGACGCTTGGCAGTAGCAGCCTCTCGCCGTTCATCGGCGTCCGGCGACAGAAAGGAAGCGATCGCGGCTTCCGCGATAAGCGACAGCGACTGCTCGCGCCGGGCGGCGTAGGCCGATAGCGCCTTCATGACATCAGGATCGAGATAGACCGACAGCTGAGCCTTCTTTTTTGTCCCGATCATGGCTACCTCACAATCCGAGATCGTCGCCGGGATCGAGGGAGGCTTGGCGCGCCACGCCCTGCATCATGTCGTTCATGCGCCTGATCCGCGGGACATCTTCATCGAGCTCATCCACGAGGTCCGAAGCGAACTCGTTCTCGAGTGGTTCCTTATTCTCCACCGTGTCTCGATCGAGTTCCGGCTGCTGCCTGCGGTCGGCGGCCTTTGGATCTTCGTCATCCGTCTGGTCGTCGTTCAACGTCTCCAATGCCCTTGGGCGCGGCGGCAATGGCCTTGAGCTCCAATCGTCCAACCGGCCGCCATTGGATTTCGTCAGCATCGGCGGCGCCATGATGCGCTCCTGGAAACGTCTATCTTCGTAATAGCGCGCCTTCTTCGCCCGAATCGGATGGAGGCCCGACATCATGACGATCTCGTCGGAGGGCGGGAGCTGCATCATCTCGCCGGGCGTGAGCAGCGGGCGGGCGGTCTCGGACCGCGACACCATGAGGTGGCCCAGCCAAGGCGCCAGCCGGCTGCCGGCATAGTTCTTCATCGCCTTCATCTCGGTCGCCGTGCCGAGCGCGTCGCTCACGCGCTTTGCGGTGCGCTCGTCGTTGGTCGCAAAGCTGACCCGGACGTGGCAGTTGTCAAGGATCGAGTTGTTGGGCCCGTAGGCCTTCTCGATCTGGTTCAGCGACTGAGCAATCAGGAAACTCTTGATGCCGTATCCGGCCATGAAGGCCAGCGCAGACTCGAAGAAGTCGAGCCGGCCGAGCGCCGGGAATTCGTCGAGCATCAGGAGGAGCCGGCGCCGGCCGGCCTTGGCTTGCAGATCCTCGGTCAAGCGGCGGCCTATCTGGTTGAGGATCAGACGGATCAGCGGCTTGGTGCGATTGATGTCGGAGGGCGGCACGACAAGGTACAGCGTGGTCGCTCGCTCTCCGCCAACGATATCGGTAATCCGCCAGTCGCAGCACCGCGTCACCTCCGCCACCACGGGATCTCGGTAAAGGCCCAGGAACGACATGGCGGTGCTCAAGACACCGGAGCGTTCGTTGCCGGACTTGTTCAGCAACTCGCGGGCAGCGGACGCGACGACGGGATGAACACCGGCCTCGCCGAGATGCGCGGTTCGCATCATTGCGGCAAGCGTCGTCTCAATGGGCCGCTTGGGATCGGACAAGAAGGCTGCGACACCGGCGAGCGTCTTGTCTTCCTCGGCATAGAGGACGTGGAGGATCGCGCCGACCAGCAGGGCGTGACTGGTTTTCTCCCAATGGTTCCGCTTCTCGAGGCTGCCCTCCGGGTCGACCAGAATGTCGGCAATGTTCTGGACGTCGCGCACCTCCCACTCGCCGCGGCGCACCTCGAGCAACGGGTTATAGGCCGACGACTTCGCGTTGGTCGGATCGAACAGAAGGACACGGCCGTGTCGGGCGCGAAAGCCGGCAGTGAGCTGCCAGTTCTCCCCCTTGAGGTCGTGGACGATAGCCGAGCCCGGCCACGTCAAGAGCGAAGGGATGACGAGGCCGACGCCCTTGCCCGATCGCGTGGGTGCGAAGCACAGGACATGCTCCGGTCCATCATGGCGAAGATAGGTGCGCTCGAACCGGCCGAGCACCACGCCGTCGGGTCCAAGCAATCCAGCCTGCTCGATCTCCTTTGCCTTCGCCCACCGCGCGGACCCATAAGTCTCGGCATTCTTCGCTTCGCGGGCGCGCCAGACCGACATACCGATCGCGACCGCCGCAGCGATGATGCCGCCGGATGCCGCGATGAAGGCGCCCTCGGTGAAGATTGAGGGCGCGTAAGCATCGTAGGCATACCACCACCAGAAGAAGGCAGGCGGAAGGTAGAACGGAAAATGGAGCAGCTCGAACCAGGGCTGCCCGAGCTGCGGCTGAAAGCCGAGGCGCCAAGCCGTCCATTCCGTCGCGGCCCAGATCGTGAGCAGGACGATGCCGAAGACCATGATGACCTGCCCCCAAAGAATCTTGGTCGCCGACATGGCGGCCGCCCTCTCCTGACGTCGGTGATTGGAAGGATCACTCACAAGCCGAGCCCCCGGTTGCGCCCAAAACCCCAATCGATGCCGCCATCCGCGCGCGCGACGCCAGAGACATGCCGGCCGAGCTGTTTATCGAGTGAGGGCGTCCAAGGCACGAGCTGGAAGCCGAGACCGTCGTCGATCATGGCGAAGCGGCCGGAGGCGAGCGCGAAGCGCTGCCGATAGGTGCCTGCCACATACTCGCCGCTAGCCGACGGGTTGAACGGCTGACCGGTCTCGGCGGCGAGCTGCTTGCCGAGATCCTCTAACTCCCGACGGCGCAGCGTGCCGATAAGGTTTTTCGCGAACACCAGTCCACGCGCCTGGCGTTCGGCGAGCCCCTGCCCGATGAGCTGCTCGGGCCGCCGTTCCATAGCGTCGCGGACCTCGGCGCCGAAGCCGCCCTGGCCAAGCGCCACAGGGTCGCGCGCGACGGCCTGCCGATCGAGCCATGTCGCGCCGCTCGCGGTCACCTGCGCTTCGATCGAGAGATCGGAGCGGACGGCAAGCGCCACGCGACGCTGCCCTCTTGCGTCATCGAATTTGCGAAGCTCGACGATTGAGCCTGGCGCGCTGTCGCCGGCAGCGTCGAGGTCGGGCAGCCGGATGTGGTGGGTGCGGCCGTCGACCCCGTCGACCACGGCATAGGCGGTCGCCTTGAGCTCGTCGTCGAGACCGCGATCAACGAGACGCCCGATGACGGGGACGTCAAGATTTTCGCCTGATAACACGTAACTCGCGCTCCCGCGCTCGATGCCGCGTTCGGTCAAGCTGCGGTGGATACGCTTGATGATGTCGCCGCGTTCGCCGAGCTCGCGCAAGGTCGTTTCGGCGGCCTCGTCCATGGACCATTGGCCGGGCCCGAGTTGATGAGCGAGGCCAAGACTTTCCAAGTGTCGCAGCCGGCCAACCTTCAACGCATGGAATTGATCGGGCTGCTGCTCGGGACGCGGCGCAAGGTCGATAACACCGTGCTGGTTTGCATCGCGAACAAGCTGGCGATCGAGCTGCGTCCAGCGCTCGGCTCCGATCTGGCTCTCGAGCGAGCGACGAATGTCGAGATCGGAGCGCAGTCCAAGTTCCTGGGTGACCAGGTCCTGGGCGCGGGCGCGCATCCCTTCCTTGATGTAGTCGCGGGAGATGACGAGGTCTTGGCCGTCCTCTGCGACGCCGCGCACGATGATGTGGACGTGGGGGTGCTGGGTGTTCCAGTGATCGACCCCCACCCAGTCGAGCTTGGTACCCAGATCCACTTCCATCTGGCCGACCAATTCGCGGGCGAAACCCTTGAGGTCGGCCATGTCAGGCGCGTCCTCGGGGGAGACGATGAAGCGGAAATGGTGGCGGTCATTCTGACAGCGCTCGGCGAAGGCCTTGGGATCGGCATCCTCGGTGCCCGGGCCGAACAGGTGGGCCTTCTCCCCGTCCCGGGTCACGCCTTCGCGCCGGAGATAGCCGAGATGCGTCGCGAGCGGCGCCGACCTCGCCCTGTGCCGGACGACCCGGGTCTTGATGGTCACCAGACGCGAGCGGCCGGTGAGCAGACGGTTTGCCCGCACGCTGGCGGCTCGGCCGCGGCCGAAGCGCGAATGACGGTGGCTGACGAGCTGGCCGGCTCGCGAAATGCCGCCGCCAGCGCGTTGAGCGGCGGCAAGCGCCTGGGCGATGAAGGGCTTGGCCCGCTGGCTCCTCGAGGAGCGGATGCGGCCGGGCCGTGGTTGAAAATCGCTGTCTTCAGCCATGGCCAGCCTCGACAATGTGCGGAATGCAGAATCCCTGCAACGGGTTGATAGTCGAGCGCACATTGCGCGCCGAAGCCGCACATTGCGGACCCGAGGAAAAATAGCAGCACAAACAACCAACCGACCGAGCCGCACATTGCGGCCTTTTATCTCGCCATCGTTCGGTCGGTACTCGCGGAAGCCCCCACTGTTTGCGAGTGTTTGCGATAGCGATCGTTACGCGAAGGGCCGAGACACCCGTAGGGTGGCTCGGTGAGGAGCGAAGCGACGAGTAGAGCGCGGGCCGAAGGCATCGCCCGTATGACTGTGTTGCAGCGTTTCGAATGCAAACCGAATGTTCGTCAAGGGGCGCCAGCGAACCTGGAAACTGACAGCTGATATCGCGAGCTGCCCGATGTGCAGCCGCCGCAACAAGGGTGCCTGCAGACGTACCGCGATCCGCGCATTGACGTTGAAGATGCCGTGCAGTCATTGCGATCGCCCCATGGCCGAGAGCGCGACGAACAGGCCCTCCGACTGCGGCGCAATCGCCGAAATATCGTGCACCGTAGTGCCGACTGAGCCGCCGTGCGCGGGTTGATCGAGCGCCGCTCGCGCGCCAGGGGACGGCCCGTCAGCGTGGTCGAAGAACAGCGGCGCCCGCGTCCAGGATGAACGAGAAGAAGCCGCGAGGAGAAGAGGTCCTGGCGCTCCCTCCGCGTCGACAAAAGGGACGATGGCCGCGACATAGGCTGTCGTCTCCGCGGGCAGTGGACGGTGTCTATCCCGAAACTCCTCGTAGCGGCCGGGACCTGCATTATAGGCCGCGAGAAAGCCCGGCGAGCCGTAACGGTCGTGCAGTTCGCGAAGAAAGGCGGCGCCGGCGAGGATGTTGTCACGGGGATCGAAGGGATCGCGCCCGAGACCATAGCGCGCGCGCATGTCCGCCCAAGTCTTGGGCATGAGTTGCATCAGGCCGAGTGCGCCTTTGGGTGAGACGGCACGCCGATCGCCATTGCTCTCGACCCGCATGACGGCTCGTATCCATGCAGCCGGAATGCCAAAGCGCTGCGCGGCCTCTGCCACATGAGATGCGTAGTGATCGCTCGCCGGTTGACTTCGTGCCGGTGCTCTCTGCCCGGACACTGCTGCCGTTGGCCCGCCAATCACCAGCAGGCCGGTAAGGAGGAGAACGGCAAGGCTCGCCCTGTCTCCGCCATCATGGCGAGGCGTCTTGCTGCCTACCGGCGGTGCGCACGGACCACCGGTTTGACCGCCGCTGTGCGTGGCGGCCGCCCGACGGTTGCGTGGACCCGAGTTATGAGAGGGCTTTTCCCCGAACAAGGGGGTGGACCGTTGATGCGCCTGGTTGGCGGCACGCGCGACAGGATCCTGCATGCAATCAGTCCCGCTCGGCGCGTTGGGGCTGACGATTCCAGTTCAGCGTCCAGGCCGCTTTGTCGTTGCCCGACTGGAAGAGATTTGCGCGGATCGGCCGCGGCAGCGCCGGGTCGTCGATGACGAGCGAAACGTAATCGCCGGCCTTCTCGCCGGTCCGCTTCCAACCTGCGCCGATCTCCGGGCCATCGGCATCGCCGAGGCGGATACGGTAGTCCGGCGCGTTCTCGGCATCCGAGGATTCGGCCGGGACGAGGGTGAGAATCCGCTCGAAGAACAGCGTTTCAACGCGACCGGTGAAGCCGGACTTATCGCGCGTGAACTGGCCGATTTGTGCCATGGGAAAGCTCCTGGGTTGCTGGGTTGGAAACGGGTCAATGAGTGGCGGCGCGCCAGACGAAACGGCCGTCGGCGGCTTCGTCCGTCCAAAGCGGGACTGCGCGCGCGACGATCGAGCTGACGGGGAGCGCGCCGAAATAGCGGCCGTCCAGGCTGTCTGGGACGGTCGGGTTCATGAGAAAGACCTCGCCCGGTTCGAGGGTATGGCAACCGCTCCAACGCGGCAGCGGACGGCCGCGATGATCGTGCTCGTGTGCGGCGCCGACATCGACAGCATCGACCGTGATGGCATCGCCCGACCGGCACACGGTTTGCCCGGGCAGCGCCATCACACGCTTCAGCAGCGGCAGACCTTTTGGAAGAAAGCCGCCATCGGCAAGGAAGCTGGCGATCGGTTCCGGCAGCCGTACCGCGACCAGTTCCAAGTCGCGCAGCTCTCCGAGCGGATGCAGCGCGTAGAGCCCTATTGGCGTGCTCGCGGTAGCGTTCCAAATCAGCCGCGGCGCAGGATGAACGAGGGCCAGGGCGCCGGCGACCAGCGCCGCAAGGTAGGTCAACATGAGATAGCCGAAGCGGGTCATGGCGTGACGCTCCGGCGCTTGAGCCAGGCGATATGCTGCTCGCGCGTGTAGGCGCGCGGCACATGGTCGGCGGCGAGACGGTTGTGGAGATGCCGCCAGTATTCGGGTGCGGCGTCAGCCGGATCGATGGAGAGCGCCTCGATGGCGTCGATGGCCTGCAACACGCGCTCGACCTTCGGCCAGCTATCAACGCGCAGCAGGATTTCGCCACCGGGGCGGACGAAGGGCAGCGTCTGATAGCGCTGCCCGGCTTCCACGGCACGCACGATGTCCATGCGCGACACCACGGTGCCATAGTCGTTCGATGCCCAGCGGACGAAGCCGAAGATGCTGCCCGGCTCAAAGCTCGAGATGCTGCGGCGACGGTCGAGAATCTTCTCCTCCGCGCGGCGGCCGAAGCGCAGCCAGTGCTCGATCCGCTTCTCGATCCAGGTCAGCTCGACATGGGTGAGCGCGACATCCCGTCGATGCGAGGGCGGCACTGCACGCGGCGGCAAGGCTTCATTGTCGTTCATGACGGTTCTCCGGGGCGTCAGCGGGGAACTCTCGCGCCAGCAATTCGCGCAGCATGTCGGCGACGGTCACGCCGCGCTGGAACGCGGCGACCTTGATGCGGCCGCGCAGCGTGGGCGTGACGTCAATCGTCAGGCGCGCGGTGAATGCGGCAGCATCATTCACGCTGCGTGGCGGCGTATCACTGGCTTTGATCCAGCTCTCGGCATCGCCCGGACGCGAGGCGAAGCCGCGTTTGATAGAGCGGTCGCTCATGGCGCGAACCTCGCAACTTCTGCCGCGAGCGCGGCGATCTCGCGGGCGGCGGCGCTCTGCTCGACGAACTCGAAGACGAGCCGTCCGGACTGAGCGGCGTCGGCGAAGACAACGCGTTGGCCGATGGTGCTGGCGAGCACCGGCGGATCGTGGTCGGCGAGAGTTTCGGCAGTCTCGCGGGCGATGATCGTGCGCGCGCCGCAGCGGTTGAGCACAAAGCGAGCAGGAAGCTGCGGACGATAGATGCGAGCCTCTCGCAGCAGAGCGAGCATCTCGGCCGAGGCCCAGCCGTCGAATGGCGACGGCTGCACGGGGATCAACACGAGATCCGCCGCCAGCAGCGCCGAACGCATCAGTCCCGCGACGCGCGGCGGTCCGTCAATGACGACATGATCGGCGGTGCGTGCGATTTCCGGCGCCTCGCGGTGGAGCGTATCGCGCGCGAGGCCAACGACGCCGAATAGCCGTGCGACATTCTCCCGCGCACGCTGCTGCGACCAGTCCAATGCGGAGCCCTGGGGGTCAGCGTCGATCAGCGTCACGCGCTTTCCGCGCAGCGCCCATACGCCGGCGAGGTGCAGGGCGAGCGTGGTCTTGCCGACACCGCCTTTCTGGTTGAGCACGGCGACGATCATCGCATGCCTCCCGTCTTGCGACCTGAAAGCGGCAGAGATGGTTGGCTTGGGTGCTCGGTTGGCGGCTGAGCGCGGATGTCGGTGTTATCCGCAAGACGCGCGGCCCCACTACAACAGTTAGATTCTAAGTTAGACTCTAAGTTAGGGCAGGCGATCGTGTTTCCTGGCCAAAGCGTTAGCTGTGGTTTGCACTCCCGGAATCCCGATACCGGCACGCCCGGAGTCCCGATAGTGTGAACGCCCGAAGTCCCGAGCTGATTCACAGCGCCGTCCACAGGAGCTGTGAATGACTTCGATGGCAGGATGCGCAATAGCTCTCGGCGTTCCCTGCGTTCGATGCTCAGGCAGTAGCCTGGCAGCGGTTGACGTGCCGCGATCCGGCGGAGATCAAAGGCGAAGTCTGCAGGCTTGGCGAGGCTGCCGGATTTCTCATGGAGGTGTGCGACCTCGAACAGCCAACCTCTCGGCTGGCGGCCAGCATGCTTGCGCGCGACGCGGTAGAGCCAGCGCTCGATCCCACCAGTCAGGCTGAAATAGGCCGGATCGATCGTGAGAACGAGTGAGCGATCGATGACGCCGCGATAGAGCCAGTCGGGAAGGACGAATTCCATTCCCTGCACCCGACCGTCGCGCGTCGCGCATTCCTCCCATTCGTTGATCCATGAGAACTGGTGGCGCCGCCAATGCTCCCCCTGCCGGATGCTGGTGCGGATGACGGTCGCCTGCAGGCGGGCCAATGCCCCCTTCAAGAGCTTGTAGTCGCGGGCGCCGGTCTGCCGGCCGACTGCGGTCAGAAGCTGGTAGGGTGTGAAGCGCAGGAAGCGCGAGGTCTTCAGACCGAGGTTCTCGGCCTCGACAATCTGGCTCGCCGCCCAAATCAGCACGTCGGCATCCCAAATGGTCGCCATACCGTGCTCAGGAACTGCATAGACTTCGACACACACGTCGCCGGTCTGGTAGAGGATCGGTCTTGTTCGCTTGGCCTTGGCGAGCGAAAAGAACGGGCGCTCCATCAGGTCGCGTTGATCACGCGGGCTGGCATCACCGGTGGCGACAACGAACGGGTCGAGCTTGCTTCGCTCGCTGGGTGTGATGAGGCGACGCGACGACATGACGAGCGTTGCCTTAGCGATGCGCGTTGCCGGCGGCGCGCGCTTCGAGGTAGCGCGGATCCGACGTTGAGCTGCAGGCGGCCTGATCGGCCCAGGCTTCGAGATCGCCGATGGCGTAGACAACGCGGCCGCCGAGCTTGCGAAAAGTCGGGCCATTGCCATGGCAGCGATATTTTTCAAGCGTGCGCGGCGAGATGCCGAGGAGGCGCGCGGCCTCGGGGGTGCGCACGTAACGGGTGGCGAGTTGCGCAGGCCTGTCGAGCATGGGAGATCTCCGTCTTGCCTCGAAGTGCCGCGGCCAAGTCGCGGCATGTCCGGGCCAGAGTGGCGGAGAGTTCAGGCGTTGGGGGTGGACGAAAATTGACGTACGTTTGTGTCCCCCCATCGTCGCAACCAGGCGAAGCCAGGCGTACTACCGGGGCGCAACTAACTCATCAGGTCGATGGCTTGAAGGAATCGGGGAGCCGATCAGAGGCCGCGTAGAAGTTTCAGATAGCCGCGCTCGACCAAAGCGATTGAATCGTGAATGAGCCGGTTCGCCTTGCGGCGGGCATGAGAATCCTTCCACTCGACCGAGCGGCGCTGAGCGTGGTCGGAGGCGAGCACCTTCGCTGCCACGTCTCGCGGGCCGCCACCCAGGTCGTGGACGTCGAAGGCGTGCAGGAGCTGAATCAGTCGCCGTTTCTGAAACGACGTCAGCCGCAGCGCCGCCGGGAGAAGACCGGTGCGCTGGCCGCTGAGGCGACGCACGAAGTGTAGCGCCACGTCGGCCCGCAGTTCGCCCATGCCGTCGAGCGGCACAAGCACGGCGGGACGGCGCGCGGCCTGCTCGTCGCGCAAACTGACATGGAGCTCACCCGAGCCGTCGGCGACAACCAGCTCGCGACCGTCAGCATCTGTCCGCCCGACGATCGACAGTCCGAAAGCGTTGCGATCAATCGAATGAACGGTCTCGAAGTCCGGCGGCGCGGGCGTCAGGATCAATGTTCCCGGTGATGCCTCGGGCAGCCAAATGGCTGGTTCGGGCCAAACCGGAGAGGCGGGGTCATGGGCGACACCGCAACCTCCATCGACGTGCGAAACTGGTTCGGATGGTGTTGGGATCGGATTCGCCGCGCGCGATCTGTCGCTCAGTGCGGGCGAAGTCGCGGCGGTAGTCGGCATTGCGACGAAGGAATTCGAGGGCAAAACCCGGGCGCTCAAGACGATTCAGGCGTTCGATGGTCTCCGGCGAGCGCCAGTACTGGGTCGGCATGGTCTGTCTTCTCGTCTTTTTGTTCTGTGCCCCGCACCACGATCCCTAAAGACGCTACAAGAGACCAGACCCGGAGGTTGCATCACGCGAGATCGCAATTTGCGTGATTGGGGCGCAAATCACTGCATCCGCGGTTCCAAAAGGCCCTGATATCCGGCTTCCACCATCCATCGCGCGCGGGCGAGATGGCTATCATGGACATTTTTGGCACGATCTGGTTCGCGCGTGGGGTCGAGGCCGAAGATCACGCTGACCACCTCGCGCCAGTCGGCGCCCTCCTCTTCGGCCATCAACAACCGAACGTAGATAGCAAGATGTTTCTCGTCATAGGCGTTGACGCGATCCGTTATTGGCGGCCGGTCCTGGAATGGCGCGCCGTTCATTGCAATTGCCCCTCAGCATTGATGCAGCGATTAGAATTCATCTAAGCTCCAGAACTTTGCAAGCTGGGAAATCGTCACACTCGAATTGTGCCGTGATGCGCAGATCGCATCGCGGCGCTCCCCGGAAGCGGCACACCAGGGCCTAGCCAGACGATATGAATAGCACAGTGACGCACGAATCGGAACGATCGTTCCTGGAACGATCATTCCGATGTGAGTTCCCTTGTTGCCATGGATCTCAAGGAGGTCATGGCGGTCAATCTGCGTCGGATACGTCATGTGAAGAAAATGACGCAGGAAGAGTTGGCCGATGGCGCTGGACTAAGCGTCCGTTACGTCGGCGCAATTGAACGCGCAGATGTGTCGGCCAGCGTGACCGTGCTTGGCCGAATCGCGGAGGCGCTCGGCGTCGAAGCAACCGATCTCGTCAAGCGAACGACGGTTCATTCCCATCGGGCTCGATGACGCGACAATTTTGTGCCCCACCGCAACACCGGCACGTCGTGAATCAACTCCGCATTGCCTCACGCATAAGTTGATAGTCGGCTTTACGTAAATCTGATCTGTCTCCAAAGCGCATGCCTAGTTCAGAAACGGACGAGCATGCTGGGGAGATGGAGTAGGCCTCATGACTCTGTACGAGCACTTGCCAGCCGACATTCGCGAGACAGTGGATGCTCTGGTCACGGAACTCAGGCCGCAACCTTGGCCAACGCGGTTCTTTGCGCTGATTGGCCTGCTCGGAGAGAAGTTGGAGGCGCGGCGCGAGGCGGAGCCGTGGCATCTGATCCAACAGTGGACCGGCATAGTGACGGCAACGATGGAGCACTTGCTCCCCGACAGTTCGGTTGTCGAATGCCTGGGACTGATGAGCATTAGTTTCAACGACCAGTGGCGCGCTCAGGCGCTTGGCCAGATCGAACGGGATCCCACAGTGCTGGATCGTCTCGTCGCCATTTGTCCGGACTGGGAAGACATCGTCGAGAGCGTGATCGAGGCCAACCAAAGACGTCCAATCAAATCGGCACGCGGCCGCTGATCGGCATCGGTTACGCCCTTGCCGCTTGCGCCGTCACGGCAAACGAGGTGCCTTCGCGCTTCCTCAGCGTGGCGGTGCCCCGCCCGGGCCAGCCGGGCGGGGCATTGCGGATCGGCTCAGTCGCCGTTGCGACGGTTGGGGCGAGACCAGATCAGGCTGAAGCCCTCGCCCTCTTCATCGGCGAAGAGGTTGGCGAAGATCGGGGCGGTGAAGCTCGGATCGTCGAGCTTGAGGCCGAGATAATCGCGGCCTTCGTTGGAGCGCTTGGACCAGGCGGCCCCGATCTCGACCCGGCCGACATAGATCCGGTGGCTGGGGGCGTTGTCGCCCGAGCGGCTGGTTTCGGGGACGATGCGGACGTTCCTCGCCTGGAGCGAGAGAGTGACGATCTCGCCGTTGAACTCGTTGTTGCCGGTCTTCTTGAAGGTGCCGATGGTCGCCATGGTAGTTCTCCTTGATCTCTGTTTTCGAGCCCGCACCTTGCGGCCTCGATGGTGATCGACAGGCCGGAGGCGATCGACGGCGCACCCCGAAGGGGCTGGACAGCAAAGGAGGAACTTTCTTGTCTCGCGCGAGGAATGGCGGCGCAGCCGGCAGGGGAAGAAAGTTGTGACGCCGCTGTTGCGCCAAAGGCGGTCGAGGCTTCAGCCGTCCTTCGGCCAGATCCATCCATCGAAGAGGCCGTTGGTGCGCTCGATCCAAACAGAGCTGACATCAAGGAGAACGTGGCGATTTGGGAGCCCACCGAGAGAGCTGGCCCAACGAATCCAATGCTGCTTAGCCCTCTGTAATCGAGACGGACGGATCTCCGCTTCCGCGATCGCGCGTCGGCAGCACGCCCCATTCACGAGAGCGGCTGGCCGTAGTTGTGATCCGTCACCGTTTGGTCGATGCCGCACAACGACTGCCACGAAACTGCCACTCTGCGATGATCGGTCGTGTCTCGATGCTTGGCCGCTCTGTGTGAAGCTCACAGACTAGAATGCGAGCACGCTGGATGTCTGATCGAGTCAGCCCCTTCCAATGGACGCTGCCGGCTTGCGCCAGGCCTTCCCGCCCCTACAGGGGTTACGACAATTCGCCGCGCGGACCCAGAGGAGGATCTCGCGCAAATGATGACCGCTAAGAGCTCGAGTGAGAAGAGAACCGGATGAGCGACAAAAGCGATCTTGAAAACAGAGCCATCGAAGCGATATGGAACTATCGTGAGGCCTTCGCCGTGGTCGGCCGCCTGGAGCGAAAAGAACGTTCCGCGCATCGAGCGGTGACCAGGATACTGCCTGAATTGGGGCGCGCCTTACGCAGCCAAGACACGCGGTGTCTTAAGAATAGCATTAAGATCGGCTCGGCAGCTGTCTCGCGGCAGAACGAAGCGTGGGCCAACCTAACTGAGGCGACCGCACGTTTGGATTCAGCCCACTCGACTTTGGCCGCCCTCGAGCGCCAACTAGGATATCTTCCAAAGGTCTCAAAACCACGAGATTCAGGCTAGCTCAAAGTATGCCAGGACGTCGAGCTGCGCCTTATCCTAGGCGGAGATTTTCTGCGGCTTGTTTGCCGCTGCGGTTCATCACCAGCTCGTAGCTGACCTTCGCGCCTTCAACAAGCGAGGTATAGCCGGCCTTCTCTACCGCCGAGATGTGCACGAAAACATCGTTGCCACCGTCGTCCGGCGCAATGAACCCATAGCCTTTGGTCGGGTTGAACCACTTAACAGTCCCTAACGCCACGTCATTTGCTCCAAAAAGAAAAAACACCTTCCCATCTAAATCATTGAACGAGCCGATCGCAAGTCTCCGCGCGAAAGCGGCTCGATGGGATCCGTTGTCCCGCCCGTTCGTAGGTCTTGGACAGAAGAAATAGAGTGCCCCACTCGATGAAATGAACGAGCACGCTGAAATCGGCCGGCATTCAAGAACGACGAGGCGAAGGTCACATTTTCTTCGAGAACTCCGTGCTAACTGTCGCCTGCTTGTCGCGGCCGGATGTACGTCGTGGCATCACGGGAGCCCCGGCTTTCATGCCGGGGTTTTTCGTTTCCGGCGCGAGAAGCAGCTTGACCGGATAGGCTCGTCAAATGGCGCAGCCCACTGCGACAATTCGACTTGGATGCGTAAGAATCATCCGGAGCGGCACAGAGCGAAAAGCCGAATAGCAGGCAGATATGGCGCAGAATATCTACGACAATCCCGATTTCTTCGCTGGCTACAGCCAATTGCCCCGGCAGGTGCATGGGCTGGACGGCGCTCCTGAATGGCCGGCGATCCGGGCCATGCTGCCCGATTTGGTCGGGAAACGTGTCGTTGATCTCGGATGTGGCTTCGGCTGGGCCTCGCGCTGGATGCGCGAGCAGGGCGCGGCCTCGGTTCTGGGTCTCGATCTGTCGCAGAACATGATCGAGCGTGCCAGGGCGGACACAGCGGATACGGCCATTGAGTATCGCATCGCCGATCTCGACACACTGGACCTCCCTGAGGCGGCTTTCGACCTCGCCTACAGCGCACTGACCTTTCACTATGTTCAGGACTTTGGCCGTCTCGTACATGTGATCCGCAAAACGCTCGTTCCTGACGGGCATTTCGTCTTTACGATTGAGCATCCGATCTTCATGGCCGCGGCACATCCGCACTGGATTTCCGATGAGGAGGGCCGCAAAACCTGGCCGGTCAATCGATATTCCGTCGAGGGCGAACGTCGGACGGACTGGTTTGCCAAGGGCGTTCTGAAATACCACAGGACACTTGGCACTACCTTGAATACGCTGATCGGCGCAGGCCTTCAAATTCGGCGGATCGAGGAGTTTGCCCCAACACGCGAGCAGATCCAGCAGATGCCGCAATTGGCCGAAGAACTCGAACGCCCCATGATGCTGATTGTATCTGCGTCCACATCGATCGGCGGTAAGCTTCGAAGCCTTCGTGATATCCGGCCGGATTAGGTTCCTGCCGGGCCCGCCCCGGTATTGATATCAGCCCGGCGTCAAGCGCTATCTTGCCGGCCCGTCTGCGGCCATGCCGGTGAAGCGAGCCAAGGCCGTGATGCTGACCGCAACGGCCCCGGCGATCGCGAAGACCGTTTGCCAGGTGGGCGAAGACATCGCCATCTGGGCGATTCCATGCGTCGCGCTGTAACCGGCGACGGTCGCGGGCGCGACATAGAGGATGATGATTAAGAGCCGCAGCCAAGCCCATGTCACGAGGGCGAGCGCGAGTTGGCCGATGCCGAAGGTTACGGCGCCAGCCGCGAACGCAACCGCGATTCCGCCCAGAGCGCCAGCCCCTGTGTGGAAGGCCCGAAGACCAATCGTCACGCCGGCGAAGACGGGCACCGCGAAGACCGCAAGCGTGAAGAGTAGCCAGGCGAAGAAGCCTATGGCGAGGAAAATAAGCAGTGGTCCCAAGGCAATCATGGTGGTGGGCTCCGTGAGATAGGGGTCTGACGGTCGCGCCTTCCACCACCACCACGGCGCAAACGCAGTATAGCAGCAAATGCCAGCGACCGGAATCGTCACAAATCCGGTTGCGGGCGAATGACAAAATGACCATATTGAGCGTCAGGAGCCGATCGCCCGGGCTGCAAGCGACCCAAAAGGCGGCATCTCGATTTCCCAATCGAACACCCGAACGGCAACCATTCTGCCGGCGCGCGGTGGTCATGAAGCGCTTGTGACTGCCACTAAGACGCCGGTGTGAAATGGATTTGCCATGTCTACCATCCAAAAGAAGTGCGCAGACTTTCTGCGTATGACCTTCAACGATCTGGCCGGCGGCAAGCTCGGATCAGGTCACGCCCACGAGATCGTGGCTGCGTATTTCGGCTATGGTACCGCGGCGGCTCTAAGGGCCGAGCCGAAGTATCAGCTTGCGGCTTTGGATAAAGCCGCGATCCTGATGCCTGATCTGCGCTTGATGGATCAGCGCGTGCAGCACCTCAATGGTCTCCCTGCAGGTCTACCCAATGTTGACGAGCTGGCTTCGCTGCTCTCGAGCTTTCTTAACGCAAACGGCTACTTTTCAGGTGAGGTTTGGTACACCCGAGATCTCGAGGAGTATATCGATGTATCCTTCATTCAAGAAGATCCCATGATGATCGAGGACGCTCTCTCGGGTGAGATGGCTATGACGAATGCTTTTTTTGACGAGCTTTACATAGACAAAGTAAGCCTAGACGTCGGAGACGATGTGCTCGTGGCAAATGTCTCAGGTTCTCTCAATGGAGAGAACGATCCGGATAAGCCGTTCCACGGGGATTCGATCGCTTTCACGACGATGATAACATTTGAGCGTGTGGCCGGTCGAACCGGCTATATGCGGCCGGAGCTGGAGACGTCGGGCGCCATTGATGACTCACATTACTATGATCAGGACGCCTGAGGGCAGCTAGGCATTTCATGGCACGATTGGGCTCTCATTTCGTCTGTCGTTCTGCACGACAAGGTACGGCGGCGCTCACGAGCCGCCGTACCTCCAGACCGGGATGCCTAGCTTCTTCGCTTTGTCAGCGAGATTGTCTTGGATGCCGGTGCCAGGAAAGTGCATCACGCCGATGGGTAGCGTCTCCAGCATCGCATCGTTGCGTTTGAACGGCGCGGCCTTGGCGTGCTTTGTCCAGTCGGGCTTGAAGGCGATCTGCGGGACCTTGCGATTGTCGGCCCACTTGGCGGCAATCAGCTCGGCGCCCTTGGGCGATCCGCCGTGCAGCAGCACCATGTCCGGGTGCTTGGCGTGCACCTGGTCGAGCTTAGCCCAAATTAGCCGGTAGTCGTTGAAGTCGAGTCCACCGGTGAGCGCGACTTTCGGTCCGCGTGGCATGAGCACCTGATTTTCGGCGCGCTTCTTCGCGGCCAGGAAATCGCGGCTGTCGATCATCGCTGACGTCAGATTGCGGTGGTTGACCTTCGATCCGTTGCGCGGCCGCCATGCGGAATGGGCGTGGCGTTCGAACTCGTCGGCGGCCTGGTCGCGCATCAGCTCGAAGGCGTTGCGTCGCTCGATCAGCGTTTGCCCTTCTGCCGTCAGACGCTCCAGCTCGACGGATTTGATTTCGCTGCCGTCCTGCTCCCGCTGCGAGCGCTGCTGGGCCAGCTCGTTATCGTCGAGCTCGCGCTCGATCCTGTCGATCGCACGATGGAAGACGTTTACCATCGACCAGAGCAGGTCGTCGAGGTCGGGCTCAAGACGGGTATCGGACAGCGCCACCACCAGGGCATCGAAGATGTCGGCGACGCTGCCGGCGAGGATTCGCGCTTCAGGAAGCCCCCGGGGATCGGGATCATCGTGGAAGGGACGGTAGCCATGGAGCTGGAGTTCCTGGAGGACCTGGTCGGTCGGGGATGAGCTGTGGTGCGGCTCGAAATCGTTGTCGTGGTCGGCGGTCATTGCGGTTTTCCCTCGTCGGATCGACCGCGCCCATCGCGGCCTTCATGGCGACGAAAGCGGCAGGCGGAACGGACTTGCACCCGCAGCGCAGCGGAGGGCCGGAGCCTTGGCGGAGGACCGAAGGGGGCCGACTATTTTGTCTCGCGATGTAAAGGCGGCTCTGCCGCCGACGGAAAATAGTCGGCCCACGAGGTTGCCGGTCCGGGCCGCCTGCCGCCCGATCGCCCTCTCAGAAGGCCGTGGGGCAGTCCTCTGGCGCCGAGGGGAAACACGTTCACCGACCGTGCGGTAACGAAGCGGCCGCGTCGCCCCTCATCCCGTTTCGGCTATGCCGCCAGCTCCATAAAGCGCGCGACGTCCTGCGCCGCGATCTGTACGCGGCTTGCGGCCCGAAGGGCGTCAAATCCGAGCAGGCGAAGATCCTCGTTGAAGTCGCCAAGCTGTGGCGAGATCACGATTGCCTCGATGCCGGCCTCCTGCGCCCGATCCATCAAGGTCGCCATGGCGCCGTCACCGGCAGGATCGTCGTCCCGGGCGATGTAGAGCCGGCGGAGCGTATCCGGAAGAAGGACGGCGGAGAGATGCGCTGCCGAGAGAGCTGCGACCATCGGCATGGTCGGCAGGGCGCAGCGGAGCGACAGCATCGTCTCGATGCCCTCACCGGCCGCCATGACTTCACCAGCGACGCCAAATCGAACAGCGTGACCAAGCAGGTCGCCCATCGCCCGCTTTGGCGTGTCGATTGGCGCCTTGCCCAGCGTCGCCTCGCTGAAACCATGCGGGTCGAGCCAGGTGCGGTGTACGCCAGCCAGCTCGCCGGACAGATCGGTGACGGCGGCGATCATCGCCGGCCAGGTCTCGGTCGGGCTGTGGTCGTCGGGCCGGTAGTAGCAACGTGGGTGAAAGCGCAGGCTTCCGGTTTCGTGCAAAGACGTAATGCCGCGATTGCGGAGATACGCTTCTATGAGTGTGCGTTCGATCGGCTGCGACATGGCAAAGAGCCGACGAGCGGCCTCCGGCGATCCTCGTGCCGCGCTGGAATTGCGGAGCCGCGGCTGATTGGGCTCGGGCTCTGGATGCGGCAAGCTGAGAAACAAGCGCGCCTCGTCGAGGACGTTCTTGAAGTCGACCAGGCGGCAACTCTCGCGAATGACATCGAGCAAATCGCCATGTTCCCCGGTGGCGGCATCGGTCCATTTGCCGGCGGCTCCCTTCGCCGACTGCTTGAGCCGCACGAACATTGAGCGGCCAGGCGTATTGCGGACGTCGCCGACGAGCCAATAGCTACCTTCCCGTCGTCCGGCAGAGAGGTAGTGACGGCACACGGACTCAGCCTGCCGGCCGAGACGCCGTGCGAGATCGTGTGCGTTATCGGCCATCGTCATCCCCAAAAAGAAAAGGTCCGCCGTCGCCAGCGGACCTTGTTGTTGCTCTCGACGGCTTATTCGGCTGCCATAATCTGCTCACCGGCTCGCTGATTGTGGGCGGTCCGCTCTTCTTCGTCTTCCAGTTTGTTTTCGCTAGGCTGCTCTGGAGTTTCCTCGACTATAGATTCGACCGCCGGTTCGTCGCCAATGGCTCGGCCCAGCGTGCGAAGCGGTTCGGGCAGCCAGGCCGTGTCGGTGAGCAAGGTCTGCGCCTCGGCAGCCATGTCACCCTTCTTCAGATGCTCGATCCGATCGGCGGCGCGCTGCCCTTTTGCCTCCACCACGGCCTGGAGGATTCGCGTCTTCGTCACCCGACCGAAGAAGTTGTCTACGGTCGGTTTCCACCCCGCCGCAGCCATGTCGAGATCGACAGCCCGGGCGAGACGGTCGGCGTGAGCGAGCGCACGCGGCCGCCGATTCCAGGGTTCATGCACGGCGTTGACCGACAGGCTGACGACATGGGCAAAGAGCATCGCCTGGCTGTCGCCGTCCCACGCCTGAAGTGCGTCCCAGAGGTCGGCCGATTCCTTCGGCAAAGCCTTCGCCCAGCGCTCGTGCCGAGCGCGGATCGCCTCGGCTAAGGCGCTGTCGTTCAGGCCGAGCGCCTGGGCGCCGAAACTCACGCTCTTCAGATCCAGCTCCAGGCAGCTATCCGAGCCGTAGTGGTAGAAGGTCTTCAATGTCAGAGCATGCAGGGCCGCATGAAAGGCGACCTGCGGCTGCTCACCGAGGGCATGACGCAGGCCGAGTGTCCGATGGGTGGTGAGCTCGGTCATCAGCCGGTCGGAGATGGGCGAAAGGCCCTCGTCCTCCTCCTGCTCGGCGCCGGGCTCGACCGACACGTTGCGCTCGCCGCCTTCGTAGCTCGCGGCCTTGGCCCGTTCGGCCTCACCATCTTCTTCAGCAAGACCGGGCTCCGGCTCCGCCGACGGTTCGTCTTCGGGCCGGACGTAGCCGCGCTCAACACGAAGCTCGCCTTCAGCGCCAATGCTGACGAAGACGCCTGCGCGCACGATCTCGGCCGGGTCGAAAACAACCGGCCGGCTCTCGAGCCCCTCCAAAGCTGTTTCCAGCTCGGACAACCGTTCGTCGACCTCGTCGGGCAGTTCATCGGCGTCCGCGTGTTTCTCAGACAGCTGATCGAACTCTGCTTGCAAGGCGTTGCGGGCCGCTTCCTCCTCGGCAGTGAGGGTGACGATCTCGCCGCGAAGTTGTCGCAGACCGAAAGCGTGGCCGTAAGCGAAATCGGGGGCGACCTCGGTCCACTTCCAACCCTCGGCGGCAATCGTCTCGGATTCCGCCTTCAGCTTGTCGGCCACCATCTGGTCGACGAGCGCGACATCCTGCATCCAGCCGCCATCGTCGCCCTGAAACAGATCTCGCAGCACCGTGCCACCGGCGGCAGTATAGGCGTCAACCCCGATGAACAGCGCCCGCTTGTCGGAAGCGCGGACCGCGCCTTCTGTCAGCATGCGGCGGATGACGTAGGGCTGCTTGTCGTGGGACGCCTTCAGCCGCTCGAACACAACTTCCTGACGCTCGTGGTCGCCAGATACAGCGAAGGCCATGAGCTGGTCGAGCGTCATGCCGTCCTCCGCATAGACGTCGAGCAGCGTCGGCGAAACCGACGCGAGCTTGAGGCGTTGCTTGACGACGTTGACGGAGACGAAGAAGGCGGCAGCGATCTCCTCCTCCGACTGGCCCTTTTCGCGCAGCGCCAGGAATGCCCGGAACTGGTCGAGCGGATGAAGCGGAGCGCGCTGGACGTTCTCGGCGAGCGAGTCTTCCTCAGCGATGCCGCTATCGCGGACGACGCAGGGCACCGGGGCGGTCTTGGCGAGGCGCTTCTGCTTGACGAGCAGCTCCAGCGCGCGGTAGCGCCGGCCGCCAGCCGGGATCTCGAACACGCCGGTCTCGGCGCCGACCTGGTCGACGACGGGCCGGACACTGAGGCCCTGCAGAAGGCCCCGGCGGGCGATGTCCTCTGCTAGCTCCTCGATCGAGACGCCGGCCTTCACGCGCCGGACGTTCGACTGACTCAGCACGAGCCTGTTGAAGGGGATATCGCGCGAGGGCGAAAGGGTGATCTTGCGAACGGTAGTCGCCATGGGATGATACTCCGCGACGGGCGCCGAGAGCCTCTCTCTCGACATCAACTCGTCACGAAGCGCAGCGCCGCCCTCTCACTTTGGAGGGCGGCGTCGCAAAGCCAACGAACAGGAAAGACGGAAAGCCTCGGAACCGGAAAAGCACCGTTCCGTATCTCCGGTTGTCCGGGAATCAGGCCGCGCGGTCGAGCAGCTTCTTCGCCCGTGCCTCCATGTCGAGTCGTGCGTCCTGATGAGTCTTGTCGCGCGCGACGGCTGTGATGCCCTGGACGAAATCAAACACGCTCTCGGGCTTCCGGCCTTCCTCGGACAGAACTGTGTCGATGATCTTCGCCGTCTCGGTCTTGGAGAAGCCGCCCTTGCGCAGAAACTCGCTGCGGTCCTCGTCGGTCCGGGCGACGATCCGCTCCCGCGCCGATTTGATGCCGTTGACGAAGGGCATCGGCGAAGAGTTCGCGAAGCGTGTCAGCGCCGGCGCCGCCTCATGGGCGAAGCGCGTCGCGGCGTATTTCGAATGGCGGATGGTGATCTCCTCGAAATCCTGAACACCCCACAAATTCCGATTCTGACAGACGGCGCGAAGATAGAAGCTCGCTATGCCGAGCGTCTTCGCGCCCACCTCGGAATTCCAGCAGTAGAAGCCGCGGAAGTAGAGGTCCGGCAAGCCGTCGGGCAGCCGGCCGGCCTCGATCGGATTGAGGTCGTCGACCAGAAACAGGAAGACATCGCGATCGGAGGCGTAGAGCGTCGTCGTATCCTGGGTGATGTCGACGCGCGGGTTGTAAACGCCAGTCGACCAATCAAGCACGCCTGGGACCTTCCAGCGCGTGTCACCCGTGCCATTGCCGGCGATGCGCTGAACAGCTGCCACGAGTTCGTGGTCAAATATACGCCCATATTCCGGACCCGTCGCGGCGCGAAGCTCGAGGCGACTGCCCTGCACCTCAAGCGTTTTTATCTGCTCGGCTCGATGAAAGCTGAGGCCGAACTGCAGGTTGATGCCAGCGAGCGGTGCCGGAAGCTGACGGAGGTAAGCCGCCGGCGCTCCGACCAAGCTGGCAAGTTGACCGAAGCTCCAATGAGTCGGCGCGATCGGCGCGTCGCAACCGGGTAGCATCAGCGTCAGGCGCTCGGCATCGTCGCGGTTGGCCTCCACTCGGATCGCGGTGCTCTCGACCGTTCGGGTCCGGCTGCGCTCGCTCCGGCTGCGCACGGCGGAGTAGAGATCCGACAAGGACAGATAGCGTTCGTCCGCCGGCCGCGAGAACCATTCGGATGAAACGCGGCCGATGCGCTCGCCGCGACTCACATCCACCTTGTAGCCGCCGGCGCAGTCGTGGGCAGCGATCAAAACTTCTGCTTGGGTCATGGGACAATCTCCATGACGGGCGCCGGAGGCCTCTCCTCCGATCATCAACCCGTCACGGCGAAGCCGATCCGTCCTCTCACTCTAATGGGGGCGTTGCGGGGTCTCCCCGCAGAAGGGGGTGCGTCGGCGACCGCGGCGCCGACCAGGGGGAAGGCTTTCCCCTCAAAGGCGCACCGCCGGAATTCGCCATATCATCGGAGCAACAGGCTGCGTAACCCGATGGACCAGCTCGGAAAGTTAGTGCGCGCGCAAACAAGGGGAACTGAACATCGGAGCCAACTGGCGGGTGCTTTCGCCATTTTCATACGACAGCTTGACTTGACGTCCCACACACCGGCAGAACGATCCTCCACAGACCACAACGTCAGCGATTGAAACGAAAATGACGTTCGATATCAGGGGCAGCATCAAGAATACGAAGATCAGCTCGAACCTGTATGTCGTTTTTGAGGAACCGATCTCAAATGCGACCGACTCATTCCTTATCCGCAAGCACGAAGACGCCTCTGAAACGGACATGCTGGTTGAAATCGACGTCTAATTTATTCGAGCTGACATGCTCGACGACCGAGAGTCCATGATCGTTTCCTGCAAAGACAACGGATACGGGTTGGGAGACGATCAGCTCAAGGCATTTCTAACCAAAGACACTTCCTACAAGGACGACCTTCCGATCTTCGCGATTGGTCAGTGTACCTGCGGCCGAGAGCCGCAAGTATTTTTGCTACGCTCCGTTACGCTATCTTGCGGCTATCAACGCAGGCTGACGCGTTAACTCGCTCGCGTTTGACGCGAGCTATGCGGGGTCATCGAGAATATCGTTTTCTTCCGTCATTCTGGGTGCCAACATCTCAGTCATCTCGACCGTGACGTTTCGTGCGGCGGAGTGATGGAGAAGACGAATGACGGAGTCCAAATTCCTGACACCGGAGGAAGTGTCTGCACGATACCGTGGCGAGGTCTCCGTGGGTACGCTGCGGAATTGGCGCGCAATGCGAACTGGGCCTGCATACATCAAGATCGGCAAAGCCGTCTTATACCCGGTGGACGAGCTTGACGCATGGGATCGGGGAAATCTGGTGATTTGTAGTGCGTCGAAAGAACTGAACGTGAGCTAGCTTGAGAAAAACAAAATCGCGCTCTAATATGATGACTCAATCCGCTGGCACGCTCGAGACAACGACTCGGTTGCTGTGCTCGGAATGATAGGGAGCTAAAATCGCGAACCGCGCTGCGTTTCCCCTGTTCAGCGGTGCACCGTCAGACCACCGCTTTCATCATAAGTCGGCTCAACACTGACGCCATGTCCTCGCGGCACTCCGTCCGTGACCAAATACTCAGCGCAGAGAAGGCGACGTTGAGTTGAGCGCTCCGAACCGGTCGGTTCAGGCAATCAGCCGTGTCCGATAGGCCTCAAGCCGCGCCAGTCGATCCTGCAGATACGTGCGATATTGGATCAGAAGATCATCTGGACTGGCGAACTCGCCAAGCACCCTTTCCGTCTCTGCCATCGCCTGATCGATGGTGAGGCAGCCCGAACCGTCGCCTGTCATCTGATCGGTCAAGTAGCGCTCGACCTCCAATCGAGTAGGTTCGGGGAGAACCGAGCGCGCTTCGAAATAGATCAACCGGAGCCCGAACCAGCGCAGTCGCTCGTCCTCCATGCCCTGGACGATCGCGAGGCGGTCCTCCCATCGCGCATCGTGGAACGCGGCAATGCGTGCCTCATCAGCAGGACCGGGAAAGCCGCTATAGATGCGCTCTTCGAGGTGCGGAGATAATGCGTAGGGCTCGCGCGCAGCCATGTAAGCAGCCACAAGCCGCGCGCACAGACCAGTGTCCGCCTTCATGAGACAGGCCCGGTCTCCGGTGGCGCCCATCGAACCGCCATCCAGCATATGCTCGGGAGCGTCGTAGAACGCCGTCAGCGTGGGCGCGGCATTGATCCTGAAGCGACGAATCGGACTTGGCTTCTGCGTCAGATGAACTTGCAGTTCGAGATCGCTCATCGCGGCAAGCCGGCCCATGTCTTCGTTGAGACTCAAGCAAAGCCGGCCATTGGCCTGATCGGGATCCCTGCCGATGCAGACGACCGACGTATGATAAGCTTGGCCGCCGAAAAACTCGGTCAACACGAAGCCGTCTTCGACCTCAATGAAATCCGCGACGGTCGCTTTGTTCGAGAAGCGCACGAAGCGCTGCCACAACTCCGGAGACCTTCGATAGACCAATCGGCTCAGTTCGAGCGTCGCAAGCACATCGGACATCGCGTCGTGTGCCCGAGCATGTGCGACGCCATTTGCCGCCGCCAACTGTTGCAAGCGAAATGTCCGCCGCCCTTCTTCGCTGACCGGCACAACTAGTTGCGCAGGCGACACGGCATCGGCGGCCATCACCAGACTGAGCGCATCGGCGCGGCAGTTTCGATGATTACTTGTCAGATATGCCGGATATAGGCACTGGAAGAGGGCGTGGCGCAGCATCTCCTCGTCGAAGCGGATGGAGTTGAAGCCGACGAAAACCGCAGGGCTCCAGGAAATCAAGGTCCGGCGAATATCTCCTACCATGGTGTAGTGCGACGGCAGGCTGGAATCAGTCAACGACTCGATCGGCAATCCGTTCGTCCGAAGCGCCGAAGGATGGGGAAGCACATGTGGCTGAAGGCGCGAGCGCGTCTCGAACCGAGCCACCTCGTTCAGGTTTTCATCGGTGCGAACAGCGGCGAAGTGGAGAATCTGATCGAAGCCACGCTTAAGCCCCGTCGTCTCGGTGTCGAAAAAGACGAAGCTCATGGGTGTGCTACCAACGAGTCAACCGGAAACGCATCGCCGCCGGGCTTACCCTAAACCGGCGCGCGAGACCCTCAATCGCTGCCTCGTCCTCGAGATCCACACCACCGCCTTCCAAGACGGCGGCTAAGAGGTCGCCGGGGATCAACAGCTCTGAGGCGAAGGCGTTGGCTTCGATCTCTATCGGTTCGGTTCCGAGCGCTGAGATATCATCTCGGAAGAGAACGCGTATCCCCTTGTCGACGTGAACGGCTTGTCTGATGTCTTCGTCGTGCAGCACATGATGGGCGAGTTCATGGGCGGCGGAAAAACGCTGGCGGTTGGGATGATGTAGCGCATTGACGCCGATGATGCCGATGCCGTCCTTGATATAGGCCATGCCCGAAAGATCCTCCTCCAGCGGTGCGTACTGAAGGACGATCTTGCGCGATTTAATGATGCGTTCGACAGGGACGGGCGGCGCTGAAACGCCGAACTCCCGAAGGATCGAGCGCGCAGCTTCGCGCGCTCGACCTGGATCAGCGTCCCTCACGATCCGACCTTAGAGCCGCGGCGTGGCGCGAGCGCGCTGCTGATCAAATCAGCGACCTGGGCGCCCGCGTTCTCGGACAGCGACTCCTTCGAAAGCTTCTCATTGACCAGCGTCATCTTCAATTCCTCCCCGATGGACTTATGCGGCATTGGCGGCAGCAGGTCGGCGACCTTCGCGAAATCAAGCGCGGTGGCGAGGGCATAGACATGGTGCAGCAATATGTTCTGCCGGCCGCTCTCGATGTTGGCGATCGACGCGCGAGACATCTTAACTTTGCTCGCCAACTGGGCCTGGGTCAGCGAAAGAGCCTTGCGCCGCGTCGAGACCGCGTTGCCGAACGCTATATAGACCGGATTGCCCGCCATCGCCGATGTTTGCGCTGCTTCGGGCATAATGTCAATCCCGCAAACATTATGTGCTTATTACAAACTTACTAGTGTGATCATTACTTGACATATTGGCCAATCTCAGGAATCCATATCCCGCCGGAGAGCGCGACGCTCACCGACGAGGCGAAGGAACCGAGATGTCGAAGCGCATTCATGTCGTGCCGCACGAATCAGGTTGGGCAACCCGACGTGAGGGGGCGTTGCGGGTGGGGTCCACCCATCACACCCAAGCCGAGGCGACGGAGGCGGCGCGTAGCACTGCGCTTCGCGAGCACGGCGAAGTCGTCATCCACCGTCCCGATGGCCGCATTCGCGACGCCAACTCCTACGGAAACGATCCCTTCCCGCCGAAAGGATAACCCAACGGATCGCTCACCAGGGCGATCCGGTCGGATCGGCGCGCGGAGGTCATTCAAAGAAGAGGACCAATATCGATGTCGAATTTTCCGTCCCTGCGCCGCGATGATCGGCCTGATGATCCCTTTGCCGACCCGCTGGACGCGGTACTCGCCGAGCTTGCCATCAATATTCAGCTTCCGCCCGGCCTGCATGCCAAGGCGGTCGAGCGATATGAGGCGGTCCGACGCTACATCGAACGACCCGGTAGTCCGCTCGAAGGCAGGGTCGCCTGCTTCTATCCCCAGGGCTCCATGGCAATCGACGCAACCACGTCGACCCGCGGCACGGACGACGAGTACGATCTCGATATCGTCGCCGAGATCGAAGGCCCCGACCTCGGTCCCGAGGCGCTGCTGGATGACCTGGAAGCCGCACTCGAGAGCTACCCGGTAAGCAAGGTCGTGCGCCAAACTCGGTGCATCACGCTCTACTACGCCGACGGCATGCATCTTGACATTACGCCGTCGCGGCGGCGGGCGCCGAAGGAGAAGGAAGGCGAGATCCCGCATGCGAAGAAGGGGACTCGCAGCGACCCGGCGCGCTATGTGCCGATGAACTCATATGCCTTCGGGAAGTGGTATTGCGCCCGAACGCCTACCGAGGAGCGGTTCGCGCTGGCGCTGAATCGTCAGCTGTACGAACAGGCCGGAATCGCCTTCGCCGCAGCGGACGTCGAGGACGTTCCGCCGCAAACGCCGCTCATCATCAAGAGCGTGACGACGGTCGCGCTGCAGCTAATCAAGCGGCACCGCAACATCGCCTACGCGACCGAGACGGGCCGGATCCCGCCATCGGTGATGTTGTCGTGCCATGCCGGCCATGCCGCCCGTCCGGGCATGAGGCTTGCGGAAATGCTGATCCGGCAGGCGCGCTGGACGGCCCGCGCGATCGACGACGCCGCGAAGCGCGGCCAGCTCCTGGTCGTGCCCAACCCCGAATTTCCGGTCGAGCGTTTCACCGACCGTTGGCCAGAATCTCAGCTGCAACAGACAACCTATTCTCGCCACCTGCACACCCTCGCTAACGGGCTCGAAGCCGCCCGCACCGGCGACGTGCAGCTGGAGGACTTGCAGGAGTGGTTGCGCGGGCAGTTCGGGGACCGGGTCGTCACGCGTTCTGTCAAAGCTTTCAACCAGCGGCTCGGGCGCCAAGTTCAATCACGGCAGCATGGTTATACGCGCTCCGGCGGCCTGTTCGTTCCCGCCGCGCCGGCGATCATCGGCGCGGCGACCAGCCTGGCGCCAGTCGCGGCTCGCGCACACACCAACATGGGAGAGCGCCGATAAGTGGTGATGACGGTCGACGCCCAGATCACTGACATGGCTTCCTTGTGGCCGAACTTGAAACTCATCGGCCGCCACGGCGCAATCGCGGCGTGGCAGGGCCCTCTCCGGCCTTTGCTTCAGACGTTTCAGGTCGAGATCACTTATCGAGCGCCGCTGGTGATCGAACGGCTCGACGTGCGCATTCTCCAGCCACGCGTCAAAGTCTTGTCACCGCCGTTACGGCACCGTCCGGGCGACCCGGAGGGTAGGCTCCCTCACGTGTACTACGGTTCGGATGGCGAAGTGACGCTATGCATGCTCGATCCCGATTCCGACGATTGGTCGCCGTTCGACAGCCTCTCGCAGACAACTGTGCCCTGGGTGATCGAGTGGCTTGCCGCTTACGAGGGCTGGCGCGCAACGGGTCAATGGACAGCGAGCGGCCGCCACGTCGTAGCAGGTGGCGTCGGTGTCTAAGAGCAGCATTCCGCAAAAGGTCCAATCGGCGCTGTGGGCGCGGGCTGCTGGCCGCTGCCAATATCGTGGATGCAATACTGATTTGGTCGGCGACCTGGTGGCCGGGCGGCAAGACGGGATCTTCGGCTTCATCGCACACATCGTGGCTGACGTCGAAGGCGGCCCGCGCGGCGATCCGATCCGGTCGACTCAGCTCGCGCGTAGTCTGGAAAATCTAATGTTGATGTGCGCCCGACATCACAAGCTGATCGATCTTGACGCCGTCGCCGATCATCCGGAATCTGTTCTGCTAACTATGAAAGCCGAGCACGAGGGCCGGATCGCGATCGTTGCCGGCATCGACGAAGACCGGGCATCTCACGTCATCAGGTTTGGGGCGAGCATTTGTGACAACGAGGCGCTTGTATCGACGCAGGCGATCTTTTCGGCGATGCCGCCCGACCGCCACCCAGCCAGCGGCCAGAGGTTGGATCTTGAAATGGTAGGCTGTGCGTTTCGAGACAACGAGCCTGCCTATTGGACGGTCCAGCGCGAGAACCTGAGACGCCAGTTCGAAGCGAAGGTGCGAGGCCGCGTAGAGCGACAGGAGATTAGGCATCTAAGCGTATTCGCACTCGCACCGCAGCCGCTGCTGATCGAGCTTGGCCGGCTGCTCTGCGATATCGTTCCGGCCGTCGTTCATCAAAGGCATCGCGAACCCGCGAGTTGGCGATGGGCGTCCGATGGCCCCCCGATCACATTCCAGGTCACCGAACCGGATATCGGGCTGTCAGGCTCGGTCGCGCTAAAGCTCGGTGTCAGCGCTACCGTGACCGACGCGCGACTCCAGGCGGTTCTCGGCGACGAAGCCGCGATCTGGTCGCTCTGCGCGGATCAACCTCACAACGACGTCTTGCGGCGAGCTGACGATCAGGCCGCATTTCGGCGCGAACTCCGACGGCTCTACGACCGCATCAAGGCTCGGCATGGCGAGGGAACGCTGCTGCATGTTTTTCCCGCGCTTCCCGCCTCCCTGGCGGTCGAGGTCGGCCGCGTCTGGATGCCCAAATCGGATCTTTCCCTCCGGCTCTACGACAACAATCGATCGCACGGGTTCATACGGACCTTCGATATTCCCTAAACCCGATGCGACAAGCGCGCGGACATCTTCCTGTCCGCAATCCTCCTCGCCGCTGCGATTACCTGGTGGATCAATTAAGTCCGGACCCAAGCCCTCTCTCGTAGAGGCATGTATCCGAACGGGAGAAGCCTATTTTTTCAGGAGGCCACCAAGCCACTTTTGAAGGCTGTCACCGTTCATCAATTCGAGACGCGTCGGCAGAAAGGGAGTTATGAACGGATCAGATATTAGCCTTGGCGGAAAGTCCGACGTTGTAGTCAGGATTCCCTTAGAGGCATTCTGCTCCCCGCTGAGTACGCCCAGCAATGCACGAATGTCATCATATGAAACCTCGTTCCTCGGCTTATACGCCTTCACCGATCCTATGATCTTGATGCAACCAACCCCCTTCGAACAGCTATGACATCCCGTCCGTGATCCCCTGAGCGTGGCGTTAATGTCACCTCGTCGAACCCCGCTTTATCGAAGGCACCAGCGACGATCTCTTCCCAACGCGTCGCAGAAAGTGAATACGCTTGGCTCCAATCCGATTGCAGGCTTGCTACAATTTCATACCAAACCGCTGAGTTTGCCTTTATTAGAAATCCCTCTGCCGTTTTACGATCTGCCAGGACGATCTTGTGATCTGGTGTAATGATTCCCGCTACTCGCAACTCCGCTTGCTTATTCCCCTCGGAAAACCGCCGAGCGATAAACGACTCGAACACTGACGGAAGCCTGTCTTCGTAGATCAAGTCAGTAATTTTGATCTTCTCTGGTGGAATTTCCAGATTCCTAAAATCCACTAGTCGTGTGAACTCTAAAAGAATCGGAAACGCTAATTTCTGCGCAATAGGAAACAGCTTAACGGGCATGTAGAATATCAGTTGCTGCGCTAGGCGAACCCTTACCTCTTCCATCTGCTGCAAAGTAAGCATGGCACGCGCTCTTTACTACAACTGCGCATAGGTTAGCAGTCAGCCGGCTGTCGGGCCTTAACAGCCGGAATAGCCAAATCGCAGTTTCGAATACCGACTCCGTGATCAGCGCCTGCTAAGTTTGACAGATCACGTATCCATGTGCGTTCATTTCGGTACACGCCGAGAAGAATGACATCAACAGCCAATAGAGCTGAACGAAGTATGGGTCTGGCGCTTGGCCGGCTGCGACTTCCTTTAGCGCCTCTTCAACAGCACCGCGGCTCAGCGAAGAGGTCACGATGAAGACCCGACGAATTGCATCCGGCGCAAGCCGCACTTGAGCGAATTCGTTCATTAGCTCGTCGGCATCGCCTCGGACAATCCTCTTGATCCGGGTTTTGACTCCGCTACCGCTTACATACTTGTTGTTCCAACCACGAATTTTCGCTTCCATCGATTCCGGCGGAAGGCTCATACGCTGCAAGTTCTTAATTGCTTGGCTCACGGAGATATGGAACGGCCCAGCACCGAGCGATAGTGGACCATGCTTTGCGTGATAAAAGGTAATTCTAGGCGGGCTGCTGGAGTTGTTTAGCCCAATATAGTCCGCCCATTCGTCGCCAAGATCGTCGCACACAAGCACATCGTCCCCGTCCGCAACACTCGCTTCGATCACACCGAAAGTGGAGTCAGCATCAAAGGTGGCCTTTCGCGTCGAAAAGTTACCCTTTTCATCAGTCACTCCGTCTAGGAGCGGATCAGAGCGCAAATGGCGCAACAGGGCTGCGCCACCATCTACAAAGCCTTCGTCGCGGAACAAGGTCCCGTCGATGTAAGCTAAAGAGAGGGCGTCGAACAGCAATATGAACTTATCCTCGCGATCGATGTAGCGTCGGAGCGAGATCCGATTTGGATCGTGACCGAGAGCATACTCTGTACTTTCGACCTCGATGCCGGCAGTGATCGGCAATTGCAAGTCACGCAATGCTACGCGAGCTTGGTTGATTGCAATTGCTCCAACCGAATCAGCACCGTCGAAGATATCCATCCTCTTTCCGTCGCCGCTGACCCTAAACGCACGATCGAGCTCATTTAACGCTGCATCGATTTCATGCTTGGAGAGTTGAGTGAGTCTACCGCTATCTTCATGTACAAGTCTGATTTCGCGATCGACATGGATCGCATCAACAAATCCCGCAACGTCGACGGCAAAACTTGTTGGACGCGCGGTGCCGCCAATACTCGCCAAATCGATAGCGCGGGCTAAGGTACGGAGAAAGCTGGCAGGTGCAGCTCTTCCACCTACCAGCTCGTCAATTACAGATTTCGCGTACTCCACAAGTGCGAGGTGATCGACCCGATCAGACCGCTGCCCTATCCTGCCGGTGCTAGGAGTTGTAGAATAGTGGTCAGTTCCCGACCGGACCGCGTACGCCTGGGGCACATACCGGTTTGCGCCAGCAGGCCCGACAACATTTTGTAGGTCATCGGCTTCGAACGTTTTACTCCTCATCACGTGCTTGGAGACCGACATGTTTCGAAGCCGAATCTTTTCGAACACCGCTCCCTGCCGTGCGACCGCACGATCCACGCGTTCGGCTGATACTCGACCGAGATAGCGGGTGAAAAATCCTGCCGGAAGATCGAGCTTGGATTTAAGAATCGCGAGATGATCGCGATATTCGATCAAAAGAATAAATCCGCAGATTCGTTCTCGGATTCCTGCGTCTTCGGTTAAGAATGAAGGCGAGCGGTCATAGAGGAAGGAGATCGCAGACCAACGCGCGCGCCCAGCTTGGACGCGCCGATGGTAGAATATGTTTTGGGAGGCCGAGGGCTGGCTTGCCCGAACTTGGCGAAAAAGGTCATCCAATGCGGCATTGCTCATCTGCCGCTTAAGAATGTGAAAATTTGCTGTTTTTGCAACGCGAAGAGAGTCGATCATCCATCCCCCGTCGCGTTTCCGCGCGGAAGTACGCCATGTCAATTAAGACGGACCTTCAATATGATCAACTTAAGCGCGAATGCCTCCACGATGCAAATGGAAAGAACATGCCCCCCGCAAAGAAGAGTTAGAAGGCTACTCGATGTCGCGCAGCTCTAGACGGCCTGCTCAATAGCAACGTTAGCCACAAAGTGTCGGCTTATCGACACGTATCCGGTTGATGGGCGTTGAAGGCTATGATCTCTTGACTACGGGGCGACGGCATGCGGAGCGTGCTTGAGGTGCTATGCGACGACAACCCAGTGATCGTTCGATAAAGATTCTGTTCGCTTCTTCGGGGGGCCTATGCGCTTTCCCGGGATGTACAACGCAGCTCGTTCAGCCTCAATCTCGCGCATTACTGGGCGAACTCTGCCACATTCGTGCGGCCTCTCCCGGGGGGCCGAGATTCGATCCCGCGCAATCCGAAGAGTCGCGCAACGACGCAGACAACTTGATCATCCTATGTCCAACGCATCATCGTTTGGTCGATCAGGATCCGACCACTTACACAGCGGATTCGTTGCTTCTCATGAAACGGCGCCATGAGAGCCGCGTCGCAGCATTTCTCAGCTCGGTTGCTGTCGAGCTTACTGACAAGCAGGCTACCGACCTCTCGCGACAGGTGGAGGACGAATCAGTCGACTTCGCAGTTGTCGTCGCGTTGCGGAAGGAATTGGCTGCGCTTAAGCATTATTTTCCTGAGCTGGTACCGATTTCGTCGACATCGGATTCGACCCGCACGTACCTTCGCGGAACGATTCCAACAAGACGCGGCGGCTCGTATCGAGTTGTTGCCACTCTCCTTCATTCGATGGGAAATCTCGATGCCGCACATGCGACATCGGACCTCATCCACAAATGGAAGCCGCGATTTGTACTTGTGAATGGAATTGCTGGTGGAATCTCTAGAAAGGATCAGGGCTTCGGCGATATCGTGGCCTCGAACTCCATTTTCTATTATGAGCTCTCGAAGGTTCGACCCAATCATCAGGAGCATCGAGCTCGGCAATTTCAGGCGGACCCCATCCTCGTGGATGGAATACTGAACTTGACCGACTCAACGTGGCGCGCACATTTGCCTTCAAGGCCCGATGGGAAAAGCGCGAGCGCCATCGAGCCGAGAATTCATGTCGGACCAATTGCCTCTGGAGAGAAGGTGATTGCTTCAAGCGAGGCTGCCCAAGAGCTTCGGTCGTTGCAACGCGATCTCATCGCAATTGAGATGGAGAGTGCAGGAGTCGCTTCTGCGGCATTCAGCGCTGTCAAGAAGGTGGGATTCTTGACGATCCGAGCCATCTGCGACTTCGCCGACGGCAAAAAGAATGACATGTGGCAAGAGTACGCAGCGTATTCCGCGGCTTCGTGCTTGCGAAGCTTCATTGAGTCGCGCCCAGTTTCCCTCTCGGAGGGGGCGTGGCCGAAGTCCGTTGCTTCGGTAGCGGCAACGAAGTCGCGTATTTCGATAGCTCAACGTAAGAAATTGTTCGATGAGCTGTGTACGGCGTTCGATATGGAAGAGTTTAAGAACCTTTGCTTTCTCCTGGGCGTGGACATTGACGAAATTCCCGGCGACCGCAAATCGGCCCGGGTCAGAGAGCTAATTTTACTGTTCGAGCGGCGCGATACGTTGCACGTATTGGAGGAAGCCGTCGATGAAAGGACACGTTAACGGAAAACCTGAGCATTCAGGCTGATGCTTTCGGCGGTGTCCGTAAGCCGTCGATACGCACTGAAATGCATGTCACGGACAGATCGGGCATTGAAACAAGGACTCCAATCGAAGCGGCCAGGACCGAGCGTGAACTCTCGTGACTATCACGAACAATCACCCACTACATGCCCCAGTCTCCGCCTCCTACAGCTCGATCAGAATCTAAAATAACAGCAAACTCAAATAGATAATAGACGCCGCAGGCTCATCCACAATCACCCCTCAGGCGATCCCTCGCCCTCGCAGGCCGACATCCAGATGACGAAGGCGATCATCGACATCGCCAAGCCGCTCGGCATCGCCGTGCACGATCACATCATCGTCGGCAAGGGCGGGCATGCGAGCCTGCGCGGGATGAGGTTGATTTAGACGAGATCAGAATACCTGGTTCTTGGCGACTTTCAGGTGCTCTTCTGCGGCTCTGAATCCGCTCAATGCCTTCAACGTCAGGGCGGTCGGTTGCGGCTTCCATTCGGCAACCAGTTTCTCGGCCTTATCGAGCTCCGGCTTGGACAACATGGAAGCCATCTCGTTCACATTCTTGGCCGGCGCCAGTTGGGAGAGCTTGAAGTACGCATACGACAGGGGCAGATCCCTCGGCGTGTCCTTTCCTGCAGAATACGCACGCGACAGGCTGAAGAGGGCGGCAGGAAGGCCCTGGTCGCCTGCCATCTGCCACCATTTCAGCGCTTCTTCCGAATTCCCTTGCCGGTCATACATGAGAGCGACATCGTGCTGGGCACGCGCGTAACCGGCCTTGGCGGACACGAGCTTGTATTTCAAGGCCTGGTCCGGGTCGGTGGCGACGATGCCCGCGCCTTGCCCGTCATAGTAACAGCCGAGCTTGTAGGCCCCGAGCGGGTCGTTGGCCGCCGCCGATTTCTGAAACCACTCGAAGGCCTGGCCGCGATCCTGCTGCGTGCCGATGCCGTTATTGTACATCATGCCGACATGATATTGCGCCTCGGCATCTCCGCGATTGGCCAACGCTACCATCGCATTGAAGGTGCGGGTATCATTCGCGCTGGCTGGCACCGAGAAAAGCAGAAGGCACGAAAAGGCCAGGGCAACGAATTTCATGTCAGAGCCCGATCGAGTTTGAACAATTCCCTCTTGGTCGCTCAAGGCGGCAGAAAAGTTCGAAATTCGAGAAAATCCCGGAATCAGCGATTCTTGGCCGGTCCGAGCCCGTCCCGTCGGGGCTTCCCGCTCCGTCAGGGCTCGACCCAGCGTTGCACCGCCTCGGCGGTGTCGGCGGGCGTGGTGTTGAAGCAGATCGCGGCATCTGGCGCGAGGCGATGGACGAGGTTGAGCACCTTCTCGAACAGCAGCAGGCGCTCCCCGGGCTCGCGCAGGCCGGCGCCGATCACGATGCAGTCGAAGCTCTCGTCGCGCAAAGCCGCCGTGACGCCGGCTTCGGCTGTCGCGTCGAGATCGATCAGGCAGCTCGTGACATCAAAGCCGAGATCGCGCAGGCGCAACAGCTGCGCCTCGATATAGCCGCGCACGAGCTCCGGCGTGAGCTGCGGAAAAGCGCTGTAGTCCGCATTGCCGGGTTCGATGCCGATCGCGAGGACGCGCTTGGCCATGCAGGACTCCTTGCCGGACCGTCCTGCCGTTAACGGACGGGCGACCGCGCGGGTTCCCTGAACGTTACCGATGATTTCCCGCCAAGGCTGTAAGCCATTTCACATGCGCCGGTCCGGCGACCTGCCAGATTTCGCGAGATCACGCTGCAGTCACGCGCTGATCACGGCGCCCGGTTCTTTCTGGCTTGCACGGAGAGTCGAATATTCAGTCAATTTGCGGGAGCGGAAAATGATCTCATTCGAGAGCTTGAAAAGCGAATATGAGCGGAATTGGGCCGGTCTCGAGATCCGGCCCGGGCGCCTCGCGGAGGCGAATGCGGTTGCCCGCAAGGCCCTCAACGGCAAGGCGACCTATCAGCAGATCGAGCGGTTGACGGGTGTCCCCTGGTACTTCGCCGCGCTCTGCCACTACCGCGAGTCCAACTTCGATTTCGACACGTATCTTGGCAACGGCGAGTCGCTTCATCGCGTGACGACGATCGTTCCGAAGGGGCGCGGACCGTTTGCCACGTTCGTGGACGGCGCCGTGGACGCGTTCAGAATCGAGAACTTCAATGGCGCGCACGATTGGGGTATCGCGCGGATGCTGTTTCGGCTCGAAGCGTTCAACGGCTTCGGCTATCACGCCAAGGGGGTCAATTCGCCCTATCTCTATGGCGGCTCGTCGCTGTACGGCCCGCCGGAGGCAAGGGCGGGAAAATTCGTCCGCGACCATGTGTTCGACTCCAATCACGTCGATTCCCAGCTCGGCACGGCCGTGATCCTGCAAGCGATGATGTCACAGGATTCCTCGATCACGCTCGACGGCGGCCCGCAATTCGCCGGCCGCACCGAGCCCGAGGACGATGCGGCCTCGACGGTCATTCTCATGCAGCAGGCGCTCAACAAGCTCGGCGCCAATCCGCCGCTCGTCGAGGACGGCATCAGCGGAGCCAAGACCAGGGCCGCCGTCTCGCAGTTTCAGCAACAGAACGGCCTGAGGGATACCGGGCTTCTCGACGCGGCCACGGTCGCCGCCATCACGCGCGCGACGCAGTCTGGAGGCCTTGTGCAGACCGGGGACCTGTCCCAGATCCTGAAACGGCTGGAGGATCTCGCACAATTGCTGCGACCGTCGGCCGGCGGCGTGACGCTGCCCGCGACCGTGCCGAGCAACACATTGCCCGCTACGAACGACCCGATCAGCCTGTTCGAACGGCTCTTTTCCCTCATCAACAGGACGGCGCCCATGCCCGGCCCGGTCACCCCGACGAGCCCCGCCCCCGTCGATCAGCTGAAGCAGGTCGTCGACCTGCTCAGCACCCTGCTCAACAAGGACGGCCAGCCCATGCTGGGCCAGGTCAACGGCGCGCTCGGCGAGACCATCGGCAAGCTGCTCAACGGCAAGAAGACCGCGCTCGGTATCGGTGGCTCGGTGCTCACCGCGCTGCTCTCGTCGGTGACGGCAAGCCCCAATGCGGGCGGCCTTGCCGGACTGCTCGGAACGATCGTGTCTGCCGTACCCGGCCTCGGCCAGTTCGCGATGCCGATCTCGCTCGCGCTTACCGTCTGGGGCGTGCTCGGCAAGATGGAGAAATGGGCGCAAGGCACCGCGCCGCCGCCGAAGCCGACGACGTAACCTGCGGCCATCCTTCGAGACGCCCGCCTCCGGCGGGCCCTCAGGATGAGGTCGCGTTACGCGGCGAGATATCAGACCCTCATGGTGAGGAGCCCGCCAAAGCGGGCGTCTCGAACCATGCAGGCCGAGTACGCCCACGGCGCCTACTGCCGCAGCATGATCAGGGGATCGGCTGTGTCGGGAACGCGCCGCCACTGCGCGTTGTCGTCGGCCTCGAACTGCCAGGCCTCGCCTGATTTCGACATCAGGATGATCTGGCCGCGCTCGAGCCGCCATTGCGTCGGGTTGAACTGCGCGATCGTCGCGTCGCATTTCGGCTTGAGGAAGACCTGGAAATTGTCCGAGTCCGCCTCGGTGTTGGTCAGCGTCAGCCCGCACACCGGCTGGCCGTTGCCACGCACCATCGACCAGTCGCCGATCATCTGGTCCATCGACTTGGCCATCGAACGCGCGGCGGCGAGATCCTGCAGAATGTAGACGCCCTCGCCCTGGCGCAGCCCCTCGAAGATGCCGGCCTCGACCTCGGTGAAGTCGATCACGGCTTCGCCGCTCGCATCCTGCAAGCGCACGATGTCGAGGCCCTTCACGCTCCAGGCAACGATATCCCTGGTGAAGGGCAGAGCGGTCTTGCAGGCCGGCTCCAGCTCCAGCCTGAAGCCTTGCGCCGCCGCATCGCTCTTGAGCGTGACGACGCAGGTCTTGCTGCGCTCGGTGGTCGAGAGCTCCCACTGGCCGGGCATCGATTTCTTCAGGGTCGCCGCATCCTGCGCTTGCGCAGCACCGATCGCGGCCAAGCAGGCCGCGACGGCGAATGCAACGACCCGAAGACCACTCATCAGCGCCCCTTGAACGGCGTTTCCGCAACCGGCGTCAGCGGCGCCTTGCCGGCGAACCAGGCCTTCAGATTGTCGACCACGAGCTGGTCCATCGCGTTGCGCGTCACCACCGAGGCCGAACCGATATGCGGCAGCAGCACGACGTTCTGCATGGTCTTGAGCTCGTCAGGCACGTTCGGCTCGGCCGCGAACACGTCGAGGCCGGCGGCGAGAATGGTGCCGGATTTCAGCGCCTGGATCAGCGCCGGCTCGTCGATCACCGAGCCGCGGGCCACGTTGATCAGCACGCCGCGCGGGCCGAGCGCCTTCAGCACCTCGGCATTGATCATCTTGTTGGTGCTGGCGCCGCCCGGAACGATCACCATCAGCGTGTCCACCGCCTTCGCCATCTCGATCAGATCGGGATAGTGCTTGTAGGAGACGTCCTTGGATGGGTTGCGCGAGTGGTAGACCACCGGCACCAGCGAGGCGTCGAGCCGGCGCGCGATGGCCTGGCCGATCCGGCCCATGCCGACGATGCCGACCTTGCGGTCGCGCAACGAGCCGACGCTGAGCGGATAGTTCTGGGTCTGCCAGAGCCCGGAGCGCACATAGCGGTCGGCCTTGATGAACTCGCGCAAGGTGGCGATCAGAAGGCCCATCGCGACGTCGGCGACCTCCTCGGTCAGCACGTCGGGCGTGTTGGTGACGACGATATTGTTCTCGGCCGCGTATTTGGCGTCGATGTGGTCGTAACCAACGCCGAAGCTCGCCACCATCTCGATCTTGGGCAGCTGCGACAGCGAATCCCTGTCCGCGCGCACGGTGTGATAGGTCACCGCGACACCGCGGATCTTGTCGCGGACCGCCGGCGTCAGCCGCTCGAGATCACCGCGCGTCTCCGCCTTGTGCACGACGAAATGATCGGAAAACCCGTTCTCGAGGATCGGCCGCACCGGCCCATAGATCAGAAGGTCGATCTTTTCGGACGAAATCGAACCGGCGGTCATCAGTTTTCCTTTCCAAGCGCGCTCTCATGCCAGCGCCGTAAAACGAGGTGGGAAACTAGCGCCAGCACCCCATAGATGACAATCCCGGCCAGCGACAACAGAAGCAGCGCCGCGAACATGCGGGGTATGTTCAAGCGATAGCCGGACTCGGCGATCCTGTAGGCGAGCCCGGAGCCCGCGCCGGCTGTTCCCGCCGCGATCTCGGCCACGACCGCGCCGATCAGCGACAGGCCGCCGGCGATGCGCAGGCCTCCGAGAATGTAGGGCAGCGCCGCGGGCAGTTTCAGGAAGCGCAGGGTCTGTGGCTTTGATGCGCCATAGAGCTGGAACAGGCCGGCCAGGTTGCGATCGACCGAATTCAGCCCGAGCGTGGTGTTGGACAGCACCGGAAAGAAGGCGACGATGAAGGCGCAGACCACGACCGCGGTCTGCTGTTCCAGATAGATCAGCAGCAGCGGTGCGATCGCGATCACAGGCGTCACCTGCAGGACCACGGCGTAGGGGAACAGCGAATATTCCACCCATTTCGACTGGTTGAACATGAGCGCAAGCGCGATGCCGCCGATGCTGGCGGCGACAAAACCTTCGAGCGTGGTCAGCAGCGTGGCGGCGAGCGATTGTGACAGCACCGCCCAGTCCTTGATCAGCGTCAGGACGATGACGGACGGCGCCGGCAGCACGTAAGGCGGGATCGCCCTGATGCGGACCACCAGTTCCCAAGCGACGAGGCCGGCCGCGAACACGATGACGGGAAGCACGAAGCGCATCGCGCGTTGCGCGCGGGACATTTTTGCGGGCACGGGAGCTTGCGCGCTCATAGCGTCGATCGTCCCGAATAGGACGGCGCCAGCGCGGCCGACACGCTTCGACAATAATCGGAATAGGCGGCCGAGGTGCGAAACTCCTCCCCGCGCGGCTCGACCGTCTCGATGCGGATGTCGGCCTGGATGCGGCCGGGCCGCGCCGTCATGACGACGACGCGCTGCGACAGATAGACGGATTCGAACACCGAATGGGTGACGAAGATGACGGTCTTGCGCAAGGACCGCCAGAGTGCAAGCAGATCGTTGTTGAGGCGGAAGCGGGTGATCTCGTCGAGCGCAGCGAACGGCTCGTCCATCAGGAGAATATCGGGGTCGGTGACGAGCGCACGCGCCAGCGACACACGCATCTTCATGCCGCCGGAGAGCTCGCGCGGAAAGCTATCTGCGAAATCGGCGAGCCCGACGCTCGCCAGCGCCTCGTCGGCGCGCGCGCGCGCGTCCGCTTTCGGCATGCCCGCGAGCCTCAAGGGCAGCCGCACGTTCTCGCGCGCGTTGGCCCAGGGCATCAGCGTCGGCTCCTGAAACACGAAGCCGATGCCGTGACCTGGCTGAACCCGGCGCGGCTGCACCTCGCCCTCGTGCCGCGCCACCCGCACGGTGCCCGATGACGGCGCGCCGAGCCCTGCGATGATGCGCAGCGCCGTCGACTTGCCGCAGCCTGACGGGCCGAGCAACGAGATGAACTCGCCCTTGCGGACAGCGAGGTCGAACGGGCCGAGTGCCATGACACCGTTGTCATACACCTTCGTCACGCCGCGCAGGCTGACGGCGAGGGCCGTCAGGCTGGCCTCGACGGCGGATGACGATGAGCTCGCTACCATCGATCGCCGGCAGTTGTGAGGCTTGGTCGCGCCGCGTCTTTCACCTCTCCCCGCCGAGGAGAGGTGAATGATGCCCACACATCGTGGTCGAACATCCGCATGCGTTACGGCTTGTTCGGGCGCAGCTCGATGCCGACGCCCTTGTTGACGAAGCGCAGCGTGTAGGACTTGCGGAAGTCGAGATCCGCCTTCACGACGCCGGCCTTCACCATCTTGTTGAAGAAGGATGTGTAGCGCTCGTCGCTCATCGCGCCGATGCCGTTCTTGAGGCTGTCGCCGGAATCGACGATGCCGTGTTCCTTCATCTTGGCGACGGAATAGGCGAGCAGATCGTCGGTCATCTCCGGATTGAGCTTCTTGATCATGGCGTTGCCGGCGGAATTGTCGCGATAGATGTAATTGTACCAGCCGATCATGGAGGCATCGACGAAGCGCTGAACCAGATCGGGCTTCTTCTCGACGATGTCGCGGCGGGTCTCGATCAGGGTCGAATAGGTGTTGAAGCCGTAGTCAGCGAGCAGCAGCACGTTGGGCTTGAAGCCCGCCGCCTTCTCCACCGCGAACGGCTCGGAGGTGACGTAGCCCTGCATGGCGCTCTTGGGGTTGGCGATGAAGGGCTGCGGATTGAAATTATAGGGGCGGACGTTCTTCTCGCTGAAGCCGTATTCGGATTTCAGCCACTGGAAGTAGCTGCCCATGCCCTCCTTGGAGACGAACAGCGTCAGCGGCTTGAGGTCCTCGATCTTGGCGACCTTGGCGTCCGGCTGGGTCAGCATCACCTGCGGATCCTTCTGGAAGATCGCGGCGATGGTCACGACGGGAACGTTGTTCGCCACCGCGTCGAACGACATCAGCGTGTTCGCGGCCATGAAGAAATCGATCTTGCCGGCGATCAGCAGCATCCGGTTGTTCTCGTTGGGACCGCCGGGGACGATGGTGACGTCGAGCCCGTATTTCTTGTAGGTGCCGTCGGCGACCGCCTGGAAGAAGCCGCCATGCTCGGCCTCGGCGACCCAATTGGTGCCGAAGGTGACCTTGTCGAGCGTTTCGGCGCGCGCCGGCGCAAGAGTGACGAAAGCGGCCATGAAGCCGGCCGTTAACGCTCGCCGCAAATGAGAGGGGGTCATGATGGCACTCCGTCGATCGCTTCTGGCCCAATCACGTCTGGCTCATGCCAGCCCAACGCGATAGAACCGCAAGATATCAGGGGACGCGAGCCGGCCGGGCCCGCGTCCCCTCATACCCCAAACTACGTGACAAATCCGGGCAAAGAAACCTTGAAGACGCCGCCCCGCGACTGGATCGATATCAACTGGGCCGATGCGGGCACTGCCGACGTGTCGCGCTGGATCGCGGTGCTGCCGCTGGCGGCGACCGAGCAGCACGGACCGCATCTGCCGCTCACGACCGACGTGCTGATCGCGGAGGCGTATCTGGCGCGCGTGCGCGAGCTGTTGCCCCAGAGCATTCCAGCCGGATTTCTCCCGATTGAGCCAATCGGCATTTCCACCGAGCATATCGACTATCCGGGCACGCAGACGCTGCCGACCGATGTGGCGCTGAAGAAATGGACCGGGATCGGCGAGGACGTTGCGCGCCGCGGGGTGAGGAAGCTCGTCATCATCACCAGCCATGGCGGCAACAGCGCGGCGATGATGCTGGTCGCGCAGGACCTACGCGCGCACCAGAAACTGTTCGTGGTGACGACGTCATGGTCGCGGCTGTCGGGCGCGGACAAACTGTTCCCGGCCGATGAGGTGCGCCACGGCATTCACGGCGGCGCGGTCGAGACCTCGATCATGCTGGCGCGCTATCCGGACCAGGTCCGCATGAATGCGATCGCGGATTTTCCCGCGAGCAGCATCGCGATGGAGCAGCAATATCACTGGCTGTCGACGCAGCGCCCCGTGCCGTTCGCCTGGCAGGCGCAGGACCTCAATGTCAGCGGCGCAGTCGGCAATGCCACGCTGGCGCTCCCTGAGAAGGGCGAGCAACTGCTCGATCATGGCGCGCGCTCCTTCTGCGAGCTGCTGACTGAAGTCGATAACTTCGACGTGAACAGGCTCGCCAAGGGACCCCTCGGCTAACCGGCATCCTCCTGGATTCGTTCGGGAAAGATCGAGTCTCCGCGGCCAGATTTCCGGCCTTCGAACCGGACGCGAAGAGCCTCCGTCCAATTGGGCACGCGGACCACAACGGACCGCCTCAAACCCGGATGGAGTTTCATATGTCGATCAAGACCAAGATTGCCGCAGCAGCCCTCGCTGCCCTCACTGTGACCGGCAGCGTCGTGTCCACCACCTCCTCGGCCGAAGCCAAGCAGCCCGCTTGGGTCTGGGGCGTGGGTGCCGGCATCGCCACCGCCGCCGTCGTCGGCTCCGCGATCGCCGCCAGCAACGACCCCTATTACCATGGCTATCACCGCTGCGGCTGGGTCGCCCAGTACAACGCCTTCGGGCAGTACGTCGGCCGCGTTCGCACCTGCTACTGATTCGAGTATCTGAGGCCGATCTCACGTGGATCCTGCGTCCGACACGGGCGCCTCATCCACCCCGTGTCGTGCCCCGGCCCCGCCCGGCTGTCCCCCCGGGCGGGGTCATCCTTTTTGAGGCCTGCCAATTTGTTGCAGTCCCGTCACACAGTGGTGCCAACCATCGTCCACAGCAATGCGCACCAGTTGCTATTGCGAATTAATAGCAATAAAGCTTGTCGCAGGTTCAGGAACTTGAGACGAAGTCGGGTCGAATCGAGATCATCTCGCCCGCTCGCGTGAGTAACGAGACCTGATGACAGAATCGCCGCGACTCGGCAGGGATAGCGCGGCGGGTGGAACACATTCGCGTTTTGGGGGCGTGCGTTTTGGCGTTGAAAGGTCACAGACACCGGTGCTTGCGAACGGCTGCGGCGATTGCCACGGGCGTGCTGGCTTTTCCCAGCAGCGGCCGCGCGGCCGATCTGCCACTGAAGGCGCCGGCCTTGAAAGCGGTCTACGACTGGACCGGCCTCTATATCGGTGCGCATGCCGGCGTCACCCGCGGCACCTCCGCGGCGACGCTGACCGATCCCACGTTCGCAACCGACAACAACGTCTTCACCGGCGCGACGGGCGGCGTTCAGGCCGGCTACAATTGGCGTTTCAATTCGGGCCTGCTGCTCGGCGTCGAAGGCGACATCTCGTTTCCGAACTATCTGCCCTCCAACCACGTCGTATCATCGGCGGGGACCGCGCTGTCGTTCGCGGAGGAACGCTGGGACTATGTCGCGAGCCTGCGCGCGCGGCTCGGCTACGCCAGCGGTGACTGGCTGTTTTACGCGACCGGCGGCGCGGCCTTCGCCGGCGAGCGTTTTCTCTCGACGCCGAACGGCGGCGTTGAAGAAAAGGTGCTGCATACGCGGTTCGGCTGGACCGCCGGTGGCGGTGTCGAATACGCCTTCGCGCCGCACTGGAGCGCGCGGCTCGAATATCTCTACAGCAAGTTCGGCGACGCGAGCGTCAGCTTCCCCTCCGGCGCACAATATTCCTCGTCGATGGACTTCCATAGCCTGCGCATCGGCCTCAATCGCAAGATCGACTGGCCGGGCGTGCCGACCTACGACCCGAAATCCGACGTCACCGACACCGAATCCAGCCGCTGGGAGATTCACGGCCAGTCGACCGTGCTCGGGCAGGGTTATCCGGCCTTCCACGCGCCCTATACCGGACCGAACAGCCTGCTCCCGTCGCCGGATTTTCAGCAGACCTGGAGCAATTCGCTCTATCTGAACGCGCGGCTGTGGGACGGCGGCGAGGTCTATTTCAATCCCGAGCTGCTCCAGGGCTTCGGCTTCAACAACACGACGGGCGCGGCGGGCTTCCCCAATGGCGAAGCGCAGAAGTCCGGCTTCCCCTATCCGCACTTCAACGCCTCGCGCCTGTTCGTGCGCCACACCTTCGGCTTCGGCGGCGAGCAGGAGGAGTTGGCCAGCGGCCAGCTTCAGCTTGCCGGTAAGGTCGACGTCTCGCGCCTGACCTTGCAGGTCGGCAAGTTCTCCGTGGTCGACGTGTTCGACGGCAATGCCTATGCGCACGATCCGCGCAAGGATTTCATGAACTGGTCGATCTGGGCGTCCGGCGCCTTCGACTATGCCGCCGATAAGCTCGGCCTCGGTTATGGCGCCACCGCCGAGTTCAACCAGAAGCAATGGGCGCTGCGCGCCGGCTACTTCCTGATCGGCGCGGAATCGAACTCCAGCAATTTCGACATGAACGTCGGCCGCCGCGGCGAATATGTGATGGAGCTCGAAACGCGTTATTCGCTGTTCGGCCAGCCCGGCAAGCTGCGCACGCTCGGCTTCGTCAACAGCGCCTTTGCGGGCAGCTATCGCGAGACGCTGGACAATCCCGCGTTCGGCGTCGACATCAGCCAGACTCGCCGCGGCCGTATCAAATACGGCTACGCGCTCAACCTCGAACAGGCCATCACCGACGACGTCGGCCTGTTCGGCCGCTGGAGCTGGAACGACGGCCGCAACGAGATCATGGCCTTCACGGACATCGATCGCAGCCTGTCGGGTGGCGTTTCGGTCAAGGGCACGACATGGGGCCGGCCCGACGACGTGGTCGCGATCGCCGGCGCCGTCAACGCCCTGTCGCAGGATCATCGCGACTTCATCGCCGCCGGCGGTCTCGGCCCGCTGATCGGCGATGGCCGGCTCAACTACCGCCGCGAGCGCGTGCTGGAGACCTACTACGCCTACGCGCTGAACAAGGCGCTGACCTTCACCGCCGACTACCAGCTCATCGTCAACCCCGCCTACAACGCCGATCGCGGTCCGGTGTCGGTGTTTTCGGGGCGGCTGCACGGCGAGTTCTGAGCGCGACGCGAGCGCGATGAAATCAGGTCGTAGCCGCCGGTTCGCCTCACCCTCCGGGAGAGGTGTTCCTGTCCTTGGCGCGCATCGATCCAGTCTAATGCGGCTCCTTACGCGGCGCGGATCGCGTCCAGGAACTTGCCGACCTCGGCCTTGAGGCGAGTGCTCTCACCGGACAGCGATTTGGCCGACGTGAGCACATTGGAGGAGGCCGATCCGGTCTGGCTCGCGCCGCGCTGCACGTCGACGATGCTGGCGGAGACCTGCTGGGTGCCGCGCGCGGCCTGCTGCACGTTGCGTGAGATCTCGCGCGTCGCCGCGCCCTGCTCCTCGACCGCCGAGGCGATTGCGGACGCGATCTCGGACATGCGCGTGATGGTGTCGCCGATCGCCTTGATGGCGCCGACGGAGTCCTCGGTCGCCGTCTGGATTCCCGATATCTGCTGACTGATCTCGCCGGTGGCCTTGGCGGTCTGCTCGGCCAGCGCCTTGACCTCGGATGCGACGACGGCAAAGCCGCGTCCGGCCTCGCCGGCGCGCGCCGCCTCGATGGTGGCATTGAGGGCCAGAAGATTGGTCTGGCCCGCGATCTGGCTGATGAGCTCGACGACGTCACCGATCCGGCCCGCGGCCCTGGCGAGCTCACCGACATGGTCGTTGGTCCGCCCCGCCTGCTGCACCGCCTCGCCGGCGATGCGCGCGGAATCCTGGACCTGACGGCTGATCTCGTCGACCGACGAGGCCATCTCCTCGGCCGCCGCAGCGACGGTCTGCACGTTGGTGGAGGCCTGTTCGGAGGCGGCCGCCACGGTCGCGGTGACCTTCTCCGATTGCTCGGCCGTACACGTCAGCGTTCCCGCAGACGCTTCCAGCTCCGAAGAGGCCGACGAGACGGTGTTGACGACGTCACCGATCATGGCTTCGAACTCGCGCGCGATCTGGTCCACGCGCTGGCTGCGCCGGAGCTTTGCTTCGGCTTCGACCGCGGCCGCCTCGTCGGCGGCCTTCTTGGCGCCGAGCGAATCCTTGAAGTGCTGGAGCGAGCCCGCGACCTGGCCGATCTCGTCGTTGCGGCCCGTTGTTGGGATCTCGACCTCGTGCTGTCCGGCGGCGAGCATCCCGATTACGTCGGCGAGCTTCGCAAGCGGCATCACCACGCGCCGGCGCAGCATCATGGTCACGCCACCGAGCGTCCCGAGCAGCGCCAACACGGCGACACCGGCGAGCGCCAGCATCGCCAGCGCGCCGTCGCGCGCGGCCGAGGCGCGCTCGGCTGCTTCCGCCAGCGCGGCGTCGCGCACGCCGTAGAACATCTGGATCGCCGGCACGATCACCTTCGCCAGCTCGTCGGCGGTGCCGCCGTACTTGCCGTCACTCCGGGCTGCAGGAATCTCCTTGTCCACGGCAACCGCGGCTCGTCCGAAATAGGATTCCGTTGCCGCCTTGTGCGCGGCAGCGATGCGGGCGGGATTTCCGAGCTGTTCGATCCCGGCCTCGATGCGCTCGCGATCGGCCTCCACGCGTCCCTGCATGCGGTCCATCAACGACAGCTCGGCCGCGGTGAGCGGACGGCGCGCGGAGAGCGCCGGGGACAGCGTGGCCGCGCGGTTGCCGGCCGATACGCGCAGATCCTGCGCCGTTCGCGCCAGATTCAACAGCGCCGCAAGCGAGGAATCGGCATTGATGACCTTCGCCTCGAGCCGGTTCATGACCGGTTCGATGTTGCCGATGACCTCGGCGATACCGGGCAGGAAGCCCTTTGTCGCGACGCTGTCGCGCGCCGCCAGGGGAACGCCCATCGCGCGACCGGCCGCGGTGGTGATCTCCTTCAGCCGCCGTGCGGCACGGTCGAGATTCTCGGCAATTGCGCCGCCGTCGTCCAGCACCATGACGGCGCGCCTTGCGGCCTCGAAGCCGGCCTCGGCAGCTTTCGCAGCCTTCGTGGCAGCTTCGAGCTGCGCCTGCGTCGCAGCGCCTTCCTGGAAGATCGGTCCGATATAGGGAGCGCGAAGGCTGGCGACGTGCTGGCTGGCCATCAGGGTCGCGCCAAAGGCGTCGACGGTCTTGATCGCGTCGGAGCGGTTGGTGAAGATGCGGGTCTGGGGTATCAGCACCTCGGCGCCAAGGATGACTGCAAATACCGTCACCGTCAGCATCGACAGCGCGAAAAGCTTCCCGATCCGCATCCTGGGTCCCCGAACATATTTCTGCAATGTCGAAAACCTAGCCGGCGGCCACTAAGGGCTCGTTAAGCAACGATCCGTAGTTCCGCGGAGTGTCAGGTCGTCGCGGAGGGCGCCGAGAACGCTGTCCCGCACGGGTTCCCGGAGGTGACGAACGCGCAGAATTGCCGGCACTTCCTCACCGAATACCTATATCAATGGCTTGCGCCGCCATCCGGCCACACTTGCTTACCTCTGGAACGTCAATGCTCTCGCTCGAACTCGTCATCGTCGTCGTCCTGATCGTCATCAACGGCCTGCTCTCCATGTCCGAGCTGGCCGTGGTCTCGTCGCGTCCGGCGCGGCTGTCGCTGCTCGCGGCCAAGGGTGTGCGCGGCGCCGAGCCGGCGCTGATGCTGGCGGCCGATCCCGGCAAGTTCCTTTCGACGGTGCAGATCGGCATCACGCTGGTCGGCGTGCTCTCCGGCGCGTTCTCGGGCGCGACGCTCGGGCAGCGGCTGACGCAATGGCTGCTCGAACTCGGCCTATCCTCAGGGCTTGCCGACATCGTCGGTGTCGGCATCGTGGTCACGCTCATCACCTATGCCACCTTGATCGTCGGCGAGCTGGTGCCGAAGCAGGTCGCGCTACGCGATCCCGAAAGCATCGCCGTTCTGGTCGCGCCCGCGATGCACGCGCTTGCGAAGATATCGCTGCCGCTCGTCTTCCTGCTCGATGTCTCCGGAAAGCTGATCCTCACGCTGCTCGGCCGCGGCGGCAGGGCCGAGGAGAAGGTCTCCGAGGACGAGATCCATCACCTCGTCAGCGAGGCCGAGAGCGCGGGCGTGCTCGAGCCCGGCGAGAAGGAGATGATCGCCGGCGTGATGCGGCTCGGCGATCGGCCGGTCGGCGCGGTCATGACGCCGCGCACGGAGGTCGACGAAATCGACCTGAACGACGATCCGGCCGCCATCCAGGCGATCATCGCCAAGAGCCCGCATTCGCGCTTCCCCGTCTCCGACGGCGATCGCGACACGCCGATCGGCGTGCTCCAGGCCAAGGACCTGCTGATTGCCTATATGAACGAGCGCAACCCCGACCTGCGCGCGCTCGTGCGCGAGACGCCCGGCATCCCGGTATCGGCCGATGCGCGCGACGTGCTGACCATCCTGAAAGCTGCTCCGGTTCACGTCGGCCTCGTCTATGACGAATACGGCGCCTTCGAAGGCATGGTGACGGCCTCCGACATCCTCGAGTCGATCGTCGGCGCCTTCCATTCCGAGGCGGGACCGCCGGAGCCGGCCTATGTCAGGCGCGCCGACTCGTCGCTCCTGATCTCCGGCTGGATGCCGGTCGACGAATTCGGCGAGCTGCTCGGCGTCGAATTGCCGCCGCATCGCTACAACACGGTGGCGGGCCTGGTGCTGCAGCAGTTCAACGCGCTGCCCAACGCTGGCGACGCGTTCGACTTCGGCGGCTGGCACATCGAGGTGGTCGATCTCGACGGGCGCAGGATCGACAAGATCCTGGCAACACGGCGGGGCGAGCAGGCTGCGGCGTGAGCTGAATTCTCCGCCGGCGTACCGGACAGGCGCGAAGCCCTCACCCGAACTTCACGCCGATCCGCTTTTCCTTGCGCCAGACCACGGTGCAGGACAGATGCCTTCCATCGACCTGGACGAACAGGGTGAAATGCTCGGGGATGCCCACCGGGCTGGTGACGTCGAGCGCAGCGCCGGTATCCGAGAGATTGCGAACAGTGCAGTCGATCGCGCCGCCACCGAACTCGATGGTTCCGGCCTTCAGCACGCGATGCCTCGCCTTGCTACGTCGCTCGTCCATAGGCGCAATTTACGCCCAAAGTTGAATCAAGCGTTAAGCCTACGCTCCGCTCGCGACTAATTTACGGCCTCCGTACCTGCCTGCCGCGGCCGGCATCTCACGGCGCCGGCTGGAAAGTCTCCGCCCGCGCCATCTTCCAGGCGTCGCGGAAGCGCGAATCTTCCGTACCCTCGAGCAACTCGCCGGGCCGCAGCGCCGGGTAAAGCTGCGCGAAGGACTTCACCTGGGTCGTCGACGTCCGTTGGCTGAAATGGATCGGGCGCAGTTGCTGCGGATGGGTCAGGCCGGCGGCGGCGATCAGCTCGGTCAGCGAATGCAGCGTCGCATGGTGATAGTTGTGCACACGGTCGATCTTGAGCGGCACGTAGAGCGCGCGCGCCCGCGTCGGGTCCTGCGTCGCCACACCGGTCGGGCAGCGGTCGGTGTGGCAGCTCAGCGACTGGATGCAGCCGAGCGAGAACATGAAGCCGCGCGCCGAATTGCACCAGTCGGCGCCAATCGCCATCGCGCGCGCCATGTCGAAGGCGGTGGCGATCTTGCCGGAAGCGCCGATCTTGATGCGGTCGCGCGCATTGATCCCGACCAGCGCGTTGTGAACGAAATTGACGCCTTCGCGCATCGGCATGCCGAGATGATCCATGAATTCCAGCGGCGCGGCGCCGGTGCCGCCCTCATTGCCGTCGACGACGACGAAATCCGGATAGATGCCGGTCTGAAGCATCGCCTTGCAGATCGCCAGGAATTCCCAGGGATGGCCGATGCACAGCTTGAAGCCGGCCGGCTTGCCGCCGGACAGGCGGCGCATCTCGGCGATGAACTGCATCATGCCCACAGGCGTGGAGAAGGCACGGTGCGAGGCCGGCGAGATGCAGTCCTCGCCCATGGCCACGCCGCGGATCTTGGAGATCTCCTCCGAGACCTTGGCCGCCGGCAGCACGCCGCCATGGCCCGGCTTGGCGCCCTGGCTGATCTTGAGCTCGACCATCTTGATCTGGTCTTCGCAGGCGACGCGCGCGAACGCTTCGGGATCGAAGGTGCCGTCGATATGACGGCAACCGAAATAGCCGGAGCCGATCTCCCAGATGATGTCGCCGCCCATCTCGCGGTGATATGGGCTGACGCCGCCCTCGCCGGTGTCGTGCGCGAAGCCGCCCTTCCTGGCACCGGCATTCAGCGCCCGCACCGCATTCGGGCTGAGCGCGCCAAAGCTCATCGCCGAGATGTTGAACACCGAGGCCGAATAGGGTTTTGCGCAATCCGGCCCACCGATCACGACACGGAATTTTTCCTTGGCATGTGCCGTCGGCGAGACCGAGTGATGCATCCACTCGTAACCCTCGCGGTAGACGTCCTCCTGGGTGCCGAACGGGCGCTTGTCGAGCTCCATCTTGGCGCGCTGATAGACCACCGCGCGGGTGTCGCGCGAGAACGGCATGCCGTCCTTCTCGCTCTCGAAGAAATACTGCCGCATCTCCGGCCTGATTTCCTCGAGCAGGAAGCGGATATGCGCGGAGATCGGGTAGTTGCGCAGCACCGCATGGCTCTTCTGCAGGAGATCGCGGACACCGAGCAGGGTCAGCGCGCCGAAGATCAGGATCGGGACCAGCAGGATGTCGAAGATCTTGCGGTCGGCGATGCCGATGCCGATCAGGAGCGCGGTGACCACCGCGCAGATCGTCAGCACGATGAAGCGCGGCGAGAAGGGCAGCAGCAAGGTTTCCATGATCCCCTCTTCCGCCAGCGGCAGGCGTTTGGGGGATTGCTGCGTCTTGTTGTCGTCGGCCACGATTCCCATCCTCTCGCCAGCATGAGGCGGTACGATACGCCCTCGCCTGTCATACGGATATGACGCGGCCCTTGTTTCAGGCTAGCGAATTTGGTCGAGACAAATCAATCAGCCGAGAGGATAGATTTTGCAGCGCAACAAAGCCTGCCGAATTTCCCACAGCGGCCGCAAACTAGCTATGTCCCGGGCAAGCGCCAGCGCAGACCCGGGACGCAGAAGGCAACAGCACACGCTATGGCGAAATGGGCCCCGGTTCTGCAGCGCATCGCCGAAAAGGCGCATGCACTGCGTCCGGGGGCACGAGAGCGTGGCTCGAGCTCAGCGCTCGACGAACGCCTTCTCGATCACGAAATGGCCGGGCTTGTTGCCGGAGCCCTCGACGAAGTCGCGGCTCTCGAACATCGCCTTCAGCTCTTCGAGCATCGCCGGGCTGCCGCACATCATGATGCGGTCGGTTTCGATGTCGAGCGGGCCTTGGCCGATGTCGTTGAAGATCTGCTCGGAGCTGATGAGATCGGTAATGCGGCCGCGGTTCTTGAACGGCTCGCGGGTCACGGTCGGATAATAGACGAGCTTGTCCGCGAGCAGCTCGCCGAACAGCTCATCCTCGCGCAGGGTCGCGACGAGCTTCTCGCCATAGGCGAGCTCGGAGACCTGGCGGCAGCCATGCACCAGCACGATGCTCTCGAACTGATCGTAGACCTCGGGGTCCTTGATCAGGCTCGCAAAGGGCGCAAGGCCGGTGCCGGTCGAGAGCAGCATCAGCCGCTTGCCCGGAAGCAGGTTGTCGGTGATCAGCGTGCCGGTCGCCTTGCGGCCGACCAGGATGGTGTCGCCTTCCTTGATCTTCTGGAGACGCGAGGTGAGCGGGCCGTCCTGAACCTTGATCGAGAAGAATTCGAGCTCTTCCTCGTGGTTGGCGCTCGCCATGCTGTAGGCGCGCAGCAGCGGACGACCGTCGACCTCGAGGCCTATCATGGCGAACTGGCCGTTCTGGAAGCGGAAGCCGGTGTCGCGGGTGGCACGGAAGCTGAACAGCGTGTCGGTCCAGTGCTGGACGGAAAGAACCTTCTCTCGGTAAAACGCGCTCATGATTTTCGATATTCCGAATAATTGCGGTTTTAGGGCAAAAGCGCTGCCCGGCCCTGAAAACGGGGCGGACACCATCTGCCATGGCGGAGGATTTCGCGTGTGTGATCTACGCCATTGAGACCAATAATCAACCTCGTTCCGGATGCAATTGATGCCGGTCAAACCGGCATTTGCGGCAGAACCGGTCACATGATCGATGAATCTGCTGCCGGGGAGGTGCGGAAGGCAATTTCCTTCCCCTCCGATGCCTGGTTTGAGCACTTAATTTCCGTCGCACTCGCGAGAATTTCATTAAGAATAGTTCTGATTTTCATCCCGATTGGCGCCGATTCCCGCATTTTTGCGGCTGTTGCGACAGGAACGACGAAGGACCATGGCAAGCGGCGAGCGAATCTTCGTTCAGGCAATCCGGCGCTATTGCGCCGACCGCGGCATCGCAGTCGACGTCCGCGCCAGTGGCTGGCTGATCGCAATGAACAGGGGCGAGATACGCCGCTTCGCCTTCGGCTACGACATCGGCCTCAACAGCGCCATCGCCCACCGCCTCGCCAACGACAAATCGGCCACCGCCGAGGCGCTGGCGCTGGCGGGCGTGCCATGCGTTCCCCATCACCTCTTCCTCAACCCGAGCATGGGCGTGCACGTCGCCGGTGCCGATTGGCGCCAGGGCATGCTGGCACTGCTTGCCCAGAATCCGCAAGGCGTGGTGGTGAAGCCGAACGAGGGCACGTCCGGACGCGCGGTGTTCAAGGCGACGAACAGCGACGAGCTCGACCGCGCCGTCACCGAGATCTTCTCGTCCAGCCTTGGGCTGGTGATCTCACCCTATGTCGAGATCGAGGAGGAGGTCCGCGTGATCGCGCTCGATGGCAAGCCGATGATCGTCTACCGCAAGGAACGGCCGTCGGTCGTCGGCGATGGCGTCCGGACGTTGCGTGAGCTGGCGAGCGCGGCGGGACAGGACAGGCATCTGCGCGAACTCGCGGCGCGCGAACTGAACGCCATCGTCCCCAGAGGCGAACGGCGCCTCCTGACCTGGCGACACAATCTCGACGCCGGCGCAAAGCCCATCCTCCTTGACGAGGGCGAGGTTCGCGCGGTCTGCGCAAAGCTCGCAATCGACGCCGCAAGCTTCATCGGCATCACCTTCGCCTCGATCGACGTGATCCGGGTCGATGGCATCTGGCGCGTGCTCGAGATCAATTCCGGCGTGATGATGGAGGCTCTCGGACGGCTCCATCCCGAACTGGTCCGGGCGACCTATGACGCGGCGCTGGATCGCATTTTCGAGACGGGGCACTGAGCCGCCGGTGCCGGGGCCGCCATATCGTGCGTGAACCGCCTCCGCCGAAAAAAACGAGGCCCGGAATACCGAGCCTTGTCACCATAGCAACTGCGTGGGGGTTTCAGGGAGAAGCCGCTAGGCTCGAAGACGCTGTCGCAAATCCTGGTCGTGTCGGTTGCGCCAGCGCAGACAGCGATGACATGCCCCGACATCGCAGGACCGTGCCGACCTCGGAGGGAGCCGAGCTTGCGGAAGGCGCGCTTACACCGGCGTTTCATGATGTCGCAGATATCACAGCGACGCAACACGCTTTGCGTGTGGTCGCGTTTTCAGGATGTTCCCGTTGTGCAATGGAACGCAGCGATCTAGCCTTCATGCAGCGCACAAGGCATGCGGCCTGCACGTTTTATTTGCGGGGGCTGCATCGACAATCGTCAAGACCGTCAAAGAGGGAAACGCCATGAGCGGACATGTCAATCGCCAGATTCTTCTGGTCGAAAAGCCCAGCGGCAAGCTCGGTCCCGAGCATTTCAGGATGATCGAGAGCGCAATGCCGGAACTAAGAGACGGCGAGGCCCTGCTGCGCGTGCGATACATCTCGCTCGATGCCGCCAACCGCGCCTGGATGCACGGCGCGACCTATCGTTCCGCCGTCGAAGCCAACAGCGTGATGGCCGGCGGCGCCATCGCCGAGGTCGTCAGCTCGAAGGCAATGGGGCTTGCGGCGGGCGATATCGTGTTCGGTGACACCGGCTGGCAGGAATTTGCCGCGGTGCCGGCAAAGCATCTCACAAAAATGCCGAAGCTCGAGCCGATGACGCATCTGCTCAGCGTGTTCGGCATCGCCGGCCTCACCGCCTATTTCGGCCTGCTCGAGATCGGCAAGCCCCGCGAGGGCGAGACGGTCGTGGTCTCCGCGGCGGCCGGCTCGGTCGGCTCGATCGTCGGGCAGATCGCCAAGATCAAGGGATGCCATGTGGTCGGCATTGCCGGCGGCGCCGACAAATGCAACTGGCTGACCTCCGAGCTCGGCTTCGATGAGGCCGTCGACTACAAGGATGGCGCGGTGTTCAAGGCGCTGCGCGCGGCCGCGCCGAAGGGGATCGACGTTTATTTCGACAATGTCGGCGGCGACATTCTGGAAGCCTGCCTGCCGCAGATGAACAACTACGGCCGCATCGCCTGCTGCGGCGCGATCTCGCAATATGACGGCGCGCCTGCCGCGCACGGCCCGCGCGGCGTGCCAGGGCTGATCGTGGTGAAGCGGCTGACCATGCAGGGCTTCATCGTGATGGACTACATGAAGGAGAGCCAGCGCGCGCTCGCCGACCTGCAGGCCTGGGTCAAGTCCGGCAAGCTGAAGGTGCAGGAGGACATCATCGACGGCCTCGAGAATACGCCGAAAGCACTGATCGGATTGCTCGCGGGCGAGAACCGCGGCAAGCGCATGGTGAAACTCTAGCGCCGGCACTCCGTCGTCTTTGGCCACAATCCGCTTGCGATGGCGGACAAAGCGGCCAATGATGCCGTGCATCGCCCGGCTCGCAACGATTGCAATCGCATCACCTTTTTAGGAGCGTCGAACGGCGGTTCGAGCGCTCGATCCATAGGGCAGGAAGTCATCCAGATGTTCGCGATATTGAAGCATGGCTCCACACGCAGCACGTTGCTGGCGGCAGTGCTGTTCGCAACCGCAACACCGATCTTTGCGCAGGCGCCGACCGACGCGCAGAAGAGCGCGATCCGGTCCGCGTGCCGCTCGGATTTCATGGCGCACTGCTCGAGCGTGACGCCGGGCGGCGTGGAGGCGTATCAATGTCTGAAGAAGAACGTTTCGAGCCTGTCATCGGGATGCCAGACCGCGGTTCGCGCCGTCGAGCCCGCCGCAGATCCGAAGACCGAGGTCGCTCCGGCCGCGCCTAAAACCGAAGCTGCACCCAAGGTCGAACCGACGCCCGCTGCGCCGAAGGTCCAGGCGGCGCCTGTCCCTTCCCCCGCCGAGCCTGCCAAGCCCGCCGCGCCGGCGGCGGCGCCAAAGGCTGCTCCCGCCAAACAATCGAGCAGTGCGCAGGTCTCCGCCATCAAGAGCGCCTGCCGGTCCGACTATCCGAAAGTCTGCGCCAGCGTGCCGCCGGGCGGCGCCCCCGCGCTCGAATGCCTGGAGAAGAACAAGGCAAGGGTCTCGCCGTCCTGCCAAAGCGCGCTG
>NZ_AJQE01000202.1 GCF_000261685.1 Bradyrhizobium genomosp. I (2014) | reverse complement strand
CGCGGCTGCCGCGGCGCCTGCAGGTGCCGCGCCCGCCGCGGCGCCGACCACGATCGTGCTGCGGCCATTGCTGCCGCGCGAGGAACTGTTCATCGTCCGGTCGGCCTGCGGCGCCGATATCCGCACGCTCTGCGCCGGTGTGGCGCCCGGAGGCGGCCGGATCATCCAATGCATTTCCAACCGGGCGGCATCGCTCTCGCCGGCCTGCAGGGACGTGCTCGCGCCTTTCGCCGCGAGATAAGACGGAGCGGGCGATTTTCGTCCGCAAGAGAATGAATTGCGGCGTGCGCGACCGAATGTTCGCACGCCGAGGCGTGACTTCGCAGGTACTTTCTCGAGGCGCAATTTCGATGACGACAAGACTGGGAGGACGACATGCGTTCATTGCTGCTCATCGCTTCTGCTCTCTTCGCCTTCGCCGCGACCATGACGTTCGAGACCAATGATGCCAATGCGGTGGTGTGCGCCCGCGGCGTGTATCGCGCCGGCTGCGCCGGTCCGAACGCGGCCGTCGTGGTCCGCAAGCCCGTGCCCGCGGTCCGTTGCACCAGGGTGCTGGTGAACGGGGTCTATGTGAAGCGCTGCGTCTGACGCCGCCCGGGTGGCCAATCCGGTCCGGCTTGGCTATGCTTGCACGAGACTGCCTCGGACACGCGCCAAATGCGCGCCCCGAGGGAGAGCTTCGGCGCGCCCGCCTTTGCCGATAATTCCGCTGGCGCCGGGCGCCGGAGCACATTAGTCTACCCCTAGATAGTAAGTATACTGTCAATTAGGGAGGCAGACGTTGCGGATCGCCGTGATCGGCGGGGGGCCCGGTGGGCTCTACTTCGCCTATCTCTGGAAGAAGCGTCATCCCGAGGATCAAGTCGACCTGTTCGAGCAGAACCCGGCCGACGCGACCTGGGGCTTTGGCGTCGTTTTCTCCGACCAGGCCCTGGAGTTCCTCGGCGCCGACGACCCCGAGACGGTCGATGCGATCGCCCCCCATATGGAGAGCTGGGAGAACATCACGCTGAACCTGCACGGTGACAGCGTCGCCATCGACGGAGTCGGCTTCTCCTCGATCGGGCGCCTCGAGCTCCTCAAGTTCCTGCAGCAGCGCGCGCTCGATGTCGGCGTCACGCCGCGCTTCGACACGCAGATCCAGACAACCGACCAGCTCAACGGCCACGATTTGATCGTCGCCGCCGACGGGCTGAATTCGCTGGTGCGCCGCGCCTTTGAGGGCGATTTCGGCACCTCCCTGTCCTACTCCTCCAACAAGTTCGTCTGGTACGGCACCTCGAAACGCTTCGACACGCTGTCGCAGACCTTCGTGAAGACCGATCGCGGCGCCTTCAACGCCCATCACTACCGCTATTCGCCGGGCATGAGCACCTTCCTGATCGAATGCGATCACGCCACATGGCAGGCCTATGGCTTCGCCTACAAGGACGTCGAGCAGTCCAAGGGTGTCTGCGAGGAGGTGTTCGCCGACACGCTTGGCGGCCACTGCCTGGTGTCGAACAAGTCGGTCTGGCGCAACTTCCCCTGGGTCTGGAACGAGCACTGGTCGTTCAAGAACATGGTGCTGATCGGCGACGCGCTGCATTCCGCACATTTCTCGATCGGCTCGGGCACGCGGCTCGCGATCGAGGACGCGATCGCGCTGGTCAAGGCGCTGGAATCGGATGTGCACCTTGCGACCGCGCTGCATCGCTATCAGGCCGCGCGCAAGCCCATCGTACAGAAGCTCGTCGATGCCGCGCGCACGAGTGCGTTCTGGTACGAGCACTTCGCCGAGCACATGAAGCTTCCCCTGCTGGATTTCGCCTACAGCTACATCACCCGCTCCGGCCGCATCGACGATTCCCGGCTGCGCGCGATGTCGCCGGCCTTCATGGCCCGCTACGAGGCGGACAAGAACGGCGGAGATGCCGCATGAGCAACGAGATTTTCGACCGGGTGCCCGCGGATGGCCCGGGCGCGCGCGAGATCGGCTTTGCTGTTCCTGACATTTACAATGCCAGCCGCGTGCTGTTCGACAATCTGGGCAAGGGCCGCGGCGACAGGCCTGCGCTCATGGGCCCGGCAGGCATGCGGACCTATGCCGAGCTCTGCGGCGAAGCCTGCCGCTGGGGCAACGGCTTCGCCTCGCTTGGCCTCGAGCGCGGCGACCGCGTGCTCTTGTTCCTCGACGACACGCCGGCCTACCCGGCCGCGTTCTTCGGCGCCGTTCGTGCCGGCTTCGTGCCGCTTCTGATCAACACGTTGACGCCGCCGGATCTGCTGCAGTTCTATCTCGCCGATTCCGGCGCGCCGGTTGCGGTCGCGGATGCCGAGTTCGCGGCGTGCTTCAATGCGGAAGCTTGCAGGGACACGGAGCTGCGGATGCTGATCGTCGCCAATGGCGAGGCGGGCGATCACGCGGCGCCACGGGCGGTCGCGGCGGCAAGCTGGCTCGCGCAGTTCCCGACCGAGCTGGCGGAAGCGCCGACGCACCGCAACGAGATGGCGTTCTGGATGTACTCCTCCGGTTCGACCGGACGGCCCAAGGGCATCGTGCATCTGCAGCACGACATGGCCTACACCGATGCCGCCTTTGCGCAGAACGTGCTGAAGCTGACGCCGGAGGACATCTGCTTCTCGGTGCCGAAGATCTTCTTCGCCTACGGCTTCGGCAACTCCGTCACCTTCCCGTTCTCGGCCGGCGCCACGACGCTGCTGTTGCCGGGCCAGCCGAAGCCGGCGGCGATCTTCGCGGCGATCGACCAGTACAAGCCGACGGTCTTCTTCGGCCTGCCGACGCTCTACACCTCGCTGACCAGGGCCGAGGGCCCGGAGAAGACGGATTTCTCGTCGCTGCGCATGGCGCTCTCCGCCGCCGAAGTGCTCTCGGCGGAGGTCTTCAACGGCTGGAAGGCACTCACGGGGCTCGAGATCGTCGAAGGCCTCGGCTCGACCGAGGTGCTGCACATCTACCTGTCCAATCGCGAGGGGCAGAAAAAGCTCGGCGCCGCCGGCCTGTGCGTGCCCGGCTACGAGGTCGCGCTGCGCGACAAGGACGGAAACGAGGTCGGCGACAACGAGGAAGGCATCTTGTGGGTCCGCGGCGATTCCAACACGCCGCTGTACTGGAACCGGCCGGACAAGTCCGCGGAAACCATTCGCGACGGCGGCTGGATCTACACCGGCGACCGCTTCGTCCGCGATGCCGACGGCTTCCATTTCTTCCGCGGCCGCGCCGACGATCTCATCAAGATCTCCGGCCAATGGGTCTATCCGCTCGAGGTCGAGCTGTGTCTCGCCGACCACCCCGATATTCGCGAATGCGCGGTGTTCGCGGCCGAATTGCCGGACCGGCGGATGACGCTGAAGGCGGTGGTGGTGATGAACAACCGCGCTGTCGACCGGGGCGAGGCGACGCGCAGGCTGCAGGACTATGTGAAAGGCAAGCTGTTGCCGTACAAATATCCGCGCGAGGTGATTTTCATCGACGAGCTGCCGAAGACGGGCACGGGGAAAATCGACCGGCAGGCGTTGCTGCGGATGTAGCCAATGGCGCCGCCACACTCTCGGTGTCGTCCCTGCGAACGCAGCGACCCATACGCCGCAGCAGTAATTGTTTCGCGAGATGGTCATCGCCTGTCGTCGCCAAACTCCTGCTGCGGCGTATGGGTCCCGGCTCGGCGCTTCGCTTGTCCGGGACGACGGTGGAGAATGAGGCGACAGTATCGCCCCACACTCTCCTCACCCGGTCTTGCCCAAATGCTCCAGCGCGTCCTCGGCCCGCAGCGGCACGCGCGAGGCCTCGTTGTTGAGGTCGACGAGTTGCATCAGCAGCCCCATCAGCGCCTTGCGCTCAGCGGGCTGCAGCGGTTCCAGCATGCGCGCCTGGGCGCGTTCGACGGTGGGGATGATCTCGCGCAGGATCGCCGCGCCTGACTTGGTGAGATAGAGCAGCTTGATCCGCTTGTCCTCGGGTGCCGGCTTGCGCTCGATATAGTCCTTGGCCTGCAACCGTTCGATCACGCTGCCTAGCGTGGAGCGGTCGAAGGCGATCACCGCCGAAAGCCGCGTCGCGTCGATCCCGGGGTGGGTATGAATCGCGATCAGCGCGGCATATTGCACCGGGGTCAGATCGAACGCCTTGCACTCCTCCATGAAGATCGAGACCGCGATCTGCTGCATGCGCCGGAACAGATAGCCTGGCGCGGCATAGACCGCGTCCATCGTGATCGGAGCGGCAGGCTTACTCGGCATCGGGCTGCTTCTCCGGTGCGGCATCGGCAAACGCCGGCAGCGCCTTCGCGGCGGCCTCGGCCTTGAGCAGACGCGGATAAGCGGAGACATCGACGCCGAAGCGGCGCGCATTGGCGAGCTGCGGCACGAGGCAGAGGTCGGCAAGCGTCGGCGCATCGCCGAAGCAGAACGGGCCCGGCTCGTCCCTGATCAGCGTCTCGCAGGCCGACAGGCCCTCGCGATTGACCCAGGCCGCCCAGTCCTGGACCTTCTCCTCGGGCAGGCCGAGCTCGCGCAGCCGCGCCAGCACTTTCAGGTTCTGCACCGGATGGGTGTCGCAGGCGATCGCGAGCGCGAACGCCCTCACCTTGGCGCGGCGAAGCGGATCCTTCGGCAACAGCGGCGGATTGGGGTGTGTCTCGTCGAGCCATTCGATGATGGCCACCGATTGGGTCAGCACCGTGCCGCCCTCGCTCTCCAGCGCGGGCACGAGACCCTGCGGGTTGATGGCAAGATAAGCGGGCGCGCATTGTTCGCCCTTGCGAAGATGATGCGGCAGATGCTCGGCTCCGAGCCCCTTCAGGTTCAGCGCGATCCGCACCCGATAGGCGGCGCTGGAGCGGAAATAGCCGTGCAGCTTCATCGAGACTCTCCCTGCTATTCCTTGGTCGTCATTCCGGGGCGGTTCGAAGAACCGAACCCGGAATCTCGAGGTTCCGGGTTCTCGCTGCGCGAGCCCCGGAACGACAGCGAGCTTGTACGCCACCCCTCACGTTGACGCTAGCCAGATCGTCAGTATACTGTCAATCAACAAGACGATCGGGAGCAGCAACCATGGAAGCCGTGACCAAGACGCCGGAACGCGAGGCGTTCTACAAAAAGATCGACGGCGAAAATCTCACCGCACTCTGGACGGTGATGAGCGACCTGATCACGCCGGAGCCGAGAAGCGCCTGTCGTCCTCACCTCTGGAAGTTCGATGTCATCCGCGACTACATGACGGAGGCCGGCAAGCTGATCACGGCCAAGGAAGCTGAGCGGCGCGTGCTGGTGCTGGAGAACCCCGGCCTGCGCGGCCAGTCCAAGATCACGACCTCGCTCTATGCCGGCGTGCAGATGGTGGTGCCCGGCGACGTCGCGCCGGCCCACCGGCACAGCCAGTCGGCGCTGCGCTTCGTGCTCGAAGGCAAGGGCGCCCATACCGCCGTTGACGGCGAGCGTACCGCGATGGAGCGAGGGGACTTCATCATCACGCCGTCGATGACCTGGCACGATCACTCCAACGAGACCGATCAGCCGATGTTCTGGCTCGACGGCCTCGACATTCCGCTGGTGCAGTTCTTCGACTGCTCCTTTGCGGAAGGCTCGAAAGAGGACCAGCAGAAGATCACGAAGCCCGCGGGCGACAGCTTCGCGCGCTACGGTCACAATCTGCTGCCCGTCGACGTCAAGCGGAGCTCGAAGACCTCGCCGATCTTCAGCTATCCTTACGCCTACACGCGCGAAGCGCTGGAGAGGGCCCGCGCGAGCCAGGAGTGGGACGCATGTCACGGGCTCAAGCTGAAGTTCAGCAACCCCGAGACCGGCGATTTCGCGATGCCGACCATCGGCACGTTCATCCAACTGCTGCCCAAGGGTTTCAAGACCGCGCGCTATCGGGCGACGGACGCGACCGTGTTCTGCCCGATCGAAGGCAAGGGGCGCAGCCGGATCGGCGATACTGTCTTCGAATGGGGCCCGCGCGATCTGTTCGTGGTGCCGAGCTGGCACTGGGTGACGCACGAGGCGGACGATGACGCCGTGCTGTTCAGCTTCTCGGATCGCCCGGTGCAGCAGAAGCTGGATTTGTTCAGGGAAGATCGCGGCAACGCGTGAGGGTCGCAGTATTGGCCTCACCCTCGGTGTCGTCCCGGACAAGCGAAGCGCAGATCCGGGACCCATAGCCCCAGGGAGAAGTTTGACGAAGATCTTCGCCGGTATGAAGACCGTTCGTCCCAGACAGATCACGCGGTATGGGTCCCGGCGTTCGCCGGGACGACAGCGGAATTCACCGCCAGTGCAGCAGCCTTGCCTCCAGCCAGCCGATCACCTTCCCCACCGCAAGTCCAAACACCGACAGGATCACCACGCCCGCGAGCAGTTGATCGGTCTGCATCAGATTGCCGGCCTGGAGCACGAAGGCGCCGATGCCGTATTGCGCGCCGATCATCTCGGCGCTGACGACGAGCAGCAGCGCGACGGAGGCGGTGATGCGGAAGCCGGCGAGGATGGCGGGCAGCGCGCCCGGCCAGATCACCCTGCGCACGATGGTTGCGAACGGCACGTTGAAGCTCTGCGCCATTCGAATGAGGTTGCGCGGCACGGCGTCGACGCCGCTGTAGACCGAGATCGCGGTCGAGAAGAACACCCCTAACGCAATGGTCGCGATCTTCGGCTCTTCGCCGATGCCGAGCCAGAGGATCAACAGCGGCAACAGCGCGATCTTCGGGATCGGGAACAGAGCCGAGATGAAGGTGATGCCGACGCTGCGTGCGAGACGCGACAAGCCGATGGCGAAGCCGACGGCGACGCCGGCCACTGTCCCCAGCAGCCAGCCGACGCCGATGCGCAAGAGCGAGGCGGACAGATGCTGCCAGAGCGCGCCTGACATCGCGAGCCGGTAGATCGCGCGCGCGATCGCCGAAGGCGCCGGCAGGAACAGCGGATTGACCAGGCCGGTGCTGCCGGCGGCCTGCCATATGGCGATGACGAGCGCGAGCGCGATCCAGCCGCCAAAGCGGCTGCTCGCCGGAACGAAGCCGGCGCCGCGAAAGCGGACGCGCCGGGTCGCAGTGTCCTTCGCAATTTCGGCCGGCGCGCGGTCAAGCATGCTGGACCTCGCGTTCAGCGTCGATCGCCTCGTTGCGGATCAGCGACCAGATCTGGTTCTGGAGCGCAAGCAGCTTTTCGCGCGCCGCCGCTTCGCCGCGCGCCGCGCGCGTCATCGGCACGGCCACGACCTCGCGGATACGTCCCGGCCGCCGCGACAGCACCACGATGCGGTCGGCAAGTCGTGCGGCTTCCTCGAGATTGTGGGTGACGTAAACCGCACCCATGCCGCCGTCGGCGAGCAGGCGAACGAAGTCTTCCATCAGGAGCTCGCGGGTCTGCGAATCCAGGGCCGACAACGGCTCGTCCATCAGCAGGATCGCGGGCCTGACCGCAAGCGCGCGGGAGATTCCGACGCGCTGGCGCATGCCGCCCGAGAGCTGCTTCGGATAGGTCTTGCGGAAATCGGTCAAGCCGGTGCGGCGCAGGGCGTCCTCGACCAGCGCGCGGCGCTGTGCGGCCGAGAGCTGGGTGTGCAGCAGCGGGAATTCGACGTTCTCCTCCACCGTGGCCCAGGGAAGCAGCGCGAAATCCTGGAAAACGAAGGTCAGCGGATTGAGGCTGTCCGCCGGCGGCTGGCCGCGCAGCTCGGGCGCGCCCGAGCTCGGCTGCAGCAGCCCGCCCAGGATCGACAGCAGCGTGCTCTTGCCGCAACCGGAGGGACCGACGATCGCCACCACCTCGCCGGCACCGACGGTGAAGGAGACGTCGTCAAGCACGGCAAGGTCGCCGAAGCAATGGGAGATGCGGTTGGCGATCAGGTCCATTCGATTTCCTCTGTGCCCACTCCGTCATTCCGGGATGGTCCGAAGGACCAGACCCGGAATCTCGAGATTCCGGGTTCTCGCTTCGCGAGCCCCGGAATGACAGAGAGATCAATCCGCCTTCACATAGTCCTTGGCGATGATCGCATTGGCATCGAAGCCCTTGTCGGCAAAGCCCTGCTCCTGCAGCCATTTGATCTGGTTGTCGACGTTCTTCACATCGAGCTTGCCGTCGGGATCGATATAGGCGCAATTGCCGACCACCTGCTCGACCGGCAGATTGGTGTACTTCGCGATGATCTCCAGCAGCGGTTTCGTCTGCTCGTTGATCGGCGCGACGCCGTCCTTCATCGACGCCAGAATGACATCGTGATATTCGCGGTCGGCCTTGGCGAGCGCGCCGAGCAGCTTCGTCACCAGCGCCTTGTTGGTCAGCGTCTTCGGCGAGGCAAACACCGCCCCCAGCTGCCACGGCGTCTCGTCGCCGACCCAGCCGAGGAATTTCGCGCCGCCTTCGTCCATCAGCTTTCGCGCGGTGGAGACCGGCAGCAGCGCCGCATCGACGGTCTCGCCCTTGAGCGCAGCCGCCGCGTTCGACAGCGACTGCAGCGGCACGATCTTCACCTCAGAGAGCTTGAAGCCGTATTTGTCGGCAAGCAGGCCGAGCGAATAGTGAAAGCTCGATCCGACCTGCGTCATCGCCACGCGCTTGCCGGCGAGGTCCTTTGGCGTCTTCAGCCCGGCCGCGTAGGCGTTGTTGCTGGCGAAATAGCCGATCAGCGGATAGCCGGGCTTCTCGCGGCTCATGCCGCCGATCACCTTCAGCACACCCTTGCCGGCGAGATTGTAGAGGCCGGCGGTGAAGGCGGTGACGCCGAAATCGACATCGCCCGAGGTGGTGGCGACCGCGATCGGCTGCGCCGCGTCGAAGAATTTGAGCTCGACCTCCAGGCCGGCCTCGCGGAAATAGCCCTTGTCCTGCGCGATGAAGACCGGCGCGGAAGAGGACAGGCGGAGCACGCCGATCCTGGCCTTCAGCGCATCCTCGGCTCTAGCACCGCCCATCGCCGTGATCGCCAGAAGTCCCGCAAGCGCGAGCCGAATTATCCCGATCATCTCGTCTCCTCCGCCGTCGTTCTCTTGCAGTCCGTTACAGGCCTTCGGGCACCGCCTGGTCCCGTCCGATGAAGGCGCCCAGTTGTTTCAACGTTTCCTGCAATTTTTCAATGGGGATGTCACGCGGGACCCGGTTTCCGGAGAGCGCCAGCGCGGCGGCGGAACCGGCGGCCTCGCCCATCACGAAACAGGCACCGGACACCCGCGCGGCCGACTGGCCCTCATGGGTCATGGAGGCACAGCGGCCGGCGACCAGGAGATTGTCGACGCCTTGGGGCACCAGCATCCGGTAAGGCAGCTCGTTATAGCCGCGCGATTCCGGAATTGGCGGAAATGTGAAGACGACGTCGCCGGGAACATGGGCCTCGATCGGCCAGCCATTGACGCCGATGGAATCCTCGAACGACGCACAGCCGAGCACATCCTCGCCGCTGAGCTGATAGCCACCCTTGATGCGGCGGGTCTCGCGGATGCCGAGCTGCGGCGGCAGATCGACGATATAGGACTTTTCGAAGCCCGGGACAGTGCTGCGCAAAAACTCGTACGCCGCGAGCGCCTGCTTGCGGCCCTCGATCTCGCCACGGGTGAGATCGTCGGGCTCGATGCCGTTGATGGCGTGGCCGTCCTCGCGCGCAACCTGGGTAAAGTTCACCCGCCATTCGATGCCGGATTTCTGCGGCCGTACGATGGCGCTCTTGCGCGGGAATATGTGCGTGCCGGCAGCGAGCGCCTTCTCCATCAATTGCGGAATGGTCCGCCAGGCCTCGCCCGCTTTCTCGGGATCGATGCCGTTGAGGCGGAGCATCATCGAGGGATACAGCGGATGGCCGTGCTCGTCGCCGATTTCGAACGGAGCACCGGCCCACGCGGCGAGATCGCCGTCGCCCGAGCAGTCGATGAAGATTTCCGATCGGACCGCCTGCCGGCCGGCCTTGGTCTCGACCAGCAACGCGTCGATGCGGCGGTCATCGCCCATCACCACGCCGGCGCCGAGCGCGTGGAAGAGGATGTGCACCTTGTGGCTGGCGAGCAGCTCGTCGGCCGCGATCTTGTAGGCAGCGGTGTCGTAGGCCTGGGCAAACACCTTGCCGAGGATCAGATGCGGCGCGTTGAGGCCACCCAGCCGATCGATCCGCGCCAGCAGATCCGACGCCATGCCCTGCACCAGCCGCCGGTGCTCGCCATGGACATTGCCGTGCAGGCCGCAGAAATTGGTGACGCCGGCCGCGGTGCCCATGCCGCCGAGGAAGCCGTAGCGCTCGATCAGCAGCGTCTTCCGTCCCGCGCGCGCCGCTGACGCTGCCGCCACGATGCCGGCCGGACCGCCGCCGAGGACGACGACTTCGTATTCGCCATAGAGCGGCACCTGTCGTGCCGGTTCTTCGATCGTCATGGCCCGCATGGCGCGTTCCCTTCCCGAATTTCCTTTGCTTGGGGCGACTATGAATTAGCGCGTAGCGGGTTACAATCCACCGAAATACGCGATCAGCTTTCGCGAATCGAGAAAGGCCGACATGGACATCCTGGTGAACCTGCAGGCTTTCCTCGCCACCGCGGATGCGGCCGGATTCTCGGCAGCCGCGCGAAAGCTCAACGTCTCGACCTCGGTCGTCGCCAAGCGTGTCACACAACTGGAGACGCGGATCGGCACGCCGCTGTTTCACCGCTCGACACGGCAGTTGCGGCTCACCGAAGCCGGGCGGCGCTACGTGCATCGCGCACGCGGCGTCGTCACTGATGCCAACGACCTGCTCTCGCGCATGGGCGAGAAGGACCACGATCTCGTCGACCACCTCCGCATCAAGGCCCCGACCTCGCTGACAGTGGCGCGGCTTGCGGACGCCTTCAGCGCGTTCCAGACCCAGAACCCGCGGCTGAAGCTCGAGATCGTGCTGATCGATCGCCCGGTCGATCCGGTCACCGAGGGATTTGACATCGCGATCGGCGCCTTCCCGCATTCGTTCGGCGGCGTCGTCGACGAGCCGCTGTGTCCGCTGAAGCGGCTGCTCTGCGCCTCGCCGGCTTACTTGAAGAAACATGGCACGCCGAGACATCCACGTGATCTCGTCGAGCATCGCTGCCTCAGCTTCCTGCCGACCGGTCCCGAGTGGATCTTCGACGGGCCGCGCGGCCGCATCAGCATCCAGGTCAGCCCGCTGCTCTCCTCCAACGAGGGCCATGTGCTGGCACGCAGCGCCATCGCCGGCAACGGCATCGCACTGATCTCGCATTACCTCGTCGCGGAGTCCTTACGCGACGGCACGCTCAAGCCGGTGCTGCGCGACTTTCCGATTCCCGAATTGTGGGTGAAGGCCGCGATCCCCGAGCGGCGCCGCAACGCCGCTGCGGTGCAGGCGCTGCTCGCCCTGCTGAAAACGTCACTGGCGCGGTCGCTGTAGGCCGCGTCGCGAAGGTGTCGCAAGACGCCGGTTGCTCCCGCAGAATGGACCTGAGAGAAGGTGCGCGAAGTACGCGGAGGCCGTAGCCCGCATGAACGAAGCGATATGCGGGACCGCTCGCTGCATTCCCGGATGTCGCTTCGCTCATCCGGGCTACATGTGCCGCACTCATGTCAACGAACGGATTCGATGCTCTTGAAACATGCCCTGCCCGCCGTCCTCGCCCTCGCGCTCTCGGCCACGCCCGCCACAGCCCTCGAGCAGAACTGCCGCTTCATCCGGGAAAAGCCTGATCGCGAGGCCTGCTACAAGCGTCAGGAGGAAGAGCTGGCTGCAATGCGCAAGCCTGCACCTGCGACCGACGAGGGCAAGACACTCGAAACGCTGCGCCAGATGCGGCAGGACGACGACGCGGTCTATCGCAGCATCAGCAACATCTGCCGCGGCTGCTGACGTTCAGCCTTTTGCGCCGCCCCAATTCGCCGCCCGCTTCTCCGCGAACGAGGCCAGACCCTCCGCCGCCTCCGCGCTCTGGCGCTTGAGCGAGTGCAGCTGCACGAGCCGATTGTAGGCGGCATCGTCCACCGCCATCCCACCGAACGAGCTTTCCAGCGCGAGCTTCTTGGTTTCAGCCATCGCCTCCGGCGCGTTGGCTAGCAGCTGCTCGACCACCTTCGCACCTGCGGCCTCAAGTCTAGCGAGCGGCACCACCTCGTGGACGAGGCCGATGCGGCGGGCGTCCTCGGCGCCGAAGCGCTCGCCGGTGAGCGCGTAGCGGCGGACTTGCCGGATACCGATGGCGTCGCAGAGCTGCGGGATGATGATCGCCGCCGTCAGGCCCCAGCGCACCTCCGTGATCGAGAACAGCGCATTGTCCGCGGCGATCACGACATCGCAGGCTGCGATCACGCCGGTGCCGCCGCCGAAGCAGCCGCCCTGCACCAGCGCGACGGTCGGGATCGGCAGCGTGTTGAGCCGCTGCACCGCCTCGAAGGTCGCCCGGGACGCCGCCTCGTTCGCTTCCGCCGATTGCGGCCGCACGCCGTTGATCCATTTGAGGTCGGCCCCGGCCTGGAAATGCTTGCCGTTGCCCCTGAGCACGACGACGCGCAAATTGGGCTTCCTGCCGAGGTCGTCCATGGCCGCGAGCACGCCTGATATCAGGGCGCCGTCATAGGCGTTGTTCACTTCCGGCCGGTTCAACGTGACGGTTGCAACCCCGCGTTCATCTGATGTCCACAGGACAGGGCTGGCAGTCATCGGCGATCCTCCGGTCATCTTGTTTGCCGCGCACTATGCCGAGGCGGCGCGTCCTGATCCATATCTTTCCGGCGTGGGGCGGCCGCGTCCATCGCATGGCGGCTTGTGTCATGCTGGTGCCGGAGCGGCACCATGGGATAGGTACGGGACATCATCATGCGCATCTGCATTT
>NZ_AJQE01000201.1 GCF_000261685.1 Bradyrhizobium genomosp. I (2014) | reverse complement strand
CCGCCAGCCACATTGCGGTACGGCTGGCGCGCGCCGGCCACGAGGTCAGTTGCGTGATGCGGGGGGCGCATCTGGAGGCGGTTCGCGCCAATGGTCTCAAGCTGCGCGTCGGCGATTCCGAGGTCGGCGCCAAGGTGAACGCATCAGGTGATCCGGCCCAGCTCGGCCCCCAGGATGTCGTGATCTCGACGCTGAAGGCCACGGCGCTTCAGGGGCTGGTCGGCAGCATCAAGCCGCTGCTCCTGGACGACACCGCGATCGTGTTCGCGCAGAACGGCATTCCATGGTGGTACGGCATCGGCCTGCCGCCGCGGCATCCGACGCCGCCGGACATTTCCTTCCTCGATCCCGGCGGACGCCTGCGCGCCTGCATCCCGAAGGAGCGGATCATCGGCGGCGTTGTCTTCTCCTCCAACGAGGTCACTGCGCCCGGCGTGGTGCAGAACCTGACGCCGGACCGCAATCGCCTCCTGATCGGGGAATGCGACGACCGCAATTGCGAGCGCATCACGAGGCTGCGGGGCATCTTCAACGACGCGCGGCTGGAATCCCCGCCGGTGGCCGAGATCCGCGAAGCGATCTGGTCAAAGCTGCTGACCAACATGTCGCTGTCGGTGCTGTGCCTGCTGACCGGCCAGACCGCGCGGGGCGTGCGCGACGATCCCGCCTTCACCGAAGTCATTCCGCGCATGCTGAACGAAGCCAACGAGATCGCCCAGCACTTCATTCCCGAGGTCAAGCGCGTGACCCGCAGCGGGCCCGCCCCCAACCACAAGCCGTCGCTGCTCCAGGACTATGAGCTCGGTCGCGCCATGGAGATCGACGTTCTGGTGAAGGCGCCCCAGGCCTTCGCGCGCGCCGCCGGCCTGTCGACGCCGACGCTCGACCTGATCGCCGCGCTCGCGATCCAGAAGGCGCGCGACAAGGGGCTTTATTCCGCGTGAGCTTCAGGAGAGTTGGTCGATCCAGGCCGCGAGCGTATCGAGTACCTCAGCGAGCGCCTCGTCATTCGTCCGGCCCGACTTCTTCAACACCGCAAACGAGTGATCCCCGCCTTCGACCTGGTGCAGCGTCGCCCGCGACCCGAGCTTCTCGACGACAGGCTCGAGGTAGCTCAGATCGGCAAGTCCATCGCGCGTGCCTTGCAGGAACAGCATGGGGACGGTGACACCAGCGAGGTGCTCGGCGCGCTCGGATGAAGGCTTCTTGTCGGCATGCAGGGGAAAGCCGAGGAAGGCGAGCCCTTTGACCTCAGGCAATGCAGCCTTGGACTGCGCCTGCGAGGTCATGCGCCCGCCGAACGACTTTCCGCCCGCCACCAGCTTGAGACCGGGGCAGAGCCGCGCCGCGTCCGCGACCGCCGCTCGGATGGCGGCGTGCGCGACTGCGGGCTGGTCGGGACGCCCCTTCTTCTCTTCCATGTAGGGAAAATTGAAGCGAAACGTCGCAATGCCGCGGTCCGCGAGGCCCGCCGCGACCTTTTCCATGAAGGAATGCCGCATATCCGCACCGGCGCCGTGCGCGAGGACGTAGCAGGCGCGCGCATGGGCCGGCTGCGTCAGGACCGCGGAGACCGCGCCGTTGCGTTCGATGTCGAGCTTGAGCTCTCGAGTTTTGGTCGCCACAATCGGCCATCCCGACAGACGCTGTTACGGCCGCCTTGGTAGCGTCGCCGGCGCAGCCTGAAAACACAATAATTGCTGCCGCTGGCTGGCCTACCAAGCCCGAACGCCGCACCAACCGAGGTAATCATGTCCTACCGCTCCTCCTGGATGACCGAAGAGCTCGACGTCTTTCGCGACCAGTTCCGGAAATATCTTGCCAAGGACCTGTCGCCGCACGCCGAAAAATGGCGCGAGCAGAAGATGGTCGACCGTTTCGCCTGGCGCGGCCTCGGCGAGATGGGTGCGCTGCTCGCGAGCGTGCCGGAGGAATATGGCGGCCTGGGCGCCACCTTCGCCTATGACGCCGCGGTGCTCGATGATCTCGAAAGCACGGTGCCGGAGCTGACCACCGGCGTCTCCGTGCACAGCGCCATCGTCGCGCACTACATCCTCAACTACGGCTCGGAGGAACAGAAGAAGCGCTGGCTGCCGAAGATGGCGTCCGGCGAGATGGTCGGCGCCATCGCCATGACCGAGCCCGGCACCGGCTCGGACCTGCAAGCCGTCAAGACCACGGCGAAGAAGCAGGGCAATTCCTACGTCATCAACGGCCAGAAGACGTTCATCACCAACGGCCAGGCCGCCGATCTCGTCATCGTGGTCGCCCGCACCGGCGAGGCCGGCGCGAAAGGCATTTCGCTGATCGTGGTCGAGACTGCGGGCGCGGATGGCTACAAGCGCGGGCGCAACCTCGACAAGATCGGCCTGCATGCCTCCGACACATCGGAATTGTTCTTCGACAACGTCACGGTGCCGCCGGAGAACCTGCTCGGCAAGGAGGAAGGGCAGGGTTTCGTCCAGCTCATGCAGCAATTGCCGCAGGAGCGGCTTGCGCTTGCGGTCGGGGCCGTCGCCGCGATGGAGCGCGCGGTCAAGCTCACCACCGATTACACCAAGGAGCGGAAGGCGTTCGGCAAGCCGCTGATGGATTTCCAGAACACCGCCTTCACGCTGGCCGAGCGCAAGACCGAGGCGATGATCGCGCGCGTCTTCGTCGACTGGTGCATCGAGCGCCTGATCGCCAAGGACCTCGACACCGTCACCGCGTCGATGGCGAAATACTGGTGCTCGGAGAAGCAGGTCGAGACCGCCGACGAATGCCTCCAGCTGTTCGGCGGCTACGGCTACATGCAGGAATATCCGATCTCGCGCATCTTCATCGATTCCCGCATCCAGAAGATCTATGGCGGCACCAACGAGATCATGAAGCTCTTGATCGCGAGGTCGCTGTAGCCCCAAGCGTCAGCTGCTCGCCTTCGCGCGCCAGTCGCGCGGCCGGCAGCCGAAGCGCTGCTTGAACCGCCGCGTGAAGTGGGAGAGGTCCGAGAAGCCCCAGTCGAACGCGATGGCGCCGATCGCACGGTCTGCCATTGCGGGATCCCCGAGATCCCTGGCCGCGCCGTCGAGCCGATGCTCGATGACGTAATCGGTGAAGCTGGAGCCTGATCGCGCCAGCAGTTTGTGCACGTAGCGCTCGCTGATGCCCACGGCGTCGGCGACGTTGGCAACCGCAAGGCCGGGCTCACGGAGCCGCCGGTGAATGGCACGCTTCAGCGCCAGCGTGGTCGCGTCGGCAAGACTCTCGGACTCCGCAGCGCCTGCCCGGCTGCGACGCGACAGGCTCACAGCGACCAGTTCGATCAGAACCCGGAACAGCCGCATGCCCTCGTCTTCGGTCATGCGCAGCGCGCCGTCGCTGAGCGTGCGCGTGGTCTCCACGATGAGATGGCCGACGAAGGGATCGTCGGAGACGCGCGCTGCTCCGACGTCGAAGGAGGCCGGCAGGCGCTCGCGCAAGGCTTCTGCCGGCACCCAGAACGAGGCAACGCGCAACTGTGGTCCGCGGTCGTGCAGAAGCGCGAACTGCCGATCACTGTCGAAGATGCCGACCTGTCCCGATGAAAGGCTGATCTCGCGATCATCTTGCTGGATGCGACAGCGGCCCTCCAGCTTCAGGTTGAGGTAGAAGCAACTGCGGTCCGATGCCGCGATGTCGTGCGCAGAGCGCCGCACCACGTGTTCGGGAAAGCTGACGCGGTTGATCGCAGCATCGCCGAGGCGGATGTGCTCGACGCTGGCCGGAAAGCCGGCTGCGGCCGCCGGCTCCGGCGTCAGATTCATGAAGGCTTGGCAGATCGCCTCGCGATAATAGGCGAATTGCTCGTCCAGCCGCACGCCCACGGTGTTCCAGGCCGATTGGCGAGACGGAATGGCGCGCTCGATCTGCTGCATCGGTTCACTCCGAGACCAATCCGGTTCACTTCCAGCCAAGCGGCAAATCAGTCGCCAGTCCACAATTGGGGCGCGGCAGCACCGCACCGCCCAAAGCGGCGCGGCCTCAATCTAACCACATCCTCGGGAGGAGCCACAACATGTCGACCTACGTTCTCGTCCACGGCGCCTGGCACACCGGAGCCGAGTTCGAGCCTGTCGCCGCGCCGATCCGCGCCGCCGGCCATCAGGTTCATACCCCCACCATCAAGGGCAACCGTCCGGGCGACGCCAAGACCACAGGGCTGAAGGAAGCGATCCAATCGATCGCCGACTACCTCGCCGAGAAAAATCTGAAGGACGTCATCCTGCTCGGCCATTCCTATGGCGGCATGGTCATCACCGGTGTCGCCGACCTCGCGCCGGAGCGCATCCGCCGCCTAGTCTACTGGAACGCCTTCGTGCCCAACAACGGCGAATGCCTCAACGACATGGTGCCGCCGCACTATGTCGGGCTGTTCGACGCCATCGCGGCCGAGCGCGGCGACGGCTCCGTGGTGCTGCCCTTCCCGATCTGGCGCGAGGCGTTCATCAACGATGCCGATATCGAGCTGGCGCAGCGCGCCTACGACGTCCTCAATCCGCACCCGCTGGCGACCTTCACCGACAAGATCGCGCTCAAGACCAATCCCGCCGAGATGCCGCTGGCCAAATCCTACATCAACTGCACCGAAGATACCGCGCTGCCGCACAGCCATGGCTGGCATCCGCGCCTGTCGGAGAAGCTCGGCCTGTTCCGCCTGGTGCAGGTGCCGGGAAGCCATGAACTCTGCTTTACCGACCCGGCACGGCTCGCCGATGCGATCATGGAGGCGGGACGGGACTGACAGCGCGCCCTGTGCACGCTCTCGATCGTGTGCCGCTCAATTCGGATGCCACCAGCGGCCGCCGATGACGACGCCTTCGGAGACGATCTTGCGGTCGCCGATCAGGTGCTCGCCGACGACGTCTTCATAGTCGAACTGGCCCTGCCTGATCGAGATCAGCGTAGCGTCGCCCACGCTGCCCGGCTTGAGGCTGCCAAGCTCGGGGCGCCGCAGCGCCATCGCCGCGTTCTCCGTCGAGGCCGCGATCACGTCCGACAGCTCCATGCCCATGCACAGGAATTTCGACATGGTCGTGACCTGGTCGTAGGCCGGGCCGTCGATGCAGAGCTGATGGATGTCGGAGGAGATGGTGTCGGGATAGAAGCCGTTGGCGAGCATCGCCCGCGCGGTCTTGAACGCGAACGAGCCCTTGCCGTGGCCGATGTCGAACAGCACGCCGCGCTCGCGCGCATCCAGCACCGCCCTCTTCACCGTGCCCTGCGCGGTGGCCGGCGTGTTGGGGAAGGGACGGAACGCGTGGGTCAGCACGTCGCCGGGCCGCAGACGGGCCAGCACCTCCTCATAGCTCGGCGGCGGGTGGTCGATATGAGCCATCAGTGGCATGCCGACCTCGTTCGCAACCTCCAGCGCAATATCGAGCGGCACGGCCCCGGAGGTGCCCGAGGAATGCAAGCCCACGCGCACCTTGATGCCGACGATGAGATCGCGATTGGCATCGGCGACCTTCGCCGCGTCGACCGGATTCATCAGCCGCAGCTCCTCGCTTTCGCCGACCATGATCCGGTGCGAGAAGCCGAAGATGCCGGCATGCGAGACGTGCAGGTAAGCGAGGATGCGAACCTGGCTCGGCTCGATCACATGCTTGCGGAAGCCGGCGAAATTGCCGGGCCCGGCGCTGCCGGTATCGACCGCCGTGGTCACGCCGGAGAGACGACAGAATTCCTCGGCATCGATGCCGAGCGAGGTGCCGCCCCAATAGACATGGGTGTGGAGATCGATCAGCCCCGGCGTCACGATGAGCTGCGAGACGTCGCGCACCTCGGTGCCCGGATCCGTCTTGAGCCCGCTGCCGATCGCAGCGACCTTGCCGCCGGCAAAGGCGACATCGGTCACGGCATCGAGCTTCTGGGACGGGTCGATCACCCGCCCCCCGCGCAGGATCAAGTCGAAAGCCATCGTTGTCTCCGGATCTAGCTGTGAGGCGGCCTATTGGTCAGCCGAGAGGAGGACTCCCCACACTTCTAGCAATTTTTGCGCCGGAGTCCTTGGCAAACCGAGACGAAGACCCATGACAAATCAGCAGTCCCGGGCATGCCGTCGATGCACCTATTCGGAGCGAACCGTGGCAAGGCGCATCAGCGCTTTGTGGACACCGGCGCCATAGGCCGGATCGGCCTTCGTGCAGTTCGCGATGTGGCGCTCCTGGATGTGGACGGCGGCACCGCCGACGGCGCGTGCCGTATTGTCGAACAGGACCTGCCGCTGCGCCGCGTTCATCTTGCGGAACAGGTCTCCGGGCTGCTGATAGTGGTCGTCGTCTACCCGATGATCCCAGTGGGCGGCTGCGCCCTCAATCTCCAGCGGCGGCTCGTTGAGGTCGGGCTGATCGGTCCATTCGCCGTGACTGTTCGGGAAGTAGCTCGTCGTCCCACCCAGATTGCCGTCGGTCCGCATTGCGCCGTCGCGATGATAGCTGTGATACGGACATTTCGGGGCATTGACCGGAATCAAATGATGGTTGACGCCGAGGCGATAGCGCGCCGCGTCTCCATATGAGAACAGACGAGCCTGCAGCATCTTGTCGGGCGAGAAGCCGATGCCGGGGACGATATGGGCCGGCGAGAAGGACGCCTGCTCGACCTCAGCGAAGACGTTTTCCGGATTCCGGTTCAGCTCGAAACAGCCGACCTCGATCAGCGGAAAGTCCGCCTTGGGCCAGACCTTGGTCAGATCGAACGGGTTGAACGGAAACGCCTTGGCTTCTTCATCGGTCATGACCTGCACGAACATGGTCCAGCGCGGAAAATCGTCACGCTCTATGCTCCCGAACAGGTCGCGCTGATGAGACTCGCGGTCCTTGCCGACGAGCGCCTCGGCATCAGTGTCCGTCAGGTTCTCGATGCCCTGCTGCGTGCGGAAGTGAAACTTCACCCAGGTCCGCTCACTGGCAGCGTTGAGGAAACTGTAGGTATGGCTGCCGAACCCATGCATGTGACGATAGCTCTTGGGAATGCCGCGCTCGCTCATGACGATGGTGACCTGATGCCGCGCTTCCGGCAGCAGCGTCCAGAAGTCCCAATTGCTGTCGGCGCTGCGCATTCCCGTCCGCGGGTCGCGCTTGATCGCGTGATTGAGGTCGGGGAAACGCAGGGGATCGCGGAAGAAGAACACCGGGGTGTTGTTGCCCACCATGTCCCAGTTGCCTTCCTCGGTGTAGAACTTCAGCGCACAGCCACGGATGTCGCGCTCGGCGTCGGCCGCGCCGCGCTCGCCGGCGACGGTCGAGAACCGCGCGAACATCGGCGTCTGCTTGCCGACTTTCGAGAAGATCTTCGCCTTGGTGTAGCGGGTGATGTCATGGGTTACGGTGAAGGTGCCGAAGGCACCCTATCCCTTGGCATGCATCCGCCGCTCGGGGATCACTTCGCGGTCGAAATGAGCCAGCTTCTCGATCAGCCAGATGTCCTGAAGAAGGGCGGGGCCGCGACGCCCCGCGGTCATGATGTTCAGATTGTCGCCGACGGGAGCGCCGGTCGCGTGCGTGAGACGGGGTGGCTTGTCGCTCATGTGATGATTCCCGATCGGTGATTTGGAGAAAGAGGCGGTAGGGCCGCGCGGCAGCGCCGAACGCCGGCTCAGCCGTGCCAATGCGAGCCGCGGATGACGCTGCAGAAATTGCCGCGATGGAAATGCGGCTCCTTGTCGGCAATGACGTCGGCCTTGACGTTGCCGAAGGTGGTATCCGGCCTGTGCTTGATGCCGTCGTAGAACGCCTGGATGATGTCTTCCTTGAAGTGCGGCGTTCGCGGAAACGCCTCCACCACCGCCTCGCGTTCCTCGTCGGGATAATCCTCGTAGGTGAGGCCGAGAACGTCCATCTCGACGCCGGCGGTCACCAGAGCGACAACGGGATGCATGTGCTGCGGCACGCCCGGCGTCGTGTGCAACGCGATCGCGGTCCAGACCGTGTAGGCGTCGGCTTCGGAGATGCCATGGCTGCGCAGGAAGTCACGAGCGGCGTGCGCGCCGTCCACCTCGAACCGCTCGTGCTTGCTGCCATGACCCGGCATCAGGCCGATGTCGTGGAACATCGCGCCGGCATAAAGCAGTTCGCGGTCGAATTTCAGCCCGCGGCGAATGCCGGCCAGCGCGCCGAAATGATAGACGCGGCTGGAATGGTTGAAGAGCAGGTCCGTCTCGGTGTCACGGATGTAGTCGGTGACGGCGCGCGCCAGCTTGCTGTCGGGAATGGCGGCGGCTTTGGCAATCTGTGGCATGAGGCTCTCCTGAAAATTTCTGGTCGCCCGCAAGCTAGATCCGGGCTATTCTGTCTTCAATTGACGTAATACGTCTAAAACGGACAAATACCGACCGAGGCGGACATGAGCGGGAAGCCGAAACCGAGGACAGTCGTGATCGTGGCTTTGCCCGGAGTGCAGCTTCTCGACGTGGCGGGACCGCTCGACGTTTTCGCCGAGGCCAACGTGCAGGCCGGCCACCTGGCCTATGTGCTTTTGGTGGCTGGAGCGGAACCCGGCCCGATTCGCAGCTCTTCAGGCGTACGACTGATGCCGGACCGGATCATCGATCGCGGCTTCCAGGAGAGCATCGACACATTGCTGATCGCGGGATGCCCGCACGCCGGCGACGCGCCGGCTGACGGCATCGTGACCGATTGGCTCCGCCGGCGGGCGACCAGGACCCGGCGCTTCGGATCGGTTTGCAGCGGCGCCTTCTTCCTTGCCGCGGCGGGACTCCTCGACGGCAGACGAGTCACGACACACTGGGCGGTCGCCGACCTGCTTGCCGAGAAATTCCCGTCAGTCACCGTCGACAAGGACGCGATCTACGTCACCGACGGCAAGCTTCGCACGGCTGCTGGCGTCACTGCGGGGCTCGATCTCGCGCTCGCTCTCGTTGAGGAGGATCTCGGGCGCGAGACGGCGATGAAGGTTGCGAGCCAGCTGGTGATGTTCTTCAAGCGCCCGGGCGGACAAATGCAGTTCAGCCGCAAGGGAGAGACCGCCCCCGCCGGCCGGGCCGCACTGCAGGAACTGCAGCGCTGGGTCGCCGCCAATCCTGGGCTGGACCACAGCGTCGCGAGCCTCGCGGCACGCATGGACATCAGCCCGCGTCACTTTGCGCGGCTATTCCGGGCCGAAGTCGGAACCACCCCCGCGACCTGGGTCGAGGAGGCCCGCGTCAACGCAGCGCGACGCTTGCTGGAGCTTGGAAACGAAGCGCCCAAGCAGGTGGCCCTGCATTGCGGTTTTGCCGACGCGGACACGTTGCGCCGCGCATTCGCCCGCCATGTCGGCGTGACACCCGCCGAATATCGCAAGCGCTTTGCGCGGATCGCGGCCTGATACGCGATAGCAGAGGAAGAGAGTGGCGATCCCGGCATGACTCGAACATGCGACCTACGGTTTAGGAAACCGCCGCTCTATCCGGCTGAGCTACGGGACCGCGGAACCCGCGGGGCGGGCTCGGCCCCCTCATAGCAGAGCAGGATGCGGTTCGCCAGCCGCAAGGCGGGCCTGACGATCGTCAAGCTGAGCAAGGCGGCTGTACAATCCCGGTCCAATCCCTCTTGGCGGAGCAGTCCACATGATCGAGAGCATCAGCGCCATCACGCTCGGCACCCATGACATGGCGCGCGCCGTGCACTTCTACCGCTCGCTCGGGTTCGAGCTGCTGTATGGCGGCGAGACCGCGGCATTCACGAGCTTTCGCGCCGGCAGCGGCTATCTCAACCTGACGGCGCAGCCGGACGACAAGCGCTGGTCCTGGTGGGGCCGCGTCATCTTCCATGTCGCCGACGTCGACGCGACCTATGAGCAGGCCCGTGCTGCGGGATGGCAGCCGTCGACCACGCCGCGCGATGCCGAATGGGGCGAGCGCTACTTCCATCTCACCGACCCGGATGGCCACGAGCTCAGCTTCGCGCGGCCGTTGTCCTGACCGAATAAGTCGCAGTCGCTGACGTTCCCCAACGTGCAAGTAGCGCTGTCTCAGCCGCTGTGGCAAGCTCGGCGTGGTTTCCTCACGCAAGAGTTTCATCTGGATTCCAACCAGGGAGGACGACCATGGTGACCTATGTCGTGCTGGGAAATTTCACTGATCAGGGAGTCCGCAACGTCAAGGACTCGCCGAAGCGGGCGGAGGCCCTCAAGGAGATGGCCAAGACGTTCGGCGTGACCGTGAAGGAGATCGTCTGGACGCAGGGACGATATGACGTTGTGACGGTTCTCGAGGCTCCGGATGAGGCCGCCGCAATGTCGCTCGGCCTTAGTCTCGGCGCACTCGGCAACGTCCGCACCGAAACGCTGCGCGCGTTCTCGGCAGCGGACATGAAAAATATCGTCAGCAAGATGCTCTGACGCTCAAGGCTGCGCGAGCGCACTGGACTTGGCACTGGACTTGGGATGGTCTCCCGGGAAGAGGGCCTCACGCCCTGATATTGTTGTCCTTCACCACCTTGCCCCAATAGGCGACCTGCTTGTCGAAGAAGGCGGCCGGCAGCACCCGTCGTGTGATCGTCATGGTCCCCTCCCTTTTGATTTTGCTCTTTGTTTTTTGTTCTCGAGCGCTTCAGGTCGTGCCGAAACCCGACCCCGCTTTTTTGTATTCTGGCCGAGGCGGACTGAAAATGTCCAGCACGCGGGCGCCGTCGGGACCGGCGCGCATGGTGTGCGGCACGTTGCCGGGCGTGCGCCAGAAGTCGCCCTTCTTCACCGGGATTTCCTCGTCGCCCTGGACGCGGATCGCCGAGCCGTCGAGCAGCACGCCCCATTGCTCCTCGGGATGATGGTGCAGCGTGCCTTGCGCATGCGGCGCCAGCGTCACCACCGACAGCATCGCCTGCTCGCCGGAGAAGATGCGCGTGGTCACCCCCGCCGCCAGCTCGCGGAAGAGGCCGTCGCTGGCATCGTCGATGTTGTGGAATTCGTCCTTCTGGCTCACGCCATCCTCCCCTTCGTTCCTCTCCGATCAGGACTTGCCGTATGAGCCTTGATAGCGGCCCTCGCGGATCGCCTTCAGCGTCTCCTCCTCGCGCGCGACCTGGGCGCGGACGGCGTCGAGCAGCGCGGCGGCGCCGGCGGCGGGAAACGACACCACGCCGTCCTCGTCGCCGACGATGATGTCGCCGGGGGAGATCACGCTGCCGCCGACGGCAACGGGCACGTTGATCTCGCCGGGGCCGTTCTTGTAGGGGCCGCGATGGATCACCGCACGCGCATAGCAGGGAAAGTCGTCGGCCGCGAACGCCGCGACGTCGCGGATCGCGCCGTCGATGACATAGCCTTCCGCTTTGCGCCACTGCGCGATGTTCTTCATGATCTCGCCGACCAGCGCCCGCGTCTCGTCGCCGCCGCCGTCGACCACGATGACGTCGCCGGGGCCGACCAGTTCGAGCGCGCGGTGGATGGCGAGATTGTCGCCGGGCCGGGTGCGCACGGTGAAAGCCGTCCCCACCAGCTTGCCGCCGCGATGATACGGTCTCAGCCCCACCGCGCCCGGCAACCGGGCGAGATTGTCCGAGATCACCGAGGTCGGCGCGCCGCGGAAGCCCTCGATGATATCGGCCGGCGGCTTCGGCACGCTGTTCGCTGCGATCGTGATCGTCATGTCAGTCCTTCCGTACTCGTCCTACTCATGCGCCTGCGCCTTCGCCGGCCAGATCCGGAAGGCGCGCCCCTCCTTCATCCACGCCGCGCGCTCATCGCGCAACAGCGTGCGGCGGACTTTTCCGGAATCATCGCGCGGCGCGGTATCGACGATCTCGAAGCTTTCCGGATGCTTGTAGCGGCTGAGCCGGTCCTTCAAGAATTCCGCCATGCCGTCGGCGATGGCCTGGCCGTCGGCATCGCCCTCCGGTTCGATGATGGCATGCACGCGCTGGCCCAATTCCGGATCGGGCAAGCCCACCACGACGCACGAACGCACGCCGGGGCAGGCGGAGACCGCAGCCTCCACCTCGGCCGGATAGATGTTGGCGCCGCCGCGCAAGACCATGTCGGCGAGGCGGTCGCCGAGATAGAGATAGCCTTCCGCATCCAACCTGCCGATATCGCCGAGCGACTCCCAGCCGTCGGTGCGGCGTTTCGGCTCGGCGCCGAGATAGTGATAGGTGGCGTCCTTGCCGTCGTTGTTGAGAAAGTAGATCTCGCCGGTCTCGCCCGGCGCGACGTCGTTGCCGTCCTCGCCGATGATGCGCAGGCGCGCCATCTCGCCGATCTTGCCGACCGAGCCCTTGTGCGTCAGCCATTCGGTGCCGGAGATGATGCAGGCGCCCTGCCGCTCGGTGCCGCCATAGAGCTCCCAGATCCGCTCGGGCCCGAGCCAGGCGATCCAGTTCTCCTTCAGCCAGGGCGGCATCGGCGCAGCCATGTGGAAGACGGTCTGCAGGCTCGACACATCGTAGGCGTTGCGCACGTTCTCCGGCAGCGCCCAGATCCGGTGCATCATGGTCGGCACGAAATTGACCCATTGCACGCGCTCGCGTTCGATCTGGCGCAGCGTCTCCTCGGCATCGAACTTGGCAAGGCCTGTGAGCTTGCCGCCGGTGAACAGCGCATAGTGCGACACGATGAACGGCGCATTGTGGTAGAGCGGGCCGGGATTGAGCAGCGAGACTCCGAAGGGGATGTTGAGCGGCGGCGCGGCCACCGTGTCGGTCACCGCCGGCTGGTGATCGAGGATCACCTTGGGACGGCCGGTCGAGCCGCCGGAGGTCATCGCCTTCCAGTAGCGCGCCACCGGGGCATCGAGCGGCTCGTCCGAGAAACCTTCCGGCCCGAAGTCCGCGGGCAGCCGGTTCGGCGCATTCCAGTCGGCCTCGCCGCCAACCACCAGCGCGGGCTTGAGGATGTCGAGCACGGCAGCGGCTTCGCCGCGCGGCAGCCGCCATGACAGCGAGGTCGGCGTTGCCCCGCACTTCCATACCGCAAAGGTGGTCTCGAAGAACGCGTTGCCGTTCGGCAAGCCGATCGCGACAAAATCGCCGGGCTTGACGCCCTTGGCTGCAAAGGCCCGCGCGCGCCGGTTGGCGCCGCGCTCGAGCTCGTCCCATGTCAGCGCGTCCTGCCCGTGACGGATAGCGATCGTGCCATGCGGTTTGCGTTCAGCGTACCAGCGCGGCACGTCGGACAGGGGCAGCAGCATCAGGCGTTTCCACTTCGTCTTCTTGGCGTCACTTCGGGAGTAAGGCGCTCGCGGCATGAGTGTAACAGCCTGCGGGCGCGGCGCTGTGACTCTCGCGCCACGTCAAGCATAAAATGTCAGCATTACAGACATGAAATTCCCTGGTTCCATGGGTGACAAGGCGGCAATAAAGGGGCAAAAATCCGTTTCGACTCAGTCCGGGTTGAGTCTTGCAGGGATTGCTCTCGCAGAATGTCGGCCGTGTCTACATCGCGTCGTGCGGCGCAGCTTTTCGTTACCGCAGCAGGGTTTTTCCTGCTGACGCATGCGCATGCCGAGGCGCAATGGTGGAAGCGCGCGCCGGTTGATTTCGAGGAGTGCGCCGACGCCGCCGAGAAGGCCGCCACCAAGGCCGAGAAGACATCCGCGCTGGCCGATTGCAACGCCAAGTTTGCCGGCCGCCGCAAGCCGGGCGGCGGCTATTCCTATTACGACTTCCTCCAGGATCGCACCTTCGACATCGCCGGCCCCAATCCGACGCCCGAGGAGCAGAAGAAGATCGACGAAGCCTACACTGCCTACCTCGCCCAGCAGCGCCGCAGCAACGAAGCGGCCCAGGCCACTGCCCGCCAGCAGCGCGAGCAGCAGGAGCAACAGGTACGGCAGTTTCAGCAGGTCGCGCTGCGAACCGAGGTCGAGCGCGTGCCTATCCCGGTCGGCCGGCCGAAGGTCCAGCAGGCCGCAGGCCCGAGGCCGAAGGGCGCGCCCTGCACCAAGGGCTCGTTCTCCTGCGAATGGCCGCGGCTGTCGGAAAGCTTGAACGATCTGAAGAAGCTGTTCAACCCGACACCGAGCAAGCCCGCGAAGAAGGGCTGAAGCTGGGACCGTCATTGCGGGCGCGGCGAAGATTCCGGAATCCCTCGCGGAACGACTCTGGATTGCGTCGCTGCGCCCGCAATGACGACGTTGATGCAGTCGCGACGCTATCCCAGCACTGCGGTTCTGGTGAAGGCGGCAGGTGTCATCTCAATTCGTGCGCTTCTTCTTGCGGTGCTTCGGTTTGACCGACGGCGTACTCGCAGGCTCCGCTACTGTCGGCGAACTCCCCAGCTGCGACCGGCTCTCCTGCAATCGCCTGTCATAGCCGGGCGAGTTCACGACCGTCGGCGGCCTCGCACAGGCCAGCGTCGAGGCGCCGCAGAGCGCGGCGATCGCGAGCCCAGCCATCAACCAACGCTTCATCGAGTTCCTCCTTCACACTCACGCCGACCCGCGAATCTGCCGCGGCGTCAGCCGCGGCGGACCGTTGCCGGCCGCCTCGGCTTCCTTGATCAGCGCAACAATGCGGCGCATCAGCGGCACGTCGACACGATTTTGCTCGGCGAGTGCGATGACCGCGCCCTGGAGATAGTCGATCTCGGTCTTGCGGCCCTGCTTCAAATCCTGCCACATCGAGGAGCGCGCCTCGGGATCTATCTTCATCGTGCGTCCCAGGATGGCCTTGAAGATCGCATCCGGCAGCCGCAGCAAGGTCGGAGACCAGCTCATCGGGATCGGCGTTGACGAGACCGGAGCGATGCCGGCGGCCTTCAGCGCAGCCAGCCCTTCCGCCATCTGGTCCGCGAACAGCCTTCGCCAGTCGCGGCTTGCCAATTGCGCGGCGAGCGGCAAGTCCGACAACGCGCTGAGCGCATTGTTCAGATTGATGATCAGCTTGCCCCATTGCACGCCGGTGATGTCACCGCTGGCGCGCACCGTCAGGCCGGCCACCGAGAGCGCGGCGGCCGTGTTCCCCGGATCCTCTCCCACGTGGATGTCGCCGGAGGTCGAGCGGTGGAAACGGCCCTCGCCCATCGCGATCACGTTGAACGGCACCATGCCGGCGAGCACGCGGCGGCCGACGAGACGCTGGCGCAGCGCCGCGACATTGCCGATGCCGTTCTGGAGCGAGACGATGACGGCATCCTGCGGCGCATGCTGCGCGATCTGGTCCGCGACATCGGCGGTGTCGGCGCTCTTCACCGTGACCAGCACGATGCCGGCGCTGTGGAGGACCGCGGGGTCCTCCGATAGCGCGAGCTGACCCGCGCCAAGCCTCGTCTCGCCAAGCCTCGTCTCGGAGCCGTCGAAATCGGTGAGCCGCAGGCCGAACCGTTCGATCTCGGTCTTCACCCGCGGCCGTACCAGGAGCGCAACGCGGCGGCCGGCAGCCGCCAGCATGCCGCCGACGAAACAGCCTATGGCGCCCGCGCCGGCGACTACGATCGGTCGATCCGTATCCACTGACCCCGCTCCCTGAATGACCGGCTTTCGATAGCAGAGGCCAAGGCCCCGCGGCTACGGCGCATCCGCCTTGTAACCGTCATGAGAGCCCCATATGTTCTCGCCCCGGGGGCAGTCAGCGGCGAGCACTCGCCGAACGAGACGCCAAAGGAGAGCACCATGGGTCTACTCGACGTCCTCAATGGCATGCAGAACGGACCGCGCGGCCCCTCTACGCCGAGCTCCGAGAAATCCTCCGGCGGCATGTCGCCGATGACCATGGCGCTGCTCGGCCTGCTCGCCTGGAAGGCGTTCAAGCATATGACCGCAAATCAGTCCGGCGCGGCACCGCAACCGGCGCCGGCGCCTCCGCCGGTGAATGCCGGCGCGGGCGGAGGGCTCGGCGACATTCTCAAAGGCGGCCTCGGCGGCCTGCTCGCGGGCGGCGCGGCCGGAACCGTGCTGAGCGGCGGGCTCGGCGATCTCCTCAACCAGCTCCAGCAGGGCGGCCAGGGCGACGCCGCGAATTCCTGGGTCGGCAAGGGCCAGAACAAGCCGATCGCGCCCGGCGATCTCGCCAGCGCACTCGGCGCCGACCAGATCGAAAGCCTGTCCGCCCAGAGCGGCCTGTCACGCGAGGAACTGCTCTCCGGCCTCAGCCAGTATCTGCCGCAGATGATCGACCATCTGACGCCGGACGGACGACTGCCGACCGAGAACGAGCTGTCGGGACGAATCTGAAGTTCTTGATCTGAGCATGGTCTCTTCGGAGAACCGCGGCACACTTCTCCGGATCATGCTCGAAGCGTTCTCGGGAAGGGGAGCACACTCATGAGCATGGGCGGCCTGTTGTGGATCATCGTCGTCGGCTTCGTCGCCGGCCTCATCGCGCGCTGGCTGGCGCCGGGACCGAACAATCCGAGCGGCTTCATCCTCACCACCATCCTCGGCATCGCCGGCGCATTTCTGGCGACCTTCATCGGCCAGGCCATCGGCCACTACAGTCCCGACCAGGGCGCCGGCTTCATCATGGCCACGGTCGGCGCGGTGGTGGTGCTGTTCATCTGGCACCGGCTGGTGGCGAGCGGCGTGATCAAGGGGTAGCGCCTCTTCGCGTTGAAGTCGGCACACTACCGCGTCGCCGTCATGCCCGGGCTTGACCCGGGCATCCACGTCTTTCTATCCGCGCGGCAACACGTGGATGGCCGGGTCAAGCCGGGTCAAGCCCGGCCATGACGTGGAGAGAGCACAGCACCAATCACGTAATCAGATGCATCCCCGCATCCATGCGCACGACCTCGCCGGTCATGTTGCTGGAGGCCGGCATCGCCAGGAAGCAGACGAGCTGCGCGATGTCTTCTGCGGTCGACGCGACCTTCAGCGGCACCTTCGCCACCACGCTGTCGCGCACCTGCTTGGCTCCGGCCTCGCCGCGGCCCTTGGTGAACCAGGGGGTATCGATATAGCCCGGGCATACCGTGTTGACGCGGATCAGCGGCGCCAGCGCGCGGGACAGCGACAACGTCATGGTGTTGAGTGCGCCCTTGCTCGCGGCGTACGCAATCGACGAGCCGACACCGCTGATGCCGGCCACCGAGGACACGTTGACCACTGCGGAAGGCCGCCCGGAAGCCTTCGCGCCCGCCTCGAGCAGGCTGCGCGCCGCGCGCACCATCTGGAACGGGCCGATGGTGTTGACGCCGTAGACCCGCTGGAAATCCTCCGCCGACAATCCGTCGAGATCGGCGTGAGCGACGTGCTTGGTGGTGCCGGCATTGTTGACGAGGATATCGAGCCGGCCCCAGGCGCTGGCGGCAGCCACGATCTTGCGGCAATCCTCATCTTTGGAAACGTCGCCCTGCGCGACCAGGACTTCGGCCGCACCGGCCTTGCGGCAGAGTTCGGCCGTGGCCTCGGCCTCCTTCTGGCTCGACGAATAGTTGATAACGAGCCGTGCCCCGCTCCGCGCGAGAATCTCCGCAGTCGCTGCGCCAAGACCGGAGGCGGACCCCGTCACGATTGCGCACAAACTGTCCTTTGCCATCCCGAATTCCTTCCCCTGTTCCGACGTTGATGTTCTCTTTAGCGAGTTTGCCGCGCCCTGCAAATCGAGCAAACTCCGCTAAGCGGAATTAGCCTCCTATTGTCCTTGCGCCCATGCCCGCGCCGCAGGTTGATCTGCGATCAACGCTTGTCAGGGCCATGGCTTTTTCTGATCATCCGGCGCAAGAAGAAGCTGCGCGCCGGCCCAGGGAGGCGGGACGCGCCAATGGCAAGACACGGGGAACGCTGTGGCGGAGAGTGACAATATCGTCGTCGAGACCGCGGAGAAAATCTTCGCCGATCTCGCCGACCCGCAAACCATCAACAACGACAGGAAGGGTTCGTGGCAAGCGCCGCTGTGGCAGGCGCTGAGCGAGGCGGGCCTGCCATTGTCATGGGTGCCCGACGACCTCGGCGGCTCCGGCGCTAGCCTTGCCGATGGCTTTGCGCTGCTGAACGCCGCCGGCCGTTTCGCGGTCGCGGTACCCCTGGCCGAGACCATGCTGGCGGGTTGGCTGCTGGCGCAGGCCAGGATCGCCTCGCCCGAAGGCGAGATGACCGTGCTGCCGGGATCGCCGAAGGACCGCGTCGCCCTCGATGCCGACGGCGCTCTCTCCGGCCGCGCCCGCGGCGTGCCGTTCGCGAAGACAGCGAAGCACTTCGCGGTGCTGGCGCACGGCAAGGATGGCGTTTCCATCGCGCTGGTCGATGCGACCAAGGCGCGGATCGAGGCCGGGCTGAATGTCGGCTACGACCACAGTGACACCGTGACGCTCGACAAAGTCCAGCCCGTCACTCTCAAGCCCGCGCCGAAAGGTTTTGACCAGACCACGCTGATGCTGATGGGCGGCGTCGCGCGCAGCCTTCAGATCGCAGGTGCGCTGGAATCCATGCTCGACATCTCCGTGCGCTATTCCAACGAGCGCGTCGCCTTCGAGAAGAAGATCTCGAAATTCCAGGCGGTGCAGCACAATCTCGCGCGCCTTGCCGGCGAGTCCGCCGCGGCGCTTGCGGCGGCGACGTCTGCCGCCGATGCCATTGCGAACGCAAAGGCGTTCGACGACGAGGTCTACCTCGAAGCCGCCTCCGCCAAGATCCGCTGCGCGGAAGCAGCCGAGAAAGGCGGCGGCATCGCCCATCAGGTCCACGGCGCGATCGGCTTCACCATGGAGCATATCCTGCACCGCTATTCGCTGCGGGCGCTGGCCTGGCGCGACGATTTCGGCTCGGAAAGCCATTGGGCCGTCGAGCTCGGCAAGCTGGTCGCAAACCGCGGCGCCGACGAATTGTGGCCGCTCGTGGCGTCGCGCTGATCAGGAGACGAGACAACAATGACCGCTGCCCTCCGTTTCGATCCGATCCGCCTGCCGGAGAAATGCGAGCAATTGCGCAAGGAAGTACGCGCCTTCCTCGCCGAGGAAATCGCCGCCGGCACCTTCGATCCGCACAAGCCCAACCGCGAGGATACCGACGCGCCGGAATTTTCCCGCCGGGTCGGCGCGAAGGGTTGGCTGGGGATGACCTGGCCGAAGAAATATGGCGGCCAGGAACGCTCCTTCCTCGAACGCTACGTCGTGACCGAGGAGATGCGCGTCGCCAACGCGCCGACGCGGCGCTTCTTCGTCGCCGACCGCCAGAGCGGGCCGGTGCTTCTGAAATACGCGCCGGAGCACATCAAGATGGACATCCTGCCGCGCATCTGCCGCGGCGAGATCTGCTTTGCCATCGGCATGAGCGAGCCGAACTCCGGCTCCGACCTGTTCGCGGCGAAGACGCGCGCGACCAGGACCGACGGCGGCTATCTCATCAACGGCACCAAGATCTGGACCTCGTCGGCGCATATCGCCGACTACATGATCGCAATCTTCCGGACCTCGCCGCCGACCAAGGAAAACCGCCGCCACGGCCTGACCCAGTTCCTGGTCAAGATGAAGCAGCCGGGCATCAAGGTGAACCCGATCGGCCAGATCACCGGCCAATACGAGTTCAACGAGGTCGTCTTCACCGACCACTTCATTCCCGACGATCACGTGCTCGGCGAGGTCGACGGCGCCTGGAAGCAGGCGACGAGCGAGCTCGCCTACGAGCGCTCGGGCCCCGAGCGCTTCCTCGAGACCTATTACGTGCTGACCGAGCTGGTGCGCGCAGTCGGCCCCAATCCGGACACGCGCAGCGCCGAGGGCATCGGACGCCTGGTGGCGCAGCTCCACACCATGCGGCGCATGTCGGTCTCGGTCGCCGGCATGCTCGAGGCCGGCAAGGAGCCGGTGGTCGAGGCCTCCATCGTCAAGGACATCGGCACCGTCTGGGAGCAGCAGCTGCCGCATCGCGTGCGCGATCTCGCCGCCTTTGTCGAGGAGACCGCGAGCAACCGCGAGACGCTGGAGCGGCAGCTCGACTTCGCCATCAAGACCGCGCCGAAACTCACCATCCAGGGCGGCACCACCGAGGTGCTGCGCGGCATCATCGCCCGCGGACTTGGCTTGCGCTAGTCGCGCGGATGTGGCTTGCGCCAGCCCCGCGGACGGGACTTGCGCCAATTCAAACGAGGACCACCATGAGCACCTACAAGGATATCGGCGTCGAGAAGGTCGGGCATGTCGGCACCATCGACATCCGCCGCCCGCCGCTCAACTTCTTCGACATCTCGCTGATCAACCAGATCGCGGATGCGCTCGAAGAGTTCGATCGCGACATCGAGATCCGTGCGTCCGTGCTCTCCGCGCAGGGCAAGGCGTTCTGCGCCGGCGCCAATTTTGGGGATCCGGCGCGGCAGGCGCAGGAGGCGCGCGAGGCCGAGAAGAAAGGCGACCCCGCCGACAGTCTCGGCCCGATCAACCATCTCTACATCCAGGCCGTACGCATCTTCCGCGCCAAGAAGCCGATCGTCGCCGCCGTGCAGGGTGCCGCCATCGGCGGCGGGCTCGGGCTCGCGGTGTCGGCCGATTTCCGCGTCACCTGCCCCGAGGCGCGCTTCTCCGCGAACTTCACCAAGCTCGGCTTCCATCCCGGCTTCGGCCTCACCGTGACGCTGCCCGAACTGATCGGCAAGAACAACGCAGAGCTGATGTTCTACACCAGCCGCCGCGTCACCGGCGAAGAGGCCTACAAATGGGGCCTCGCCAACGAGCTGGTGCCGCAGGACCAGGTGAAATCGGCCGCGATGAAGCTCGCCGGCGAGATCGCCGAATGCTCCCCGCTCGGCCTGCTCTCGACCCGCGCCACGATGCGCGCCGGCCTCGCCGACCGCGTGATGGCCGCGACCAACCACGAGCTCGCCGAGCAGACGCGCCTACGTGCGACGGAGGACTTCAAGGAAGGCGTGAAGGCGACGGAAGAACGGCGGGCCGCGAACTTCAAGGGAAGGTGACGCGCCGTACCACACCAGCGCCGCCACAATTTCTCTGTCGTCCCTGCGAAAGCAGGGATCTCCATAACCACAGGGAGAGATTGCAGCGCAAAGCTGTTCACCGCGAGTCTTCGCCAAATCACTCCCTGTGGTGATGGGTCTCGGATCGGCGCTTCGCTTGTCCGGGACCACTGCGGTGGGTGTGGCAGCAGCTCAGGCGGCAAGCCGGAACGTCACGCCGCCGAGCAGAAACTCGTTCCCCGCGACCGCTAGCCCCTTCGCCTTGGCGGCATGCAGCACACGCGCGACGTCAGCCACCCGAAACTCCAGCGCACTCATGATCTCGCCGGCGCCCTTGACGAAGCGGAACGTCGCGTTCGGCAGCTTCAGTTCGGCATCGCCACTCGGCGCAACGCCGATGATCCTGCCCCAGTGCTCCGCCAGCCCTGCCGGATCCGGGCTCTGCATCTCCACCGCCGTCAGTGCCTGCGTCACGTCCTTGCGAATGAATTTTTGCCAATCCGGTCCCGCCGGCGGATAGGCGCCCAGAATGTCATCACTGCCTTCGGTGTGATTGAACTCGATGAAGGCGGCGCGGCAGTCGCGCGGGTGGAGCTGGACGCCGTGATAGGGCACATGGTCGATGACGTTGGCGGTGCGAACGCCGAGGGCGTTGGCGTTGCGGCCGCGCTCGTCCGGATCATCGCAGCAGAAGATCGCCATATAGCCGCCGCGGCCGCCGGTCTTCTCGATGAAGCGGCCGGCGGTGGTGCCGTCCTTGAAGGGTGCCACCACCTCCAGCAAAATCGTGTCGACCGGGAGCAGCGCGTTCTCCAGGCCGTACTTCGCGACATTGCCGTCGCGGTAGCAGACGGAAAGGCCCATGATCTCCGCGATGTCGGAAATGACGGGCGCGAGCTGCGGCGCGACCAGGCAGATCTGCCGCAGCCGCATATAGGACGCCATCGTCATGCGCCCTTGAATGTCGGCTTGCGCTTCTCGACGAAGGCCTTGGCGGCCTCCTTGTGGTCCTCGGTGTCGCCGCAGCGGGTGTGATGGATCGCCTCGCCGTCGAAACAATCCTCCAGCGCCAGATGCTCGGCGTTGTTGATGTTGCGCTTGATGAAGCCGAGCGCGATCGACGGGCCCTGCGCCAGCGATAGCGCGAGCTCGTGGGCGGCGGCGTCGATCTCGGCGTCGGGGACGACCTTTGTCACCATGCCGATCGCATGCGCTTCCCTGGCAGTCAGCACCGGCGACATCAGATAGAGCTCGCGCGCCCGCGCGCTGCCGAGCAGCTGGGTCAGGAAATAGGTGCCGCCGTAATCGCCGGAGAAGCCGACTTTTGCAAAAGCGGTGGTGATCTTGCAGGATTCGGCGGCGATGCGCAGGTCGCAGGACAGCGCCATCGACAGGCCCGCGCCGGCGGCGGCACCATCGAGCTGCGCCACCACGGGCTTCGGCATCTGATGCAGGATGCGCGAGACCTCCATGCCGCGCCGCAGATTCGCAAGCTTCTGCTCGAACGGCAACGGCGCGCGGCCGGCCGCCATCGACTTGACGTCGCCGCCGACACAAAAGGAGCCGCCCGCGCCCTTGAACAGCACCGCCCGCACCTCGGGATCGTCGGCCGCGCGCCGGGCCGCTTCGACCAGCCCGGCGACCATGTCCGGATTGAGCGCGTTCTTCCGCTCCGGGCGGTTCATCGTGATGGTGAGCAGCCCGCCTTCGAGCTTCTGCAGGACCATGTCGTTGCTCACAGGACGTCTCCCTTGTTGTTATGTCCTCCGTCGTTCCGGGGCTCGCAAAGCGAGAACCCGGAACCTCGAGATCCCGGGCACGCTTCGCGCCCCGGGATGACGGCGTGACTGCGTCACGCCGTCATTTCTTCACCAGCGGGCAGCGCGACTGCTCGAGTGACTGGAACGCCTCGTTGCCGGGCACGGTGGCGAGCAGCTTGTAATCGTCCCAGCGGCCCTTGGACTCCGACGGCTTCTTCACCTCGAACAGGTACATGTCGTGAATCATGCGGCCGTCCTCGCGGATCTTGCCATTCTTCGCGAAGAAGTCGTTGATCGGCGTCTCCTTCATCACCTTCATCACCGCCGCGGCGTCGGTCGTGCCGGCGGCCTTCACGGCCTTCAGGTAGTGTGTGACGGAGGAATAGACGCCGGCCTGCGCCGAGGTCGGCACCCGCTTGGTGCGCTCCATGAAGCGCTTCGAGAATGCGCGCGTGTCGTCGTTGAGGTCCCAGTAGAACGCCTCGGCGAGCAACAGGCCCTGCGCGGTCTCGAGCCCGATCGAGTCGATGTCGGAGACGAAGGCGAGCAGCGGCGAGACCTTCTGGCCGCCCTTGGTGATGCCGAACTCGGCCGCCTGCTTGATGGCGTTGACGGTGTCGCCGCCGGCATTCGCAAGCCCGATCACCTTGGCCTTGGAGGCCTGGGCCTGAAGCAGGAACGACGAAAAGTCCGACGTGTTGAGCGGATGGCGCACGCTGCCGAGCACCTTGCCGCCGGTCTTGGTCACGACATTGCTGGTGTCCTTCTCCAGATCCTGGCCGAAGGCGTAATCGGCGGTGAGGAAGAACCAGGTGTCGAGGCCCGACTTCACCGCCGCCAGGCCGGTCACGTTGGCCTGGCCGAAGGTGTCGAACACGTAGTGGATGGTGTAGGGGCCGCAGGCCTCGTTGGTGAGACGGATCGAGCCCGGACCGTTGAACATGATGATCTTGTTGCGCGCCTTGGCGATCTCGCCGGCGGCCAGCGCGGTCGCGGAGGCCGCGACATCGTAGATCATCTCGACGCCCTGGTTGTCGAGCATGTCGCGAGCGATGTTGGCGGCGAGATCGGCCTTGTTCTGATGGTCGGCCGCGAGCACCTGGATCTTGCGCCCCAGCACCTCGCCGCCAAAATCCTCGACGGCCATCTTGGCCGCGGTCTCGCTGCCGGGACCCGTGATGTCGGCATAGAGGCTCGACATGTCGAGGATGCCGCCGATCTTCAGCGGCGGCTTGTCCTGAGCCTGCGCGGCGCTCGCATTGAGGGCAAACGCGGCGGCAAAAATGCCGGACAGAATATGCTTCATCGAAAAGACCTCCCTTATCGCGCCGTACTCTGATGGCGGCTTGGTTATTGCTCTTGGCTATAGCTCTTGGCTACAGCTGTTCGCTATCGCTATTGCCGCAATCATGGCGCATGCGCAACAGCGCAGCAAGCGCGCGGACGTTGCGAGAGCAGAATTGCCGCGCATGTTTTCCGCAAAGCGGAATGGTGGAGTGTGGTATCCTGCTTCCACGTCATTGCGAGTTTAGCACCGGCCGAGGGCCGACCCCTCTTGATATAACGGCCGGATCTTTCCGCAGAGACTGGATTGCTTCGTCGCTTCGCTCCTCGCAATGACAGAGCATGACAAAGCCTCTTCGCGACCCGCTGCGCGTGAGTTAAGGTTGGCACGCAATGCAACCTCTCCGGGTCACGTGACGCGACTGCTTCACCTCATCGTCGCATTTCTCATTGTCGCGGATCGCACCGCGTTTGCGACGCCCTGCCAATTCGAATCCCAAGGTGAAGGCCGCGTCGCCGCCATCGTTGATGCACGCAGCCTGCGTCTCGACGACGGTCGCGAAATCCGTCTCATGGGAATCGAGCCGACGGCGACCACGAAGCAGGCGCTGGCATCGCTGCTGGCCGGCCGCGACGTGACGCTGCGGAGCGCTGACGACACGCCCGACCGCTACGGCCGCCAGGGCGCGCTGATCTTCGTCGGCGAAAGCGAGGTCTCGGTACAGGCCATGCTGCTCGCCCAGGGCGACGCCATGGTCTCCGCCGAGATCACCGACAAGGACTGCGCGGCCGCCCTGATGGCGTCCGAAGCCGTGGCACGGCACAAAAAAATGGGCAGCTGGGCTGACCCGTCGGCCATAAAAAACGCGGAAAGTCCGGACGATATTTTGGCGGAGATCGGGCGCTTTACGGTGGTCGAGGGCAAGGTCCTGTCGGTCCGGCAAGCTGGGGCAACGACCTACCTCAACTTCGGACGGAACTGGACACGCGGCTTTGCCGCGACTATTTCAAAGCGCACGCTACCGGCGTTCGAAAGCGCCGGCATCGCACTTAAGTCCTTGGAGAATCGGCGTATTCGAGTTCGGGGCTGGGTGGAGGGGAATACGGGGCCACGGATCGATGTGCGCCTCGTGGGGCAGGTCGAGTTGCTGGGCGCAAACGAGCCGACTGGGGTAAGGCCTTAAAACGGCCAGGCACGGGTTAAGCGACGTGGATGGGGTGCTAGAACGGCACGTACGAAGTGAACGCCGCCGCCTGCGGGCTGCGCCGGCAGCGCTTTGCCTCGTCCTGGGCACCTCGCTCGCCGGTTGTGGCGACATGGGCCGGTTCCAGACCGGGGCGGCCCCGGCCACCGTCGTGATGCCGAAGCCGAAGCCGGCCGTCGCCCAAACCCCGGCCACCGAGAAGGAGCACGAGCGCATCCTGGCGAGCTATGGCGGGACCTATGACGATCCCAAGCTCGAGGCGCTCGTCAGCAAGACCGTCGACCGGCTGGTCGCGGCTTCCGACCGTCCCGACCAGGGCTACAAGGTCACCATCCTCAATTCGGGGGCGGTGAACGCCTTCGCGTTGCCGAACGGCCAGCTCTACGTCACGCGCGGACTTCTTGCGCTTGCGAGCGATACGTCCGAATTGTCCTCCGTGCTCAGTCACGAGATGGCGCATGTGCTGTCCAAGCACGCCGCGATGCGCGAGGATCAGGCCCGCCAGGCCGCGATCGTCACCCGTGTCGTCACCGACATGAGCAACGATCCCGATCTCACCGCGCTCGCGCTGGCCAAGACCAAGCTCACCATGGCGAGCTTCTCGCGCAAGCAGGAGATCGAGGCCGACGGCATCGGGGTCGGCATTTCCGCCCGCGCGCATTTCGACCCCTACGGCGCAGCGCGCTTCCTCTCGGCGATGGAGCGCAATGCCGAACTGAAGGCCGGCAAAAGCTCGCTCGATCCGCGCGCGCAGGATTTCACCTCGTCGCATCCGGCGACGCCCGAACGGGTGCAGAACGCGCAGAATATCGCGCGGCAATACACTGCGCCGGAGGGCGCCGAGCGCGACCGCGAAAGCTACCTCGCTGCGATCGACAACCTCGTCTATGGCGAAGACCCCAGCGAAGGTTTTGTCCGTGGCCGGCGTTTCCTGCATCCGAAGCTCGGCTTCACCTTCCAGGCGCCGGACAATTTCACGCTCGACAATACCGCGCAGGCCGTGATCGGCGTGCGCGAGGGCGGCGCACAGGCGATGCGCTTCGACGTCGTGCGCGTGCCGGCCGAACAATCGCTCGGCGACTACCTCAATTCCGGCTGGATGGAAGGCGTCGAGAAGGCGTCGACCGGGGATCTGACGATCAACGGGTTTCCGGCGGCGTCCGCCACCGCCAAGGGCGAACAGTGGCAGTTCAAGGTCTATGCGCTGCGCTTCGGCAGCGACGTCTACCGCTTCATCTTCGCGACGCGGCAGAAATCGACCGAGAGCGAGCGCAACGCGCGCGAGACCGTCAACTCATTCCGTCGCCTGACTCTCGACGAGATCCAGGCCGCGCGCCCGCTGCGCATCAAGGTCATCACCGTGCAGCCCGGCGACACCGTGGAATCGCTCTCCCACCGCATGGACGGCGTCGATCATCCCGCCGAGCGCTTCCGCGTGCTGAACGGCCTCGACCGCACCGCGCAGGTGAAGGTGCGCGACCGGGTGAAGATCGTGGCGGATTGAGCCAACGGTCGGCGCCGTAGGGTGGGCAAAGCGCAAGCGTGCCCACCATCCCTCAATTATAGCGACAGGTGGTGGGCACGGCGCGATGCGCCTTTGCCCACCCAACGACACCTGTGATGTGGCTACTGCTCGAGCCTCAGCGCCCGGCATCCATGTCGCCCGCCTCGCGCTGGCCGCTGAGCCAGAGCGCGAGCAGGGTCCAGAACGCGCCGGACAGGAGATACGCACCCGAGGCGATGACGCCGAGATTGGTCGCGAGCAGCAGCGCGACGAGCGGGGCGAAGCCGGCGCCGAACAGCCAGGCCATGTCCGAGGTCAATGCCGAAGCCGTGTAGCGGTAGGCCTGCCGGAAGTTCGAGGCGATCGCGCCGGAGGACTGGCCGAAGGACAGGCCGAGAAGGATGAATCCGATCACCATGTAGATGGTCTCGCCGAACGCGCCGGCATCGAGCAATTGCGGGGCAAAGCCGCTGTAGATCGCGATCGCGATCGCCGATCCCATCAAGAGCGACTTGCGGCCGACGCGGTCGGCGATGATGCCGGAGATCACGATCGCGGCGACGCCGAACACGGCGGCGACGATCTCGATGATCAGGAAGCGCACCGGGCTTTCGCGGGTGAACAGGAACACCCAGGACAACGGAAACACCGTGACCATGTGGAACAGCGCGAAGCTCGCCAGCGGCGCGAACGCTCCCAGCATGATGTTCTGGCCTTCGCGCGCGACGGTCTCGGAGATGCGCGAGGGCTGCAATTCGCGGGTCTCGAACAGCGAGGCATATTCCTCGGTCGTCACCATGCGCAGGCGCGCGAACAGCGCCACGACGTTGATCGCGAAGGCGACGAAGAACGGATAGCGCCAGCCCCAGTCGAAGAAATCGTCGGCCGACAGATTGCCGGCGAAATAGGCGAACAGCGCGCTCGCCACGATCAGTCCGAGCGGAGCGCCGAGCTGCGGCACCATCGCGTACCAGCCGCGCTTGGAGGCCGGCGCATTCAGCGCCAGCAGCGAGGCCATGCCGTCCCAGGCGCCGCCCCAGGCCAGACCCTGCGCGATACGCGCCAGCGCCAGCAGCCAGATCGCGGCGACGCCGATCTCGCGATAGCCGGGCAGGAACGCGAGCGCCACTGTGGCGGTGCCGAGCAGGAACAGCGCCGACACCAGCTTGGCCGTCTTGCCGTAACTCCGGTCGATCGTCATGAAAATGACGGTGCCGATCGGCCGGGCCATGAAGGCCAGCGCGAAGATCATGAAGGAATAGAGGGTGCCGGTCAGCTCGCTCGCGAACGGGAACACCAGGCGCGGGAACACGATCACCGAGGCGATCGCGAAGACGAAGAAGTCGAAGAATTCCGAGGTGCGGCCGATGATGACGCCGATGGCGATCTCGCCGGGACTGGCCTGGTCGTGGCCGTGCTCGCCCGTGTGGAGATCTGCCATTGTGGGGGTCTGTGCCGTCGCCATTCGTGCGCCCTTAACGTCCTGAAAACCAAAGCCGACCGCCCGGCGGGGGCACAGGCAATCCCGCCCTGTCTGACCCAACATCCCGCACCGCAACATTGGACAAATTGTCCAATGTCCGGATTGTTGCGCCGCAGCTACCCGTTGGCTCCGCAAAGGAAACTCATTCTCAAAGGCTCGGCCCGTGTCTCGTCTCAAGATCCTGGCGCTACTACCTCTGGCTGCCGCACTCAGCGGCTGCGACTACGTCGTGCTGGCGCCAGCCGGCGACATCGCTGCCCAGCAGCGCGACCTCGTCATCATCTCCACCGTCCTGATGCTCCTGATCGTCCTCCCCGTGATGGCGCTAACGGTGCTGTTCGCCTGGCGCTACCGCCAGTCCAACGCTTCGGCTCGCTATGAGCCGGAATGGGACCATTCGACCAAGCTCGAACTGGTGATCTGGTCGGCGCCGCTGCTGATCATCGTCTGCCTGGGCGCGCTGACCTGGATGGGCACGCATCTGCTCGACCCCTATCGCACCCTCGGCCGCATCCATGCCGACCGCGCCGTGGACCAGTCCAAGGCCCCGCTCGAAGTCGATGTCGTAGCACTCGACTGGAAGTGGCTGTTCATCTATCCGGACTACGGCATTGCCACCGTCAACGAGCTGGCCGCGCCCGTCGATCGTCCGATCAACTTCCGCATCACCGCGTCCTCGGTGATGAATTCGTTCTACATCCCCGCGCTCGCCGGCCAGATCTACGCGATGCCGGGCATGGAGACCAAGCTCCACGCCGTCGTCAATCACGCCGGCACCTACAAGGGGTTCTCGGCGAATTACAGCGGTTCCGGCTTCTCCGGCATGCACTTCGACTTCCAGGGTCTCGACGACAAGGGCTTTGACGCCTGGATCGCCGGCGCCAGGTCGGCCGGCGGCTCGCTCGGCCGCGCGGAATATCTCCAGCTCGAAAAGCCCAGCCAGAACGAGCCGGTGCGGCGCTGGGGCGCCGTCGATGCCGATCTCTACCGCCTGATCCTCAACATGTGCGTCGAGACCGGCAAGATGTGCCAGAGCGAGATGATGGCGATCGACGCCAAGGGCGGCGCCGGCCATCAGGGCCTGACCAACACGCTGCCGCTCACTTACG